>DATKCJ010000413.1:0-5388 GCA_035513275.1 Opitutaceae bacterium
CAGCACCGGGGAAAAACACGCACGCAAACGCCACCCTGCACAAAAATCCTGCATCAACCAAAGTCACGCTGCGCGAGGTTCTCCCTCGTGGCCAACTCGCTCGCGCACCTGTTTCATCCCCTTGTGGGATGACTGTGGTCTTTGACCTGCCTAGGCGGGTCAATAGACCCGCCCTACTGCTCCACTCACGGCTCCCACCCCGCCGCCTTGAACGCCGCCAGAATCTCCGCGCACGCGTGCGGACTTCCCGCGAGGTAGCGCGTCGGAGTCATCTTGAGGTCGAACTGCTGCAACGGGAACGGACTCCCATTGAAAAAGTGCATCTCGGCGCCGGTCTCGCCGCAGAAAGCCGCGGCCGCCGCGATGTCCCACACACGCACCGTAAAGTCGAGGCACGCGTCGATCATGCCGAGTGATGCGTAGGCAAGGTGCAGCGCACCGCTGCCGAACGCGCGCAGTTTGTAGCGACTCACGATCGCAAGCAGGCCGGGGATATGTCGGTCGTCGAGCGGCGTGTGCACTGCGACGACCTTGTCGACTCCGCTCCGGCCGAATCCGTTGGCAAGCGGACGGTCGTCCTCGTGCACTCCCATACCTGAACCGCCGTGCAGCAGCGCACGACGCCCGAAGTCGTAGACGAACCCATAAGCGGGCACTCCGTCGTGCAGCAGTGCGAGAGAAATAGCCGTCATCGGAACCCCGAGCGCAAAGTTGTTCGTGCCGTCGATCGGATCGAGCATCCACGACCACTCGGCAGTCCGCGCGACAGGACCGGACACCTGTGCCGACTCCTCGCTGAAGAACTGGTCGCCAGGAAACTCAGTCGAAAGCGCAGCGAACATCGATGCCGAGATTGCGAGATCGGAATCTGTAACGCGCGTGCCGTCGGTCTTCCAGTGACTCAGCGCACGTCCGAAATCGCCCATAAAGCGCTCGCGCTGCGCAAGGGTCGCCGTCTTCCCCACCCCGATTCGTCTCTCAAGCTCCGTTCGATTCACAATCGCCAAGCGCACACCCGCGCACGACGCCAAGCAACGGAATAGTGCCGCAAACGCCAAGCCAGCGTTCTGTAACGACCGTTACAGAACGCTGGCTTCAGGATTTCACGGAGATTGCGGGGGTAACGCGCGGGCTGGCCGGAGGGCGGCTACGCAGAGTGAAACTGGGATGGTCTCCGCGTTAGCGTGGCCACAACCCGACTACTCCCACTCAATCGTAGTCGTAGAGATTCGGATCGCGTGTCGGCGCGCGTCTGCGGCCGAGTCCGCCTTCGGCGGCTGCTCCATCGTCTGGAAAGGCATCACCAAGCTGGTCTTCGAGCGTCTCGGGGTCCTGTCCTTCCTCGAGTTTGCGCACGACTTCCTCCATCTCGCCGTCGAGTTTCTCTCCCGTGAGCTCGGACATGCGGCGCATCATCCGGCCCATGGACTTCGGATCGTTTTCGTCGACCCCCGCCATCTCTTGTTCGAGTTGTTCAAACGCCGCCTCCATCCGCGGGTCTTCGGCGTCGTCGGCTCCTCCGTCGGCGGACTCACTTTCGCCTTCAGACTTTTCACCCTCGGCTTTGCCGCCACCGGTGATCGCGAAAGACGACATGACGCGCTCCATTCGAAAAGCCGGGTTGTCCGGACACTTCGGGGTCTGCTTTCCCTGCGCCACCGTCTTCGCGAAGAACTGGTAGATTCGGTTGTTGTCGGGACTGTAGTATTCGTAGATCGGCACCGCAGCCCGCTTCTCTAGCGGCGGTGTGGCGAGCGACAAGAGGGAAGTTTGCCGTTTGTCCCTGATACCGGAAGCACCCGTCCTCGGAAAGATCGGGCTACCCCTCGATCTGAATCCGAAAGGTAGCGCTCCTCTCGCCTGCCCTGAGCTTGTCGAACGGGCCGAGAGGAGCGAGAGTCGCGCCCCTCGGAGATGGGCGCGCTACCTCGGAGGCGGCGGCCGCTGAAGCTGGTGCCCGCGCAAGACGACACCCGCGCCCTTCTTCTCGCGAAGCGAGTCGAGCGCAGCGGCGAGTTTGTGGCGGCGATCTTCGTCCGCGGCGAACATGTGCAACTGCCCGTTGGGATACTCGATGCCGGAAAATTTAACGCTCACGAGTCGCAGCGGCCTGCGCAACTTCCACGCAGCACGCATGAGCGGCGCGACTTGCGGGTAGAAATCCGTCTCGAGATCGCTCGCCTCCGCAATCGAATGTGCCGCCGAGCTGTCCTCCATGCCGGGGTAGCGCACTTTCACGGTCATCGTGCGCGCGCGTTTTCCGTCGGCGCGGATCTTTGGGATAAGTTCATCGATCATCCGTTTCAGCTCGCGCTCGATCCGGTCGCGGTCGGCGATGTCCTCGCCAAAGGTTTCCTGTGTGGAGTAACTCTTCGCGTCGGTTTCGCTCGTCTCGACGGGTGAATCGTCGATCCCGCGCGCGCTCGCGACGGTCTCACGCCAGCCGCGACCGAGCAAAGCGGCGAGCTCGTCGTCTGAGAGCGCGAGCAGATCGGACACGAGGCGGATGCCGCGCTTGTTAAACTCGGCCTCAGTCTTCGTGCCCACGCCCGGAAGGCGTCCGATCTTCAGTGCCGCGAGGAACGCAGCCTCTCCACCCGGTTCGACGACTGTGAATCCGCGGGGCTTGTTGAGCTTGCTGGCGATTCCCGCCACGAGCTTGTTCGAAGCGAGGCCGAACGAGACGCTGATGGCGAGTTCGTCCCAAATGCGGCGTTGCAGAGCTTTCACGGCCGCGGTGGCAATCTCCGGCGTTTTGTGCGCGCAGGGTGTGAGGTCGAGATAGCCTTCGTCGATGGAGCGACGCTCGACGACCGGCGTGAGCGTTTCGCAAAGGTCGAACAACTGGTGGGAAACCTTGCCGTAGGCGCCGGACCGGTGTGGAACGAGGATGAGGTCGGGACAGACCGCAAGCGCGCGCGACGATGGCATCGGCGTGTAGACTCCGCAGGCGCGCGCCTCGTAGGACGCCGACGAGATGATGCCGCGTGTGCGGCCGCCGACTGCGACCTTTTTGCCACGCAGCGACGGGTCGATCGCCTGCTCGACTGCGACGAAGAATGCATCGGCGTCGAGGTGTGCGATGCGAGGGACGGCGTTCACTGCGGGACTCTACGGCTCGCCGCTCCAAATGAAAAAGCGCAAAAGCGGCAAGCCGCCTTTGCGCCCTCCCTCTCGCCCGCTCCAGGGCGAACTCTACAGGCGATGTTTCGCCTGTTGAAGATGTTTGTCGATGAGCGGCATGAGTGCCTCGGGGCGAACCGTGGCCGATACGACGACGAGTTCCCTCCCGGTGACGACGCCGATGCAGACCCGCACCTTGCTGTCCCAATTGCCACCGGCCTTCGTGTAGACGACGACGTTCTCCTTGTTGTCGATCACGGTGATGAGACGCTCCCAGCCGTTGCGGCCCAAGCGCGCATCGAGCGAGGCGAGCCCGGCCCCGAGACCAGGCGAGTCGCCGGCCTCGTCGATTTCGTAGACGCCGACGCTTGCCGAGCGCACGGCCGCGAGCGCGCTGCGCGCATCCTCATCGACGTTGCAGAACGACACGACAGCGCGAGCTGCCGGAATGAGAAGCGGCCCCGAGCTGAGTTGCACGCGGGTCGACCAGGTCGAGCCGGTCGCGGTCTTCAACTCGTCGCGAAGCACACGGGCCTCACTGGAGAGACCGATGTGCGTGGCGACAATCACGACCGGCAGGAGGCAGATCGTGCCGAGGATCGCGAGAATCCAAGGCCAGACGCGGTGACGGCTCGGGGCGCTCATCGTTATGCGATTGGTTGGAGGTTATTCGCCCTGCTCGATACGGATCTTCTTGAGCGGCTCGATGTCGAAGCGATTCGCAATCTCGGCGATCTGGTCGGGATTGATCTCCCCGACGATGTTCACGAAGACCGCCTCGTTGTCGTTGCCGATCACGGTGACGACGAGGCCCTGGATGACATCGTTCTCGCCGGTCTTGATGTGGACGTTGACGTTTTCGCCGCCTTCATCGCGCACAGTGACGACGGGTGACCAGCCGCGCGACTCGAGATCGGCGCGAACCGCCTGCATCTTCTGGTCGACTGTGCCGCGGTTCGTGTCGTCGAGGCCGACCACATTCACTCGGACGTGTTTGATGTTCCTGAGAAGCTCGGCGACTTGCGGCTCCTGCTTGCTGACAATCTTGGCGGCGAGCGAGATGAGGTTCGGCTGAAGGTTGACCTCGACGAACTGGCGTCCCGCGGCTGAGGGCATGGTGCCAAAATCGACCTGGCCCGGATCCTTGGCGGCAAATCCCGGAATGGCGAATGCGACAGCGAGTGTCGCGACGGTGAGCAATTTGATGCGGTTGTTCATGTGATTCGATGGGTTGGGTTCTTGGGCGCGCCCGGTTTGGCTGCCTCCATCAACACACACGGCTCCCCGCGAAAGTTGCGGAAAGATTTCAGCGTGTGCCAAGGAGGTGGAAACGCAGACCGATCGTAGCCGCCGAGGTAACGAAGCGGGGATGATCCCGTGCCGCACGGACTGCCTCGTTACCTCGGCAGCTACTTTCGGCGAGTAGTTGCGCGCGCCATCCACGTCGCGAGCGAGCGGCCCGTCGCAGTGCCGGCGGCACCGGCGAGACTGGCGACCGTGCCTTCGAACTGGATCTTACCACCATGGCGACCGCCGCCGGGACCGAGGTCGATCACCCAGTCGACGAGGTTGATCAGGTCGAGGTTGTGCTCGATCACGATCACGGTGTTGCCCGCGTCGCGCAGCTTGAAGAGCAGGTCGGCGAGCCGCTGGATGTCGATCCAGTGCAGGCCGGTCGTGGGCTCGTCGAGGACGTAGAGCGTCTTGCCCTGCTGGCGGCGGCTGAGCTCGAGCGAGAGCTTCAGGCGTTGTGCCTCGCCGCCGGAAAGCGTAAGCGCCGACTGGCCGAGTTGCAGGTAGCCGAGCCCGACCGCATCCATCGTCCCGAGCGGCTCCATGATCTTCGGGAAATTCCGAAATAGTTCGAGCGCCTCGCGCACTGTCATGCGCAACACATCGGCGATCGTGTGGCCATAGAACCTGATCTCGAGCGTCTCGCGATTGTAGCGCGCGCCGCCGCACGACGGGCAGTCGGCAAACGCATCCGCCATGAAAAGCATGTCGAGGCGGATCTGGCCGTCGCCGAGGCAGCGTTCGCAGCGGCCGCCGCGGATGTTGAAGCTGAAGCGGCTCGGCTTGTAGCCGCGGACCCGCGCAAGCGGAGTCTTCGAAAACAAGTCGCGCAACTGGTCGAAGACCTTGGTGAACGTCGCCGGGTTCGACCGCGGGCTGCGGCCGATCGGCGACTGGTCGACGCGCACGCACTTCTCGAAATGGTCGAGCCCGTCGATGCCACCATGCGCGCCGGGAATTTCCTTCGCGCCG
>DATKCJ010000414.1:0-10777 GCA_035513275.1 Opitutaceae bacterium
GAGTAGGTGCCCGCGTTGGCGAGTGTCGCTGACGTGATCGAGAACGAGCTGCCAGTCGCGCCTGAAATCGCGACACCGTTTTTCCGCCACTGATAGTTGAATGGCGACGTGCCGGAGGCAGTCACGCTGAACGAAGCTGAGGAGCCATCAATCACAGATATGGCCGCGGGCTGCGTTGTGATTGTCGGTGACGCAACCGACGCACTGACTGTGAGGCTGGCGCCGTTGCTGGTCGCGGAGCCGGCACTGTTCGAGACCACAACCGTATAGGTGCCCGCGTTGGCGAGTGTCGCTGACGTGATCGAGAAGGAGCTGCCCGTCGCACCTGAAATCGCGACTCCGTCCTTCCTCCACTGATAGGTGAACGGCGACGTGCCCGACGCTGAGACGTTAAATGTCGCATTGCCGCCCTCGATCGCCGAAACGGGCGACGGCTGGGTGGTGATCGACGGAGCGACCGCCGCCACAACATTCACGGTCAGAAATGCGGCGCTGCTAGACGCAGAGCCTGCGCTGTTCGTGACGACGACCGAGTAGCTGCCTCCATCGGCCAGCGTGACTGCAGCAATCGAGAACGAACTACCGTTCGCACCCACGATCGCGACGCTATTCCTCTGCCACTGATAAGTGAACGGCGCTGTGCCCGACGCGATCACGCTGAAAGAAACCGTCGCGCCCTCCGCCACCGACTTCGGCGACGGCTGGGTGGTGATCGTGGGCGCTACCACTGACGAATTGATGGTGAGGCTGGCGCCGTTGCTCGTAGCCGAGCCCGCGCTGTTCGAAACCACGACCGTGTAGGTGCCCGCGTTAGCGAGTGTCGCAGATGTGATCGAGAACGTGCTGCCAGTCGCGCCTGAAATCGCGACACCGTTTTTCCGCCACTGATAGTTGAACGGCGACGTGCCCGACGCCGAGACGTTGAACGATACTGAAGAGCCTTCGATCACCGATATCGCCGCGGGCTGCGTTGTAATCGTCGGTGCCGCGACCGATGCACTCAAAGTGAGGCTGGCGCCGTTGCTCGTCGCGCTTCCGGCGGAGTTGCTGACGACGACCGAATACGTGCCGGACTGCGCGAGAGTGAGCGAACTCAGCAACAGGCTCGACGCGGTCGCACCGGAGATCGCGACGCCATCCTTTCGCCACTGGTAACTGAATGGCGACGTGCCCGACGCCGAGACGTTGAATGTCGCGCTGCCGCCCTCGATCGCCGAGGCTGGCGACGGCTGGGTGGTGATCGTCGGCGCGACCACCGAGGAGTTGATCGTGAGGTAAGCGCCGTTGCTCGTCGCAGAGCCCGCGCTGTTCGAAACCACGACAGAGTAGGTGCCCGCGTTGGCGAGTGTCGCTGACGTGATCGAGAACGAGCTGCCAGTCGCGCCTGAAATCGCGACACCGTCCTTCCTCCACTGATAGTTGAACGGCGACGTGCCCGACGCCGAGACGCTGAAAGTCGCGCTGCCGCCTTCTGAAGCCGAGGCGGCCGACGGTTGCGACGTGATCGCTGGCGCAGTGACTGCGCTGTTAACAGTGAGGAAAGCGCCGTTGCTGGTCGCTGAGCCGGCGCTGTTCGAGACCACAACTGTATAGGTGCCCGCGTTGGCAAGCGTCGCTGACGTGATCGAGAACGAGCTGCCAGTCGCACCTGAAATCGCGCCCCCGTCCTTCTTCCACTGGTAGGTAAATGGCGACGTGCCGGATGCCGCCACGCTGAACGACGCTGAAGAGCCCTCGCTCACGGTCTTCGCCACGGGTTGCGTGGTGATCGCCGGCGCCGTCACGGTTGGCGGCTGGCTTGTCACGCCGGAGACATTCCACGCGAGTCCGAACTGTTTCGAGCCAGAGACCGAACTCACCACGAGCGCATACGTCCCTTCTGCGAGATCGCGCAAGAAGACGTGTTCCACGTTGTCGATCGACGAAACGCTGTCCTGCAACAAATCGCCCACCTGGAACTGCGGATCGGCTCGGTAGAGCCGCAAGTCGAGGTTGTCGACTGATGCGCTCACGCCTTGATTCCACGCGCCATTGATGGGTGAAACATTGCGGTGCCAGGTAAGGACGGCGGAGACCGTCCCGGTCTGGCCTGAGCCGATTGTGAAGAAGTAGTGCAAGCTCGAGCCTTGGCCGGCGGAGTTGAGGTCCCATCCGCGGCTGGAGCGGATAGAGGACGACGAGGCTGGCTGCCGGCCCGCAACGAGGATTCCGTAGCTATTGTTCACGTTCACCTCGCCTGCTCCGTAGATGGGATCGATCGGCGCGGTCGAGGAGCGCGACCATGAAGGGAACTCGTCCTTCGTGGCTCCCGCCATCAGCAGGGCCTTGATCACCTCGGGGCGCTTGGCCATCGCGAGCGAAGTGTCGGCCTTCGTCTTTGCGATCAACAATCCTGCGGAGGAGCCGACGATCGGCCCGGCGTAGCTCGTCCAGTTCGCCGTGCCCACGATGTCGGGCTTCAGGCGTCCGTTGACCTCGCGGGTTGTGCCGCCGAGGCTGTGGCTGCCAGTCGAGGAGCCGACGACGATCGTGTTGTAAGTGTTGCCGAACAGCGGCGGGACGACTCCCGTGCCGTTCTCGAGAACGACGGTTGCGGTGACGCCGTCGCGGTCGATGCGGAAGTCCAACCGTCGCCCGCCTTCGTTGGTGGTGAGGCCGGAGCTGGAAATGTAGCTATGGTTCTCGACGTCCCAATCTGCGGCCGCGGGGGCGATGCCTTTTGCGGTATTCAGCGAGGAATCAAAATAGTTCCATGCCTCGAAGGCGCGGATCTGGCTGACGCCGGGAATGATGCTGCTGCTCGAGCCGTAAAACACACGCCCGACTTCGTCACCGTGGTACGAGTAGCCCGCCGGGGCCGCCGGCGAGTAAGTGATCGCCTTGCCTGCGAGTTCACCAGCCACCTCGGGGGCCCATTTTCCGTCGCGCACATACTCGATGTGCGCGATCTTTATCGAGGAACCGTTCGGCAATGAGCCGGCGGTGGCCTGTAGCTCAACGAATCCGATATCTTCACGGAAACCGGCGAACAGGGGAGTTGATGCAAGGACTGCTGCGAGAACAATCGAACGTGGGAATATGGCTGGAATCACGCAAACAGCCTATCCGACAAGGGGTTCCCAAGGGATCGGGTGCGGACCCTAGTTGCCCGACTGCTTGCACCCATTTTGCGCAGGGCATTTCCAACCCAATCCCGGATGCCGGCTTCACACAGTCCGGTGTGCAATCCCATGAATTCTGGCAAAGTTTGACCAGTGGCGTAAAATCACGGTCAATACCCTCGAATACCGGTATTTTTGTTTACGGTCTAAGCTCCACTACGAAAACTGGATACGTTATACGTCCACACCCAGCCATGCCTGCAGTTTCTGATGACATGCTTCCCGTCGGTGCATCCAAAAGTCCGCTGAACATCGGATTTCCTGCGGTCGCGATCGCTGCGCTCTGGCTGGCAGTCTTCAATCACCTTCGCCTGGAGTGGACGGTCAACCCGCTCTACACCTACGGCTGGTCGATACCGGCACTCGCCGGTTATCTCTTCTGGGAGCGCTGGACCTCTCGGCCGGCGCCGAGTCCGAGTGGAGGCTCCGGCATTCTCGCAGTCGTCGCGGGGGTCTTCGTGCTCGGCTACCCTCCCCTTCGTTTGATTGGCGAGGCCAACCCCGATTGGATCATGCTGAGCTGGTTGTTCGTGATACTTGGGGTCGTCGTCACGCTGGGTCTCGTGCACCACGTAGGCGGCCGGCCGTGGCTGCTGCACTTCGGGTTCCCGGTGTTGTTCATCTTCACGTCGGTTCCATGGCCGGTGCCCGTTGAGAACTTTCTGCTTCAAAACCTGATGCTGGTGAACGCCACACTCACGGCCGAGACGCTCACACTATGCAACATCCCCGCGCTCGCGATCGGGAACGTCATCCTCATCGGCAATGAATCCGTCGGGGTCGACGAGGCGTGCAGCGGAATCCGATCGCTGCAAACAGCGTTCATGATGTCGTTGTTCCTCGGCGAATTCTACCGCATGGGAAACTGGCGGCGCGCAATCCTCGTCTTCGCGAGCTTCGCGCTGGCGTTTGTCTTCAATCTCTTCCGCACACTCATCCTCACGTATGTCGGCGGCCGCGACGGCAGCGAAGGCCTCGACGCTTGGCATGATCCACTCGGCATTGCAGTGCTTGCCTGCTGCATCACCGGCCTGTGGCTGCTCGCCCTCTTCATGAATCGAAACGCGAAGAAGGATGATGCAAAGTCCGGGCGCCAACCGGTGCCGCGCGGTCGTGCACCCAAGCTCGCTTTCGCCTTGGTACTGCTCGCTGCAGGCATCGCGGCCGAGATCGGAACCCTAGTCTGGTTCAATCTGCGCGAGCGCGAACTTCCGCCGGCGGTGAAGTGGACTGCGGATTGGCCGAGCAACGCCAAGGATTTGAAGACCCAGGAATTCACCGAGCGCACCTGGACGATCCTGAAATACAACGAAGGCAAGTCCGCCACATGGACATCTCCCGCCGGCAACCGCTGGACGGCGTATTACCTTCGCTGGGAGCCAGGTCGCGTTGCACAGAATCTCGCCTCCGCACACACACCCGACGTCTGCCTCCCGGCCTCCGGGCTGGAACTGGTGAGCGACGAGGGTGTCCGGACCATTGACGTGCCAGGACTGCCGATGCCGTTCCACGCCTACATCTTTGCGTCACCTTCCCGCCAATCGTGGGTCTTCCATTGCCTGCTCGACGACCGTCCCGATTCGAATGCAGCACCTCGGGCCGCTGAGCCTCTCTCGCGCGCGAGCCGGATCCGCAACGCCCTCGAGGGCCGCCGCAATCTTGGCCAGCGCATTCTCGGCATCTCCATAACGGGCCCCGCCTCCCTTGAGGAAGCCGAGCAGGAGCTTCGACGCACGCTTTCCCAAATGATCACCATTCAAACCTGAGGCCCCCATGACGACCCAGAGACGACCTTCGAAAATTACCCGCGCCCTTCATCTGCTCCGGCGCCCGTGGGCATTGGGCCTTTTTGTGCTCCTCCTGCTCCCGATCGGCTACGCCGGCGCCAAGTGGATCGCCTGGCCGATCTACAAGGACTGGCGAGAGAATAGATTTCTCGAGCTCGCGGACACTCGCATCGCCGAGGGCCAGTTCGAAGAGGCCAACCTCCTGCTCCGCCAGATCATCCGCGCAAACCCGCGCAGCCTCCCTGCGTGGAAATCGAGCCTACGCGTGGCCGATGCACTCGGCGGTGCGAACTCGCCCTTCGTCCTTCAGCAGCTCCTCTCGCTCGAACCGGGCAACATCGACAACCGGCTCCGTCTCGCGACCGTCCTTTTCAAAAATCGCGCAATCCGCGAGGCGGGCGAACAGCTCAATTTGATTCCAGAGTCCGAGCGGCAGCGGCCCGATGTACTCCGGCTGGCCGCCGACGTCGCGCGCGCGGGCAACAATATCAAGCTCGCCGAGCGGTTGCTCGTGGCGCTCTTGAAACTCACTCCGGACGACATCCCCGCGCGCATCGATCTTGCGGGCATCCGCCTCAAAGGAACTGATCTGCTCGCCATCGACGAGGCGAGTGAGGAACTCCGCGCGCTCCTCGACAACCGCGATCATCGGATCGCCGCGCTCCGCCTCCTGCTCGGCTCCGCCATGCGACTCTCCAGCAAGGACGAGGTGCGCGAACTCGCCGCCCAGCTAAAGTCCGATTTCAACGCCACGTTTGCCGACCGCCTGATGATCCTCTCTGCGGAGAAGATGCTCGGCACACACGAATTTGCGCGCGACCTCGAGTCCGTGAAAAGAGAGGCCGAGGAAGAAGCCTCCAAGGCACAGATGCTCGCCGACTTTCTCCTTCAGAACAGGATGTTCACCGACGCCGAGCAATGGCTGGAAAGCCTCCCCGAGGAGATTCTTGCCCGGCCCGAGATCGCAATGCGCATGAGCGAGGCGCTCTTCAACTCCCGCGACTGGGCGACTCTCGAGGAGAAGATGAAGGCCGCGAAGTGGGACCGCGCCGAGTTCTACAGACTTGCGCTCCTCTCCTACGCGATGCGCGCGCAGAACAAGGAAAAGGAATTCCGCGACACCTGGCAGCTCGCCGTCATTGCCGCCGAAGTCGAGCCGCGGAACTACAAGCTGCTCCTCGATCAAGCCGATCGCTGGGGCTGGAAGTCCGAGAAGCTCGACCTCCTTTGGCGCGTTTTCCAGAAGGATCCCACCGACGACGAACTCTACAACGACCTCGTCCAGCTCAACCGAAACTCCGGCAACACCGTCGCGCTTTCTCGCGTGTTCCAGCGCCGCATCGAGCTCAAGCCCGCAGACGATCTTGCGAAGAACAACCTCGCCTTCCTCAGCCTTCTGCTGAACACGAACCTCGCCCAGGCGTTCCGCCTCGCGCACGACGCCTATGAAGGCGAGCCCGAGAGCCCGTTCAAGGCCACGACCTATGCATTCGCGTTCTTCAGACAGAACCGCTTCGACGACGCGATTGACATCCTGAACAAGATTCCGGCCGAGGATCGCGCGAGGCCCGAGCGTGCGCTCTACGTCGGCGCGATTCTTGCCGCGAAGCAGCGCTGGTCCGAAGCGGAGCAGTCCCTCGCGCGGGTAGTCCCCGCACAGCTTCTGCCCGAGGAACGTCAGCTTCTCGACCAGACCCGCGAGAAAGTCGCGGCGGCGCTCGCAGCGAACAGTCCCTCGTGAGCACTGAGCACTTTTCCCGTCGGATCCGCATGAGCCTCAAGCTCTGCACCGACGGGCGGCACCGCGGCCCGGTTCACGGAGCGTCGGGAAGACCTCCGTGTCGGGCGATGCACGAACTTTGAGCGAACACATTCTCGCAGCACTGACCGCGTCGTCTCCACGCCGGAAGCGACGGGGCGAAGCCGTGCCAGGCATTCCCGCGCCCCGGATCCGAAAGTTGGGGCGCCGCTCGCTGCCGTCACAACATTTCCTCAACCGTCATGATTGAAACAGTTATTCGCCCACGGCGCAGTTGGCTGCGCCTCGATGTGGGTGAGCTCGTGCAGTATCGCGATCTTCTGCTCCTCCTGGTGCGGCGCGACTTCGTCTCCAAATACAAACAGACGATCCTCGGGCCCGCGTGGTTCGTCATCCAGCCCGTCCTCACGACACTCGTTTTCACGGTTGTGTTCGGCAGCGTCGCGAAAATCCCGACCGACGGCGTGCCGCCGACGCTGTTCTATTTGTGCGGGCTGCTCGGGTGGAACTACTTCGCGCAGACGCTCAACGCGACCGGCAACACATTCACGAACAACTCGCAGATCTTCGGCAAGGTCTACTTCCCGCGGCTCGTCGTGCCACTCGCGCTTGTGATCTCGAATCTCCTGGCGCTAGGCATCCAGCTCGGAGTGTTCCTCATTTTCTACGCGCACTTCCGCTGGAATGTGGGCACGCCGCTCAGCCTCGACTCGACGATCCTGCTGTTCCCCGTCGTCGTCATACACTCCGGCGTGCTCGCGCTCGGCGCCGGCCTCTGGATCTCGGCGCTCACCGCGAAATACAAGGACTTCTCGCACTTGCTCGGTTTCCTCACGCAATTGTGGATGTTTGCGACGCCGGTCATCTATCCTCTTTCGCAGATTCCCGACAAGTGGCGCTGGCTCGCCATCGCCAACCCGATGGCCCCCGTGGTCGAAATCTACAAACGGATGTTCCTCGGCACCGGCACCGTCGAGCCGTGGCACTACGGGATCTCGTGGGCGATCACCGTGATCGTGACCGTTACAGGACTGCTCTTTTTCCAAAGAGTCGAACGAACTGTCGTCGACACTGTCTGAGTTGTGCGGGGTCGAACCCAGCGAATCGTTACGCTGATACACCCGGCACATTTCATGTTCCCACCATTCCTCGAATTCCCACATTCCGCCCTCTGCAAGACTTTGTCGGCCTTCAAGGGCCGGCAGATCACGTGCCTGATGAACAAGGGCAATTGCGGCGACGGCCTCATCCATCTGGGCGGCCGCAGACTGCTTCACACGCTCGGCCTCGAGTGGGAGGAAGTTGTTCACCCTGCTCCGGCGAACGGAGATGTGCTTCTGGTGTATGGCGCGGGAAATCTCGGGCGCAAGGCGTGGGGCATGGCCCACATGCTGACGCAGTATCTTGGGTCGTTCCGTCAGATCGTCATCCTGCCCGCGACCATTGATGTCGGATCCCGGCAAGTCACGACCGTGCTCCATGGTCTTTCCGCAAACGCGATCATCTTCTGCCGTGATGCGGTCAGCTACCAGGCAACCACAGCGCTCCTTCCGTCCATCCAGGTCCACCTTTCGCACGATCTCGCCTTCTACGCCGACGTGCAAAAGTGGGCCGGGCAACCCCACTCGGGCGTCACGAGTATCTACAGGGGCGATGCCGAGAAAAACCCGACGAAGAAGCCGCTGGTCGGCGATGTGTTCGACGCCTCCGACGGAACTCAGGACGAACCCGAGAAGCTCTTGAACCACGTCGCGCGATACTCGGTGATCCACACCGACCGGACTCATGGCTCGGTCGCCGGTGCGCTGATGGGTCGCGAGGTCCACCTTTATTCCAACGCCTATTTCAAGAACCGCGCGATCTTCGAGCACAGCCTCTGCCATTTCCCCAAGGTGAAATTTGAAGAGGTTCCAACCGACTGGCCCGCGCTCATCAAGGGCAACGCGTTCAAGGCGTATCAAACGATTCGTTCCGTCGACCGGGGCGTGCGCACCGCGACGGGAATTTGTCCTCCTCCCAGTGCCACGGAAGAGTCGCCGCCCCGCACGACGGCCCACGAATGATCCGATTTGTCAGGATCGTTTCACCCAATCTGCCGCGCTCCGAAAATCTCCAATTGGAAAACCGACAGGGCGAAGGTTTCATGCTGACCGGCAGTCGCGCAATCAACCGCCCCGATTCCCACGGAATCGACCCGGCCACGCGTTGCTCCAGCCCGCTCCCGGCCTCGACGAACGCGTGCGCGCGCACTTGTTGAACATCTTCTGAAATGACACGGACAATCATTGAGGTTCAGGGCGTGTCGAAACGCTATCAACTCGGCCAGATCGGAGCCACGTCGATCCGGGACGAAACGGAGCGACTCTTCGCGAGGCTCCGCGGCCGCCAGCCTCCGCCGAACAAGAACGAATTCTGGGCGCTGCGCGACGTCTCGTTTGACGTCGAGCCGGGCGAAGTCGTCGGCATCGTCGGCCGCAACGGTGCGGGCAAGAGCACGCTGCTGAAGGTTCTCTCGCGGATCACCGAGCCGACACAGGGCGAGATCCGCCTGCGCGGGCGTGTTGCCAGCCTGCTCGAGGTCGGCACCGGGTTTCACCCCGAGCTCAGTGGGCGCGACAACATCTACCTCAACGGCGCGATCCTCGGCATGCGCCGCGCAGAGATCACCCGCAAGTTCGACGAGATCGTCGCGTTCTCCGAGGTCGAGCGTTTCCTCGACACTCCTGTGAAACGCTACTCGAGCGGCATGTATGTGCGGCTTGCGTTCGCGGTCGCCGCGCACCTCGAGCCCGAGATCCTCATTGTTGACGAGGTCCTCGCCGTCGGTGACCAGCAGTTTCAGCAGAAGTGCCTTGGCAAGATGCAGGAGGTCTCCCGCGGGCAGGGCCGCACCGTCCTGTTTGTCAGCCACAACATGGCCGCCGTGCGCACACTTTGCACGAGGGGCGTCCTGCTCGCCGGCGGCAAGGTCGCCTTCAAGGGCGCCACGACAGACGTGATTGACGCCTACAATGGCCTCGTTGGCACGGAGGCCGGCTTCCACCCGAAGTCCGAGGGCCCACGTTTCCTCGACGCCTGGATCGAGTCGCTCGACGGCGAACGCACCTCGGAGATACCGAACCAAACCGACGTGAAGCTCTTCGTGAGGGCGCACATCGAAGGCCCGCGCGACCTTCACATCGGCATCAGTCTCTTCGACTCGAACAATGTGAACCTTTTCTCCTCGGTCGTGAATGACAGCTTCGACTCCATCGACCCGGGCGACGCGACGCTCAGCCTGAGAATCCCCGTCGGGTTCCTGCGCTCGGGCAACTACCGCGTGCAGGGTTCTATCTGGTCATCGGGCGGATCGCACGACAACCAGGAAGCCCTCTCGTCTTTCCACGTGCAGAATCTCGACTTCATCGACCGGCATCACGTCCGCGAGGCCGGCCTGATGCGCAACCCCGAGCAATGGCGCAAAGCCTGACCGCGCGCTGGGGCCGCCCGCCCCGCACCGCCACGACAACCGTCGCGGCGTTGTGTCGCATCTGCGGAAGCTCCGGCGACCACGAGTCGTTTACCGGTCGCGAGATGATGTTCGGCACGCGTGAATCGTTTCCCTACTTCCGGTGCTCCTCTTGCGGCTGCCTCCAGATCTCGGAAATTCCCGACGATCTCGCGCGGCACTACCCGGGAGGCTACTATTCGTTCCGCGTCACGCTGCCGCAGACGCCGCCGCTTCCCGCGTGGAAGCAATCGCTGAAGGCGATGCGGCTGGATGCCGCACTTGGCCGCGGCAACTCCATCGGGCGCCTCCTCCTCGCTCTCGCGGGCCGGCCGGAAGTTCCCGAGGAAATAGAAGGCCTCGGGCTGCGTTCCTCCGATCGCATACTAGACGTCGGCTGCGGCAACGGCCGTTTCCTCGCGTTGCTCAGACACGCGGGGTTCCGAAGCCTGACGGGCATCGACCCGTTCATGCCCGATGATCATGAGCCGCTCAACGGCGTCGCGCTCCACCGCTCCGACATCGCCGGCTTCGACGGCAAGTTTGATGCCCTCTTCATCCAGCACACGCTCGAGCACATGCC
>DATKCJ010000415.1:0-2072 GCA_035513275.1 Opitutaceae bacterium
CGCGGAGAACAACAAGAACCTCTCCTCGGATTCGCTCATCGTGAGCTCCGCGGTCGTCGAGCTCGGGCCGGTGCTCCGCCGTTTCAAGGCCGGCGCCAAGGGCTCGGCGATGCCGCGCCGCAGGAAGATGTCGCACATCCGCATCGTGCTTTCCGAAGTCGCAGCAAAGTAATTTCGCCATGGGCCAAAAAACCAATCCCGTCGGTTTCCGCCTCGCCGTCCGCCGCAACTGGCAGTCCCGCTGGTTCGCCAGGAAGAAGGAATTCGGACTGCTCCTCATCGAGGACAATCTCATCCGCACCATGCTTCTCGAGAAGCTGAAGATGGCCTCCGTGCCGCGCATCTTTATCGAGCGCGCCTCGAACCGCGTGCGCGTGAAAATCTTCACCGCGCGCCCGGGCATCGTCATCGGCCGCAAGGGCACCGAGATCGACGGCATCAAGCTCGAACTCGCGAAGATCACCGGCAAGGAGATCCTCCTCGACATCCAGGAGGTCAAGAAGCCCGAGATCGAGGCCCAACTCGTCGCCGAGAATGTCGCGCTCCAGCTCGAGCGCCGCATCTCCTTCCGCCGCGCGATGAAGAAGTCGATGCAGATGGCCATGAGCCTCGGTGCCGAGGGCATCAAGCTCCAGTGCTCCGGCCGCCTCGGCGGCTCGGAAATCGCACGCCGCGAACTCCAGCGCATCGGGCGCGTGCCGCTGCACACTCTGCGCGAGAACATCGACTACGGCTTCGCAGAGGCCAAGACCGTCTACGGCAAGATCGGCGTGAAATGCTGGATCTGCAAAAAAGACGCCGACACGAACTCCTGATCTGAACCGCCATGGCTCTCCAACCCGCACGCACCAAATACCGCAAGGCCCACAAGGGGAAGATCCTCGGCAAGGCCACCCGGGGAAACACGCTCGCCTTCGGCGAATTCGGCGTCCAGTCCCTCACGCGCTCGCGCATCACCGGGGCGCAGATCGAGGCGGCCCGCGTGGCGGTCACACGCCACCTCAAGCGCAAGGGCAAGGTCTGGATCCGGATCTTCCCGCACCAGCCCGTCACCAAGAAGCCGGCCGAGACCCGCATGGGCCACGGAAAGGGGCCGGTCGAGTATTACGTCGCGATCGTCAAGCCCGGCGCGGTGATCATGGAAGTCGCCGGCGTCTCCATCAACATTGCCCGTGAGGCGCTCCGCCTCGCAGACACAAAGCTGCCCGTCCGTTCGCGCTTCATCGTGCGCGAGGGAACCGTCTGAACCGCACACACGCCACTCACATGAAGACCAAGGAAATCCGCGAACTTGCGCCCGCCGAGCTGGAAACCCGGCTGCGCGAAACCCGCGAGAAGCTGCTCCACATGCGCCTGCGCAAGCAGACAGGCCAGGTCGAGAAGACGCACGAGCTGCACTCTCTGCGCAAAGACATCGCGCGCCTCGAGACAATCAAGAAGGAGAAGTCCGCCGCCACCGCGGCTTGAGACCCCACGCCACCATGGAAGCTTCCAATCGCAACAACCGGAAAACCCTCGTCGGATTTGTCACCAGCCGCAGCGGCGACAAGTCGGTCAAGGTCACCGTCCCTTACAAGATCCCGCACCCGCGCTATCTGAAGGTCATCAATCGCAAGACCGTCGTGCACGTGCACGATGAGAAGAACGAGACCCGCGTCGGCGACCAGGTCGAGATCATGGAGACACGGCCGATGAGCCGCCTCAAGCGCTGGCGCGTCCTTCGCGTCGTCGTCGCCGCCACACAGATCGCCGCAACCCACGCAACGGAGAACACGCCATGATCCAGATGCGTTCCATTCTCGGAGTCGCCGACAATACCGGCGCCCGCAGGGTCTCGATGATCCACCGCGTCGGCCAGACGACCGACACCGCGGGCATCGGCGACATCGTCACCGTCAACGTCAAGGAGAGCAGCACCGATGCCACCGTGAAGAAGGGCGAGGTCGTCAAGGCCGTCGTCGTCCGCACCAAGGCCGCGATCCGCCGCGCCGACGGCAGCTACCTGCGCTTCGACGACAACGCGGTCGTCATCATCGGCGACGACGGCAACCCGAAGGGCACGCGCATCTTTG
>DATKCJ010000416.1:0-4583 GCA_035513275.1 Opitutaceae bacterium
TTATCGTAGAGATCGACCGCTACATCGTGATGCCCGGGCAGGCGCTCGCCTACAAACTCGGCGAGTTGAAACTCAAGGAACTCCGCGCGTATGCGACCACCGAGCTCGGCGCGAAGTTCGACATCCGCGCATTCCACGACGAGGTGCTGCGCCACGGCGCCGTCTCGCTCGACGTGCTCGAGACGCAGGTGAAGGCGTGGGTGGCGGCGCAGAAGCCGCGCACCTAACGGCGCGCGGCTTACCTTGCCCATGCGGGCAGGACGCCATGCTCGATGCCGAAGACGATCGGGCCGAGGAACCAGAGCAGCGCGACGATGATCGGCACGAGCGCGAGGTTCATCAGCATTCCGGCGCGCGCCATCTGTGGCAGCCGGACCATGCCACTGCCGAAGACGATCGCATTCGGCGGCGTGCCGACTGGCATCATGTAGGAGCAGTTCGCCGCGAGCGCGGTCGGCACGAGAAACAGCAGCGGATTCTGTCCGAGGCTGACGGCGATCGCGGCTACGATCGGTAGGAACGTTGCGGCCGTGGCAGTGTTGCTCGTGAGTTCGGTGAGCATCAGGATGCCGAAGCACACGATTGCGATGGCGGCGATGATAGGAAATCCGGAAAGCCCGCCGGCGAGACGGCCAAGATACTCGGATAGCCCGTGTTCCTGGATCGCTGCCGCGAGGCTCAGGCCGCCGCCGAAGAGAATGAGCACATCCCACGGCAGAGTGCGCGTTGCAGCCCAGTTCATCACGAACTCGCCGCGCTTCGCATCAATTGGAATCAGGAAGAGCGCGATTGCGCCGGTGATTGCGACGGTCGTGTCGGAGAGGAGCGGCACCCAGCCCGAAAGAAGTGGATTAAAAATCCAACCAAGCGCCACGAGCCCAAAGACTGTCGCGACCGCAATCTCGCCGCGGCCCAGGCTGCCGAGCCGCGATTTCTCGGTCGCGATCAACTCCGCCATCCCCGGAAGTTCGTCGCGGCCGAGCTTGAAGGAAACGCGCGTGAGAATCCAAAACACGACTGGAAGTGCGACCGCCGCCACCGGCACTCCCACGAGCATCCATTGCGCAAATCCGATCTCGTAGCCGTAGACGCGGCTCATGAATCCCGCGAGGAGCGCGTTGGGTGGCGTTCCGATCAGCGTGGCCATGCCGCCGGTGGTCGCGCCGTAGGCGACCGCGAGCATCAGTGCGGTGCCGAAGTCGTTGCTCGCACCGCCGGGGCGTTCCGCCGCGGGGAGAAGTGCCACGACGGAAATCGCGATCGGCAGCATCATCAGCGCAGTTGCGGTGTTGCTCACCCACATGCTCACGAGCGCGCCCGCGAGCAGGAATCCGGCGATGATCCGCGTGGGCCGGGTGCCCATCGCGGCGATGATGCCGATCGCCACGCGTCGGTGCAGGCCCCAACGCTGCATCGCGAGCGCGATCACGAATCCGCCGAGAAAGAGAAACACGAGCGGATTCGCATACGGCGCCGCGACGTCCTTGATCGAGCCGAGCCGGAGAACGGGAAACAACGCCAGCGGCACGAGCGCCGTAACGGGAATCGGCACGGACTCGCAAATCCACCACACGGCCATGAGCGCGGCGGCGCCCGCGGTGCGCCAGCCTTCGAGGCTCAACCCCTCGGGCGGCGACGTCACGAGCGTGAGCAGGAGCAACGCCGGACCGATCACCAGACCCGACCATTGGCGAAGCCCAAACGCCGTGGGATGCTCGGCGGCTTCTTGCACGGCGCTCGCGGCGCTGCGAAGGAGGTCACGTTCCGGGGGTGGGGCGGCCATCGTGTTGGACGTGGGAGCATGTGTGTGCGCGTGGCGATTGCCAGACTTTGCGGGGAGGCGCGCCGAGGAGTGTGCCGAAGGCGGCATCCCGGCGCGCCGGGACAGTCCAAGACGCTGGCGCGCAGTTCGCGCGTTCAGGGGATTGCGCCGCAGGCCTTGGAGTGCGGCAGTCTTCTGCCGCTTTCGTCATTGTTCCGTCGCACACGATTTTCGTTTGCGAGAAGACTGTGGCGGGTTCCCGATTGGCGGATGGCTGTTTTTGAAATGAGAGTGGCACTCGGCGGTGCGTCGTCCGATGCGGTCGAGATGGCCGTCAACGAGATCGCCGAGGGCACGTGGATGGTGCTCGAGGATCGCGTGGCAGGCACGGCTGCACTCGCCGGATACTTCGCGTCGAGCGCCGATGCGCTCTCTGCCTGGGAATTGCTCGAACCGGCGATGCGCGCGCTTGACGTTGTTGCCGTGCCAGAGGTCCGCGAACTTGCCGACGAGGACTGGCGCGACAGCTACAAGGCGCACTTCAAGTCATGGCGTTGCGGCCGCATGCACTGGGTGCCGCTCTGGGAGCGCGAGACCTACGTGGTGCCGCCGGGCGACGCGGCGGTGTGGCTTGATCCCGGGATGGCGTTTGGCACGGGCAACCACGAGACGACGCGCCTTTGCTGCGAGCGCCTCGTCGCGTTCGCGGAAGCGCGCGGCACGAACGCGCGTGTGATCGATGCGGGCTGCGGCTCGGGAATCCTCGCGCTCTCAGCGGTGCGACTCGGATTTCGCGACGTGCGCGGCTTCGACAACGATCCCGAGGCTGTCGCAGTGAGCGTTGAGAACGCTGAGATCAACGATCTCGCGGGCGACGTTGTTTTCACGGTCGACGACCTCGAGTCGGGCCTCGCCGGTCGCGAGGTCGAACTCGTCATTGCGAACATCCAGGCGGATGTGCTCGTGCGGTTCGCCACGCGTCTTGTGGGCGCGGTGGCACCGGGCGGCGTGCTTGTGCTGAGCGGAATTCTCGCCGGTGAGATCGACACCGTGCGCGACGCGTTTGCCGCCGCACGGCCCGGCTGGATGCTGGAGTCGCGCACGCTTGGTGAGTGGGCCGACCTCTGCGGCGTTTCACCGGGGTGAGTCGCGACGGGTGTCGCGCGGCGGGCTGGTGCTTGCATTCGCGGGCGGCGTGCGACTATAGACACCGCCGCAATGCTACCCCTGCTGATCGCGGTTCTTTCAGGCGTCGGATTCATCGTTGCCTACAACACCTACGGCCGCTGGCTCGGGCGGAAGATATTCCGGCTGACTGCGTCGGTCACGTGCCCCTCGGTGCGGTTGCAGGATGGTCAGGACTTCGTTCCGACGCCTCGTCAGGTGGTATTCGGCCACCACTTCACGTCGATCGCAGGGACGGGTCCTATCGTGGGGCCGGCGATTGCGATCATGTGGGGCTGGTTGCCGGCGCTGCTCTGGGTGGTCTTCGGCTCGATCTTCATCGGCGCGGTGCACGACCTAGGCTCGCTTGTCGTGAGCCTGCGCAACAACGGCCAGACGGTCGGCGACATCGCGGGCCGCGTGATCAACCGGCGCGTTCGGCTGCTTTTTCTCTTCGTGTTGTTCATGGCGCTCACGATCGTGCTCGCGATCTTCGGCTTGGTGATTGCCTCGGTCTTCCGCCAATACCCGACGGCGATCTTCCCGTGCACGATCCAGATACCAATCGCGATCGCGATCGGCCTATGGCTGCGCAATCGCGGGATGTCGCTGCTCGGGCCGTCGATCCTCGCGTTGGTCACGATGTATCTGACTGTTTTTTACGGCGACGTCGGATTCCTGCACACAGTGAACCAGGCGATGGCCGCGTGGACTTCGTGGGAGTGGGTCGTACTGCTCCTCCTCTATTCTTACGTGGCCTCAGTGCTGCCGGTGTGGGTGCTCCTGCAGCCGCGCGACTACATCAACGCTCTGCAATTGATCTCTGCACTCGGGCTGATTGTAGCGGGCCTGCTCGTCGCGGCGGTGGTCGGCGGTGCGGCGCCCGCGGGAGCCGAGAGGCCGGCGCTCGAGCTGGTCGCGCCGATGATCAACTGGAGTCCGAAGGGCGCGCCGATGATTTTTCCGTTCCTCTTCATCACGATCGCGTGCGGGGCGATCAGCGGCTTCCACTGCCTCGTGAGCAGCGGCACGAGCAGCAAGCAGCTCTCGAGCGAGACGGATGCGCGGATGGTCGGCTACGGCAGCATGCTCACCGAGGGTTTCCTCGCGGTGCTCGTGATCATAGCATGCGCCGCGGGGCTTGGACTCGGCGTGACGGCGGCTGACGGTGCGCTTCTCGTCGGGCACGAGGCCTGGCTTTCGCGCTACGGCGAATGGTCATCGCGGCTCGGACCGCTGGTCGCCGCCTATGTCGACGGCTCGGCGAACATCCTCGCAGCGCTCGGCCTTCCACTGGCGTGGGCGGTCGCATTGATGGGTGTGATGGTCGCTTCGTTCGCGGCGACTACTCTCGACACCGCGTGCCGATTGCAGCGCTACGTGATCCAGGAAATCGCAGGCACGTTTTCACCGGCCGACGGTGCGAGCAGCTCGCCGGTCCATGCGGCTTTCGCGTTCTTCCGCAACAAGCATGGCGCCACGATCACGGCGGTCGCTTTCGCGCTGTTCATCGCTGCGATGCCGCCGGGCGGCCGCGAGTGGTCGTTTGCGAATGCCGGTCAGGGTGGGCTCATCCTCTGGCCGCTCTTCGGCGCGACAAACCAGCTTCTTGGCGGACTCGCATTTCTCGTGATCGCCTTCCACCTGTGGCGCAGAG
>DATKCJ010000417.1:0-4243 GCA_035513275.1 Opitutaceae bacterium
GCCTCGTCGCTCACGAGGAGCACGATCGAGGGATTGGGACGACCCGGCGTGAGCGCGGCGAGCGAGGCGTGGAAGTTCGCAATCATCGCGTCCTTCGCACCGACGATCGCGTCGTCGGTCGCGCCACCGTAGAGGCGGTTCAAGAACGCGGTGAGTCCGATGCCGCCCGGCACAGAGTCGAGTTCGGTGAGCGCCCAGCCGTCGTGGGTGAGCAGCAGATCGGGCCGGATGACATTCGGCGTCGTGCCGCGAAGTCTTGCATCGCGCGCGTGGCGCAGAAGGACAGGCGGCTTGCCGCGGTCGAGATACTCCGCAACCCACGGCGCGACGAGCGGCTTGTTGCGAAGCAGATTCTTCCCGGCAAGCGAGCGCGTGTAGAGCCACTCGAGCGCCTGGTAAAATTCGAGCGCCGCCTTGCCGATCGACTCGATCTCCTCGCGCTGCGCAGGCGTGAGCGGCCACGCGCGAGGCGAAAGCTGCCACGTTTTGTCCTCAAACAGCTCCTGCTGCGCGAGTGCGTCGCGAATCGTGGTGAAGGTCAGTTCGGACATGGGTTTGGACGGAAGTCAGAATCGGCGGATTGTCGAACGCAAGGCGGGAGCGGAGGATCGATTGCACCACAAAGACACAGAGACACGGAGAAGACTTTGAGACACGAATTACACGAATTTCCGGGAATTGGAGTTCGCAGGATTCCGAGGTAGGGGCGCTTGTCCCCAAGCGCACTGGATTGAATACGGACCGGAAGGGCGGCTGGGGACAGCCGCCCCTACCTCATCGCATCTCACGGCGAGAGGCGCGCCTCAACATTCACGCTGTAGGGGCGTGGCTCGACCACGCCCTTCGACGTAAGGCGCGTCTATGTCCCGCAAGATCGATCCCGCAGGTCAGAGACCTGCGCTACCCTGGATGGCGCGCGCTTGGCGCGCCCCTGCAAATTCGAGCCAATTCGTGCAATTCGTGTCTCAACTCTTCGAGGTTCGTCCCGAGACCCGAGACCCAAGATCCGAGACCCGAAGCGCAGGTTGAAAACCTGCGCTCCGCTCAATCCTCCATCTTGATATCCTTGTTGCGGTGGCGCGGGCTGCCGGCGCGGAGCCACGATGTGATGAAGCGATCGATGTCGCCGTCCATCACGCCCTCGACGTCGCTCGTGTCCACACCGGTGCGCAGGTCTTTCACCATGCGGTAGGGTTGGAAAACGTAACTGCGAATCTGGCTGCCCCAGCCGATCTCGCCTTTCTCGCCGTAGAAACGCTCCATCTCCGCGCGCTTGTCGTCTTGCATCTTCTCGTAGACGCGCGCCTTGAGAATCTTCATGGCGCTGATCCGGTTCTTCCCTTGCGAGCGCTCGTTCTCGCACGCGGCTACGAGGCCGGTCGGAATGTGGGTGATGCGCACCGCGGTGTCGTTCTTCTGGGTGTGCTGACCGCCTTTCCCAGAGGAGCGGTAGGTGTCCACGCGAAGATCGTCGTCCGCGAGGTCGACCTCGATGTCGTCGTCGAGCTCGGCGATCACGTCGACCGCGGCAAACGACGTGTGCCGCCGCGCATTCGAGTCGAACGGGCTGATGCGCACGAGCCGGTGCACGCCGCGCTCGGCCTTGGCGAATCCGTAGGCGTTGAGACCGATGATGCGGATCGTGGCCTTGGAAATGCCGGCCTGGTCGCCCGGCTGCACGTCGTCGATCTCGAGCTTGAACCCGCTGCGCTCAGCCCATCGCGAATACATGCGGAACAGCATGTCGGCCCAGTCGCACGACTCCGTGCCACCCGCGCCGGCCTGGATGCTGAAGATCGCGTTGTTCTTGTCGAACCTGCCGGTGAGGAAACTCGCGAGCTCGATCGTCTCGATCTCCTTGGCCATCGCCGCGACCGACGCGGTGATCTCCGCCTCGTAATGTTCGCGCTCGCTCTCGGAAGTGTCGCCGACGAGTTCGAACATCACCTCGAGGTCGGCGAGTTTCTTGTAATACGCCACGACGCCGCTGATCAGCCGCTTCGCGTCGTTGAGCTTCGTTATGTGGTTCTGCGCGCGGTCGTGGTTGTCCCAGAATCCGGGCGCGCCCATCTGGCCTTCCCACGCCTCTATCTCGCGCTGCTTTTGTTCGACGTCAAAGAAACCTCCACAAGTAGCCGGCTCGCTTCTTGATATTCTCGAACTGCGAAAGTGTCTCGGGCTGGAGCATGTCCGGTCCATTGGCGGGACGCCCCGCGGATTGGGCAAGGAGAATTTCCCGGGAGGTGGGATGCCTTGCACGTAGGGCAGGTCTCTCGCAGACCGTGAGCCTGTCGAACCGGTGACCTGCCGACGCGGGTCAGAGACCCGCGCTACTTCGCCCTCTCACCTCACCGCCTTGGCGGTCGCGAGCTTCATGCGCAGCTTGTCGCACTGCCTGAGGAGGCCCATTGCGCTGGACTGAGTGAAGACGGCGCCCGCCGCCCCGAGTTCGCGTTCTGCTGCCTCGAGGTCGCCTTCCTTGCCGAGTATGCACGCGAGCCGGCATCGCGCCTGCGCCGCGGCGAGTGGTGCGTCGATCGCCTGCCACGAGCGCACCGACTGTCGGAACGCAGCGATCGCCTGCATCGTGTCTCCTTCCGCGGCGGCCAGTTCGGCGCGCGCCTGCGCGAAGAGCGCCTGGAGCGCCGAGGTCGACACGAGATCCGGTTTCCCTTCGAGCTCGGCCAACACTCTGCGCGCATCGTCGACCCGCCCGCAGCGGGACGCCGCCATGATGAGGTGAAGCATCGCCTGGCCGCGGCGGCTGCGGCTCGAGAAACAGTTGTCGGCGAGCGCGCGGTCGAGGAGCCGGTGCGCCGCTTCGGCCTCGTCCTGAGCGAGGTGCAGAAGCGCCAGGTCGACGAGGCACTCCCAGCCGAGTTCCGCGGCGCGTTCGTAGGCTTTCTTCGCCTCGGAAAACTCACCCTTCGCCATGAGGATGTCGCCCAGCACGCGGAAAGTGTCGCCCTCGGCCCACGGCGCCTGTCGCGCGAGCATCTCCTGCGTGCCGCGGATTTCGCTCTCCGCGTTCTCGAGATCGCCTTTCACCGTGAGCACCTCGGCCCGGTGCATCCGGCAGAGTCCCGGGTAGCCCGCCGAGCCCTTGTCCTGGCACCAGCGCGTGAACTGTTCGGTCCACTGACTCGCCCGGTGCCAGTCGGCCCGGGTCATGCAACTGAAAATGACGCCGCAGTAGATCAACCCGCCCGCCCACGAGCTCAACCCGTCGGCCACGACCGACACGCCCGCCTCGTCGATCGCGGCGAGACCTTCCCGGATGTTGCCGAGGTAGAGGTTTGCCTCGCCCACGTGCACGAGCGCGAGGCCTTCGAGATCGGCATCGCCGAACTCCTCACCGACGGCCCGCGCCCGCGTCGCCAGCTCCAACGACGTCTCGAGCTCGTTTGCCATAAACGCCATCCTCGCTCCGAGCATATCGAGGTAACCTTGCTCGCGGCACGGCGGCTCGTCCTTCAACCACCGCTCCGCGCGATGAGGCCATCCCTTCGCGAGCGCGGGCTCGCGCCATTCGACCTTGAGTTGCGCCAGCAGGATCGCGGCCCACGCGGCGTTCCGCTTGTCGCCTCGCGTCGCGTAGGCTGCGACCGCGCGCTCGAGCGGGCCGTGCGCTTCCTGCGGACGCCCGGCGCACTGTGCGCTGTGCGCCCAGATCCGCAGCTCCTCGGCGGAAAGGCCTTCGACGCTGTCGACTTTCTTCAACGCCTTGATCGCCTCCTCCCACTCACCGCGGTGATAGGCAGCGATCGCTTTCTTTAGTGTGGCCGATTGCGGCGTGTCCGCGATGCCCTCGCCTTCCCCATTTTCGACGGTCAGGGAGTAGCCGTGGCGCTGCCGGTTGCGGACCGTGCCCTTGAACCCCGCCTCCGCAAGCGCGGTGCGCGCGACGCTCGCGGCGCGATGCAGCGAAGTTTCGCTCACTATCACGCCGGGCCAGAGCGCATCGAGCAGTTCGTCCTTCGGCACGAAGCGTTCTCGGTTCTTCGCTAGGTAGGCGATGAATTCCAGCACCCGCGGCTGCAGGTCGAGCGCCTTCCCCCGCACGCGCACTTCGCGGCGGTCCTCGTCGAATTCGAGATCTGAGACACGGTGAATCATCGAACGCCTGTCGGGCGGCAACCCAATGGAACAGGCGTTTGATAAGGAAATGATCAGCCCGCGGAAAGGACTTTTCCGGGCTGATTCCTGTATTCTGCGCCCCGTCACGAGGGAAACGCCATCACGG
>DATKCJ010000418.1:0-5791 GCA_035513275.1 Opitutaceae bacterium
GACACAGTTCATCCGAAGCCCGGCGGCCGCATACCGGCGGGCGAAGAGTTTGGTGTAGGCGGAGAGCGAAGCGCGAATCGTGTCCGCGACGGGGAAGCGCGGGTCCGGCTCGTTGTAGCCGACGCCGGAAATGTTGATGAAACAGCCGCCTCCCTGGCGAAGCATGGTCGGCACCACGAGCCGGCTCATCCGGACAACGCTCAGGAAATACATCTCGAAGACATCGCTCCAATGCTCGTCGGTGATTTCAAGAATTTCGGCGCCGCTTGGATGGCCGGAATTATTCACGACCACGTCAATGCGTCCGTAGGTCGCGAGAGTCTGATCGACGAGGCGTTGCAAGTCGGCAGGTTCGGTGACGGAACCCTGCACCGCGATTGCGCCGAACTCCGCGGCGATCGAGTGAATCTGCTCCGTGCGCGACATGAGAGCGAGCCGGCAGCCTTCTGCGGCGAGCAAGCGAGCACACGACGCGCCGATGCCGCGGCTTGAGCATGTGACGATCGCTACGCGATCGGCGGGTAACAAAGTGGAATCGATTGCCATGGCGCGGCGCTCAAGTGCCGTAGAGCCGGTCGCCGAAGTCGCCGAGGCCGGGGAGGATGTATTTGCGAGCGTTGAGCTCGCGGTCGAGGCCCGCGGTGAAGATCGGCAGCTCAGGATACTTGTCGCTCACTGCAGCCACTCCCTCGGGCGCCGACACGATGCACAGCAACGAGAGTTTTCGCGGGTTGCGCTCCATCACGATGTCGATCGCGCGCACGGCTGAGCCACCCGTTGCGAGCATCGGGTCGACGAGGAGCACATGCTTGTCGTCGACGCGCGGCAGCTTGCAGTAATAGGAGCGCGCAATCGCCGTGTCGTGGTCGCGCTCGAGCCCGATGTAGCCGACGGCGGCGGCGGGAAACAGATCAACGATCGGCTGCACCATGCCGAGGCCTGCGCGCAGGATCGGCACGACGGCGAGTGGCTCGGTGAGTTCACTGCCCGTGTGGCGCTCCATCGGCGTGGCGATTTCGATGGCGCGCTCCTCGAGCCCGCGCGTGGCCTCGATCGCGAGCATGAGCGTGACCTGATGGCAGAGGACCCGGAACTGTGAGGGCGGCGTGGCCTTGTCGCGAAGCCGCGTCAACGCGTGGCGCGCCAGCGGGTGGTCGATGATCGTGAGGGACATGATTCGAAATGCGCGCGTGCGGCGTCAGGCGGCAGACGTCAGATGGAGTGTCACCACGAAATACACGAAAGACACGAAAGGGCTCTTGAGGACATGAGTCGCGGCGTGAACTTCGCGTGTCTGGGCAGGGCTCAAGGAGAGAATCGATCGCCTGTCCGCTGTCGGTTCCACTTTCGTGTGTTTAGTGTGTTTCGTGGTCCCTCCTTTTGGGAACTCAGGCTTCAGAGCAGGTCCTTGCGGACTTTCCGCTCGAGCATCTTCTCGAGCGTCTTTCGCAGTTCCTTCGGGCGGCCGCGCATGCTCGGCATGATCGCGAGCCAGTTGTAGACCTCGACGCGCAGGTGCTTCGGCATCACCGGCTCGGTGCGCAGCAGGCGCTCGAGTGCGTTGACGACGAGCGAGGCGGTGCGGTCGCACACAACCTGCGCGGCCGCGGTGGAATACTGGCCTGCGAGACGCGTCGCACCAGGGAGTCTGCGGTGCTTCAGGTTTGCGACGCGGTAGTTTGGGAAGGCGGGCGTGACCACCGTGGCGGTGCGCGGGTAGAAGTTCGACATGAGGTTCCACGGCTGCGTGCGGTGCTCACCGCCGCCGCCCCGCACATCGGTGCGCAGGAGCACCGCCGGGATGTCGGCGAATTTCGCGAAGAGGAACTCGATCACGGTGCCCGAGTCGAGCTCGGTGCCGTCGTAGTTGAAGATGGCGAGGTCGGCGTCGAGGAGCGTCTTGATGTTCTGGTCGCGTATCGTGCGCGCCGGCATGCCGGTCGTGTCGAGATTCTGCGGCATGATGCACTGGAAACGCCCGTGCGATTTCTCGTAGATCGCCTCGGTGAGGTAGGCGTTTCCCACGAGGTGCTTCGCGTTGAACATCTCGCCTGCGAAGTAGACGGTGTAGGTGGACTTTTTCTTCATCCGTTGCGGCTGTGCTGCGCCATCGGTGCGCGCCGATGAATCTCGGAGCGAGTCACGGCGTCAGCAAGAGATTGTTCACGGCGGCTCCGGGTTGGAGCGGGGTGGGCTCGCCGCGCAGCCAGCCCGGATGGCTGTCGCGGTAATGCGGTGAGAGCGGATTTCCCGACTGCCCGCCGGGCATGTGGAGGATGCCCTCAACCTCCGCGCCGGGCGCGACAGCCATCCGCTCCGAGGAGCCGTGGCCGCGAAGCTGTGCGTTGACGGCGTGCGCATCACCGCTCATCGGCGCGCGCCGCATATCGAGGAGGGATCCGACCAGCGGAATGGCCAGGCCGAGCGGATGGCGCATGTTGAGCCGGTTAAATTTGCCCCATGTGTGACGCTCGAGAGCCGCCGCGCCTCCAGCCTTTTCAATCACGGCGTCGGCCGACTCGATCAGAACTGAATCCCACCCCGAGTGTTCCGCCGGGAGCCACGCCGAAGGCTTGGCGGTCACGAGGTCACGGACGATTCGCTCGGTCACGAGGTTGTAATGGGAGAACGAAGGATACGCCTCGCGGCAGCGCGCGAAGACCGCCCCGGTCGCGCGTTCAGTCACCTCGCGGCGGAACTCGCGGATCAGCCGGTAACCGGCGGAAGCGGCGTCCGCATCACCGTTCCATTGCACGGCGAGTTCGCGCATGCGGGCGCGGCCGGGATTTGAAGCTGCGGCCTCAGGCGTCAGGACGCTCGCGATCTGTTCGCGCCAGAAATCCATCGGGAGCGAGCGGTTGTCGAGCTGCAGAGCGAGCAAGTCAGCAGGTTTCGCTTCGTTCATTTCGCGAAGCCGGTCGCGTATGCGCGCCGCTCGCGATGCGGACGCGTAGCCGCCATCGCCGAGGATCGCGAGCGCAGCACCTCCGACGACGCGCGCGTTCGCGCTCCAGAGAAAGCCGTCGGGGGGATCGATGATCGCGGGCACTTCCTCGGGCGCGAGCCAGCCATCCCAGCCTGCCGTTCCGAGTGCAAACGAGCTGGGCACGGCACCGTCGAAGCCGGTGCGGCGCGGGATGCGCCCGGCGATCGTCCAGCCGATCGAGCCGGCACTGTCGCCCGCGATGAAATTCTGCGCGGGCATGCCCGACTCCTGCGCGAAGCGGAGCGCTTCGCCCGTGTTCTGCGCGCCTTCCATCCGTAGGAGACCGAGGTCCGCGGCGCCCCGCTGATGGGCCGTCCACGCGAGGGCGATCGTGCGGCCGCGGTGATCGGTGCCGAGGACTGGTCCCCAGCGCGTCCAGCGAACGGTGTGAATCTCCGCTTCGCTGCCGGCCACCGCCAGCGATTCCTGAAAAATCTCGAACGGCATCGGACCTTCCGGCGTGAGGTAGCGGTTGGGATCGGCCGGATCGGGCTCGACGATAACGATGTCGGACGTGTCGATCTCGGAATTCGTGAATCCCCATGCGACGCGGCCGTTGCTTCCGACGATGAAGGCCGGAGTGCCCGGCAATGTAACGCCGTCGATTCGCTCACCGCCCACCGTGAGCGCGGCTCGATACCAGATGTGCGGCAAACGCAGGCCGAGGTGCATGTCATTTGCGACAAGCGCCGCGCCGCCCGCAGTGCGCGAGCCGGCGACCGCCCACGAGTTGCTGCCAACGTGGTAATCAGGATCGGCCTCCGAAAGCACAGTGGACAACACCCCACTCCCGAACCGCCGGTCCCAATACCACAAGTCAAGTATTGGTTGACTTAGGGATTGGGAGAGCAAGGTGGAAAGGGTTGGGGCTGGTGGGCCGGGATGGGGCTGGGCGGCCAGGGAGTGGAGTGGGGCTGCTGTGGTGAGGATTGATTCGTGCGGCCGATCGGCGGGCGCGGATGCGTTGGCGGGGGCGGTGGACGCGCGGGCGGCTCCGGGCAGATCGGGCATCGGCGGGGCCTCGATGACCGAGCCGTCGACCGGTGCGTCAAATGGATCGGCCACCGAGAGTAGCCACGCGGTTGCCTCGGGCGAAAATTGATCGCGCACGACTGCGCGGGAGAGATCCGGTTCGCCGTTCGCCTCCTGCAGGTCGAGCCACATTGCGAAATTTACGAGGAGCGTGTCCTCGGGCAGCCACGGCTCGGGTTTTGCGCGCAGGAGCCAGTATTCAAACGGCCGCGAGCCGAGTCGCGCGAGACCGGCGGTGACGCCTTCCGCGTAGGCCTCGACGATTCGGCGCTCGCTGGGGTTCATCGCCTCCACGGCTCTTCTTGCTGCTTCGCGAAAGCGGTGAATCCGGAACATGCGATCCGCGCGCAGCGCAACCGGACCGGCGAGAGCCGCAAGCTCGCCCGCGGCCGCGCGGCGCATCAGGTCCATCTGAAAGAACCGCTCCTGCCCGTGAAGGAAACCGAGCGCCCGCGCGGCATCCACGCGGCTCGACGCGTCGATCGTCGGAATGCCGAGCGCATCGCGCGTGATCCCGACCGGCGCGCCGAGGCCGTCGAGTTTCACGACGCCCTTCGTCACGGGCAGGCCCTGTCGAAGAACGACGAGCACCGCGATGATCGCGACCGCGATGAGAGCGAGCAGTGCGAGACCGATGCGACCGCACCAGCGGAGGAGTGACTTCATTGAGTGGGAGTCGAGCATGACGCGCCGCCGCGCGAAGTGAAGCCCGGCGCTGTGCGGCTTGCAACGGCGACGTCGGACCGACATGCAGGGGGAATGTGTCCCAGGCTGTTTGCGGCTGTCGCATTGTTTGCCATTCTTGCCGCGGGCCTGCGCGCGGAGGATAAAACGTCGAGGGATGCAAGGCCGTTAAGCGCGCCGCTTCCTGAGTATCCGGCGGACATGCTCGAGAAGGGCACCGGCGGCCAGGTAGCATTGATAGTCAGAGTCGAATCCGATGGGAGCGTCCGCGACGTGCGGGCGGTGCAGGCCACGGACGGGCGGCTGGCGATCATTTGCGAGGCGGCGCTGCGCAAGTGGAAATTCGAGCCGGCGCGCCATTTTGGACAACGAACGGGCGACAACGTTTCTGTGAAGATCCTATTCGAGAGCGGCAAGGTTTCGATGGAGGTTCCGCCAGACCGGCACTTGAGCGGGGTGCCGGCCAAAGTCCTCAAGCAGGTTTCGCCGGAATATCCGCACGAACTGGTGAATAGCAGGAACAGAGGAAGCGTGGAAATTGCGTTCATAGTCGACAACGAGGGACATGTCCGTGAACCGATGGTTCTCAAGTCGACGCATCCGCTCTTCGAGGCACCCGCGGTGCAAGCAGTGATGAAGTGGAAATTCCAACCGGCGACGGTCGACGGAAGACCGGTGAACACCAGGGTGGTTGCGCCGATGATCTTTGAATTCCACGACGATGCAGGCGTCGAAAGTTTTTCTATCAAGAAGAACCGGGAGAAGAAGGGCGTGAATGCTTTAGGAACGGCCACGCCACCGAAGCCGAGGACGACGGTATTTGCAGTCCATCCCTACGACGATGCAGTCGCACGGAAGGGCGGCTCCGCCGAAGTGAAGTGCGTCATAGGGCCCGGCGGAAACGTCCTGGCGACGGAGGTATTGTCGGCGAGCAAGCCGGAGTTCGGTCTTGCCTTGGTCGCCGCAATGGAAGCGTGGACATTCGAGCCTGCGCGCGACAACGAGAAGCGCGTGCCGATCATTCTGTCGCGAAAAGTCAAATTTGAGATTGGCGCCCGCGACTCCGCGATCGACTCGGACACGACCGCG
>DATKCJ010000419.1:0-6957 GCA_035513275.1 Opitutaceae bacterium
CAGGTGGTGGGCACGCTGCTTGGCTCGGGAGGCGGCCCGTTCGTGCTTCAGTTGCGCAGCGTCGTGAATGCGATCAAGCACGCAGCGACCGACGACCGGATCAAGGGCCTGTTCATCACGGGCAACCTGATACCGCTCGACCTCGGCTCGGGATTCGCGGCGTTGCGCGAGGTGCGCGAGGCGATCGAGGAGTTCAAGGCCACCGGCAAACCTGTGCTCGCCTACGGCACCTACCCGGGCACGCGCGAACTCTACCTGATGTCCGCAGCAGACGAAATCGTGCTGAACCCGCTCGGGATGGTCTGGATGCCCGGGCTCGCGAGCGAGGGGCTCTTCTTCAAGGGAGCGTTCGACAAATATGGAATCGGCGTGCAGGTCACGCGCGCGGGCAAGTTCAAGTCCTACCACGACCCCTATGTGCGGCAGGACTTCAGCCCCGAGACGCGGCAGGAACTCCAGGAACTTCTCGGCGACCTTTGGGAAGACATCCGCGGAACAGTCGCCACCGGGCGCGGGATCGAGCCGGCGAAATTGCAGGCGATCGTCGAGGGGCCCGAAGCGTTGCGCGCGGAACTCGCGCTCGATGCGGGCCTCGTCGACAGGCTGGCATATTTCGACGAGGTGCTCGCGGAGCTGCGCGATCGCACTGGAGTGCAGGACGAGAGCGATGCGTTCACGCAGATCGACATCGTCAGCTACACGCGCGCCGCTGTGCGCGGGGCCGTGGGCCCCGGCGGCTCGCAAAACCGCGTCGCGGTCGTCTACGCCGAGGGCACGATAGTCGATGGTGGGGGCATGGCCGGCGAGATCGGCTCGGATACTTATGCGCGCGAGCTGCGGCGGCTCCGCACCGATTCGAACGTGAAGGCGGTCGTGCTCCGCGTGAACAGCCCCGGCGGCAGCGCCTCGGCCTCGGAAGACATCCTTCGCGAGATGCAGCTTCTCAAGGCCGCGAAACCGACGATCGTTTCGATGGGCACCTACGCCGCGAGTGGCGGCTACTGGATCTCGGCCCATGCCGATCGGATCTTCGCAGAGCCCGAAACGGTGACGGGCTCGATCGGAGTCACGGGACTTGTGTTCAACATCAAGGGCCTCGGCGAAAGCGTCGGCATCACGTTCGACACGGTGAAGACCGGCAAGTTTGCCGACTTCATCTCGGTCAGCCGCCCGAAGACGGAATCCGAAATGTTGTGGCTGCAATCGGCGACGGACAACGTCTACGAGCAGTTCATCGACCGCGTGGTCAGCGGGCGCAAACTCGGCCGGCCGCACGTCGAGAGTATCGCGCAAGGCCGCGTGTGGTCGGGCCAGCGCGCTGTCGATCTCGGGCTCGTTGACGAAATCGGCGGACTCGGCAAGGCCATCGAGTTCGCCGCGCAGAAGGCGGACCTCGGCTCGAGTTACCGGGTCGAGGAGTTTCCGCGCAAGAAGTCGTTTGCCGAGGCGCTCGAGGAAATGTTCCAGCCCGGCATGGAGCAGTTTTCCGACGGCGGACCGGTCGAGGCCGTGGTGCGCCATGTGCGGCAGGAACTCGCCGCGCTGCGCCGGTTCAACGACCCCGCGTCGGTCTACGCGTTGTTTCCCTTCGCAATCTCGGCGAAGTAGGGCGATGTTCCCGGGATGAATCGCGAAGTCATTCTCGAAAAGGACACGCCGGCGACCTTGATCCCGCAGGGATCGGAAACAGTGCTCGCGGCGGGCACGCACGTCTACGTCACGCAGACCCTCGGCGGCAATGTGACCGTGCGCACCGACAACGGCCTCTTTCGCATCGCGCGCGACCATACCGGGTCGCTCGGCGAAGGCGTCGTGGCGGACGAATCCGATGCGGGCGCAGGGCACACTGCATTTTCCGAGAAGGCGGTGTGGGATGCGCTTCGCACGTGCTTTGATCCGGAGATTCCGATCAACATCGTCGATCTCGGCCTCATCTACGACCTCGCCATCGAGCCGACGCCCGAGGGCCGCAACAGCGTTGAGGTGAAGATGACGCTCACCGCACAAGGCTGCGGCATGGGCCCGGTCATCGCGGAGGATGCGCGCTCGAAGATCGCCGCTTTGCCTGACGTCGCCTCGGCAAAGGTGCACATCGTTTGGGATCCTGTTTGGACGCCGCAGATGATCTCGCCGGAAGGCCGGCAGATTCTTGGCCTCGAGTAGTCGCGACGATGCGATTCTCGCGCCTTCGGTCATTGTCATGTGGGTCGGGCTTTAAGCCCGACATCAGGGAACGTGAGCGGCCATACCGTCGGGGATAATCCCCGACCCACAAAACGATCCAGGGTTCTCTGATTGAAACCTACCCACTTCCAATTCTCGCGTGCCGATGCCGATGTGTTTGTGCCCGGCGGGAACGATCCGGGGAAAGCACTCGCGCAGACGACCCACCTCGCGATCGGCGCGCATCAGGACGACCTGGAGATTTTCGGCTACCACGGAATCGCGGAATGCTTCGGGCATGCCGACCGCAGTTTTGCCGGAGTCGTTGTCACCGATGGCCGCGGCAGTCCACGCTCGGGAGCATTTGCCGGGATAACCGACGATCAGATGACCGCGGTGCGACGCGAGGAACAGCGTTGCGCAGCGGTGCTCGGCAAGTTCGGACTCGTCGTTCAACTCGCGCATCCGAGCGCCGACGTGAAGTCAGGTGCGCGTAGCACGGTCGACGACCTCGCCGCGATCCTCGGCGCCTGCCGGCCTCAAGTTCTCTACACGCACAATCCGGCCGACCGGCACGACACGCACGTCGCGGTGTTGCTGCGCACGCTCGAGGCGGTGCGGCGACTTCCGCGCGACGCGCGGCCGGCGCGCGTGCTCGGCTGCGAAGGGTGGCGCGACCTCGACTGGCTGCCGCGCGAACTTCGCGTCGCGCTGCCAGTCGACCCGCACGGCACGCTCGCGAATGATCTCGTCGCGGTGTTCGAGTCGCAAATCGCCGGCGGCAAGCGCTACGACCTCGCCGTCGAGGGGCGTAGGCGCGCAAACGCGACGTTCAGCGATTCGCACTCGGTCGACGAGGCTACAGGCGTGATACTCGCGATGGATCTCACCGCGCTTTTCCACGACGACGCAATGGACCCGGTTGCCTTCGCCGAGTCCCATGTGAATGCGCTCAAGGCTGACGTGGTCGCGAGGCTGCAAAAGCTCGCCGGCAATTGAACGGCGATCGGGGCAAGGTGGTTGTCGGACTCGCTCGTCGCGAGCCGCGGAACTCGGGCGACGCACGACCGGTCTGCGTGGGAGTCAGGTGCAGCGGTATTTCACGACTCAACGACCTTCATGAGCAATCAAGCCATCAACGGCCTCCATCACGTCACTGCGATCTGCGGCGATCCGCAGCGCAACTTCGCCTTCTACACCGGCGTGCTCGGGCTGCGCTTCGTGAAGAAGACGGTGAACTTCGACGACCCGGGCAGCTACCATCTCTACTATGCGGATGGTGCGGCCACGCCGGGTTCCGTGCTCACGTTCTTCCCGTTTGCCGACACGCCGCAAGGGCGCGACGGCACGGGGCAGGTGAGCGCGACAGCGTATGCGACCACCGAGGCGGGCCTCGAATATTGGCAGACGCGGCTCAAGGAGCACGGCGTCGAGTTTCGGGGACCGATGCAGCGCTTCGACGAGGTGCTCATCGCGTTCGAGGATCCAGATGGGTTGAAACTCGAGATCGTGGTCGCGGACCAGTCGGCTGCGTTCAAGCCGTGGCCCGGTTCGCCCGTGCCTGCCGCGATGCAGCTCAGCGGGTTTCACTCGGTCACACTCGCCGAGGCTGGCTACGAGCGAACGCAAGCGCTCCTGACCACGCAAATGGGATGGAAGCTCTTGCGGCAGTCGGGCGACCGCTACCGCTACCAGGCCCCTGGCGCCGGCCCGGCGTCGATTGTCGACATCCTCTGCCAGCCAGGTGCGCGCCACGGTTTGCAAGGCAGCGGCACGGTGCACCACGTGGCGTTTCGCGTGGACGACGATCCCGCTGAGCTCGCGTGGCGCGCGAAGCTCACTGGGTTCGGCCACAACGTGAGCCCCGTGATGGACCGCTCGTATTTCCACTCGATCTACTACCGTGAGCCCGGCGGCATCCTCTTCGAGATCGCCACGAACAATCCCGGCTTCACGGTCGACGAGGCGCCGGATGCGCTGGGCAGCGCGCTGAAACTGCCACCGCAGTTCGAGCCGATTCGCAAGGAGATCGAGGCCCATCTTCCGCCGCTGACGTCTGCGGCAACGCAACCAGGAACCACCTGAGCCGATGAAAATCCACGAAGGTCTCCCAATCCTCCGCGGCGGCGCGGATTTCGACAACGCGTCTGCGGCGATCGTGCTTGTGCACGGTCGTGGCGGATCAGCCGAAGACATGATGGGCCTCGGCGAGGAACTCATCGCCGGTGCCGCTGGTGTCGCGCTTCTCGCACCGCAGGCCGCAGGCGGCACCTGGTATCCGCAGCGATTTTTGGCGCCGCTCGAGCAGAACGAGCCGCATCTCTCCTCGGCGCTCGGTGTCGTGGGTGCGGCTATCGAGTCGCTCGCCGCGCGATCCATCCCGCGCGAGCGCGTGTTGCTCGTCGGCTTCTCGCAGGGCGCGTGTCTCGCGCTGGAGTTTGCCGCGCGCAATCCCGCGCGCTTCGGCGGAGTTGTGGGCTTGAGTGGCGCGTTGATCGGCCCGGCCGGGATCGAGCGGGAACTTGGCGGCTCGCTGCAGGGCGTGCCCGTGTTTCTCGGCTGCGGCGATCTCGATTCGCACATTCCGGTCGCGGGCGTACGCGAGAGCGCGGCCGTGTTTCGCAAGCTCGGCGCCGACGTGACCGAGTGCATCTACCCGCGCATGCCGCACACGGTGAACGAAGATGAGATCGCCACCGTGCGCACGCTCGTGAAAAGAGTTGCCGCCGCGGGTGGTTGAGACGCCGGTTGCTGCGGGAAAGCGGCGACGGCGTGAGCCCGGGTGACCGCGGCACGGAAGTCAGGCTTGTTGAAACGATCCCCGGCTTCGGCCCCAAGAGTTCCGCCACGATGATCGCGTGCGTGCCGCAGGATCTGCGCGCCTGGAGAGGGTCAGGACGGGGGTCAGGACGGGGTCAGGCTTTGGTGTGTGGGGTTCATCGCAGTTGTCTGAGCAAGGACGGGTCGGGGTGGCGGGACCACACCGCCACCTTGCGGCTGACTTCATACATGTTGCCCATGTGCATCTGCGTGGCGAGCCAACCCCTTTTCCCCCGTCCCCCGCATCAGCCGCTTGAAACCCGCAAGGCCGGAACGTCGGCTGCATGCGATGGTTAGGCACTTTGGCCACGCCTGACGACGGAACGAAGAATGACAAAGGTAACGACGAGAAACAGCGCGGTCGCGACGTGTTTGAGAACCACATTGGCACCCGCCGATGCATGATAAGCAAGCCATGCGTCCGTAACTGGCATAACGGTGCCGAGTAGCGAGGCTATGGCTAGGATTGTGAAGTGCTTGCAGTAGAGTAAGTAGCCGACAAAAAGCGCAATGAACAACGTTCGGGATGCATATATTTTGATCCAGTCCGAATCGCCAGCAGCAAACAACTCGGTGCCACGTATGAGTGAAAATGCCGCTGGATCAGCGAAGGCATATAGGGCGTAGGCCAACTGCGATCCAGCCATCAGCAAAACAAAAATGATCCCGGTCGTTCGTAGTGCTTCTGATTTTTTCATTTCCACAACGAGAGTTCCATTGATGATCGAGAAATGGGGTCAGGACGGGGTCAGGCTTTGGTGTTTAGGGTTCATCGCAGGTGTCTGAGCAAGGACGGGTCGGGGTGGCGGGACCACGCCACCACCTTGCGGCTGACTTCATACATGTTGCCCATGTGCATCTGCGTGGCGAGCCAGCGGTTTGTAACCGTGGTGCGCGTTTTCATCTCTGAAGCGATGGCAAGCTTCCAATCCTCCGACTTTCCAGCCCCGGCCATTTCGGCGGGCTTGCGTCGCAACTTTCGCAGCAGCGCGGTCAACTCCTCGCGCCATCCCTCTTCGCGCGCTTCACGCAGTTCGGCGGCCAGCCGGCGCCCGTGTCCGGCCAACTCGCGGTTCTCCTTCACAATCTCCTTGGTGAATGACTTTGAGCCAATCACCCAGCCCTTGGACATCTTCTCGAACTGCTGGGCTTTGCGGGCGGGTTCATCCTCGGCTAGCCACGCAAGGTATTCCAAATACTTCCTGCGGCCGGCCGTCGTGTCCGCCAGACCGCCGGCGTGTTCCAACGCCGGCAGCGGATCATACCAGGATGCCCGCTTCGCAGGATCGAAAAGCCATGAGGTGCTGGTCCACCGCTGCTTGGGCAATTCCCCCGCCACGCACAAGCGCGCGCGAACGGGATTGAGGTGAATGTAGTGGCAAAGCGGTCCGAGCCCTCCATCGGGATCGACGATCAGGCTCTTGTAGCGCCCTTGGAAGAGGTGACCTCGCTCGTCGCGCATCCGGTTGAAACGAGTAGCGAAGGTCCCCTGCAGCCAGGTCATTCCCTCAACGAGATTCGCCCGCGGGGTGGAGACCGCCAGGTGGTAGTGGTTGGACATGATGCACCAAGCGTGCACCCGCCAGCCGGTTCGCGCACAGGCCTCGTCAAGGCACTTGAGGAACGCGGCCTTTGTCTTGTCACCACGAAAGATGTCGGCGCGGTAGTTGCCCCGGTTGAGCACGTGGTAGACGCCCTCCTCGCTCTCCAATCTCAACGGCCGGGCCATGCCCGTTCAGCACAACGCTGCACCGGCTTGCGTCAACCCCAAACACCAAAGCCTGACCCCGTCCCGTGCCCCCGGCGCTTTCCGACAGCGGTCAAGATGCGCTCAGGTGGAACCGCCGATCGAAACAACTTCGAAACGCTTTCTTCTTCCCGGATTTTGGCTTCGTCGATGTGGGACCGAAGAGTCGCTAGGCAGAACATCACCGTCAGCATCGAAAGGAAGACAGCCCATCCAGTGACAAAATC
>DATKCJ010000420.1:0-21857 GCA_035513275.1 Opitutaceae bacterium
TGCGGGGCTGCTGGTCGAAGGCGCCTGGCTTTGGGAACCCGCACTCACGGTCGCGGTCGTTGACACAGTCGGCGCCGGGGATGCGTTTCTCGCTCGTCTGCTCTCTGAATTGCTCGCCGCCAACAAGGCTCCGGCCGAGGCTCTCGCGAGCGCCTGTCGTCACGGCGAATGGGTGGCATCCCAATCCGGGGCCACTCCCGCCTACTGAAAGACGCCCGGCTGAACTCGGCCGGCGCAAAAGATAAGGAACCCATAACCTATGAACCTTGACCAATTTTGGAACGCGATCGCCTCGCAACTCCCCGGCTTGCTCGCCGCACTGCCGGTGGCAGCCGTCGTTATTCTCGGCGGATTGCTTGCGAACGTGATCATCGGCCGCGCACTTCTCCTTCTCGCCGCGCGCACGAGCCTCACGCCCGCCGATGTCGCGCCCGCGCGCAATGTGTTGCGCTGGCTCGTGCGAATTATCACGGCGATCATCGTGCTCGGCGTGTTCGGCTTCGAACTCGGAGGCCTGTGGGCGATGATCTCCACCGTGCTCGCCATGATCGCGATCGGATTCGTCGCCGTATGGAGCATGCTCAGCAATACCTCGGCCACGGTGCTGCTTGTGCTCATGCGCCCGTTTCGCGTTGGAGACGACATCGAGCTGCCCTCCGAAAACGTGCGCGGTCGCGTCATCGACCTGAACTTCTTCTTCACCACGCTGGTCGACCATGAGGGCAGCGAATTGCGCGTGCCCAACAACATCTTCTTCCAAAAAGTCGTCAGGCGCACGGCGGGCACCTCGGCGATCACACTCGCCGCCCAGCTCAACAGCCCCACGCCTGCACAGGTCGGACTGCCGCCGCCACCGCCGCCGAAAAACAGCGAATCGCGCAAGCCCGTGTCCGCGAGCGAGGACTTCGCCGCGAAGTCGATCCCCGACCCGGCGACGCTGCAGCCGAAGAAGTAGGTGCCGGGCGGCGATGCGGCAAGTAGCGCAGGTCTCCGACCTGCGACGGCGGGTCGAAGACCCGCCCTACCCGCCCGACAGCCGGCGGCACTTTTTCAGAGTGCCGCCGGCGCGAACCTCTCACCCGCTCACTTCGCGCCGTCCGCGACCGGTTTCATTTCAAGTGAATACCAGTCGATCCGGCGCGTGAAGAACATGACGATCGCGAGTGCGATAAAGAGTGCGGCTGTGCCCGCGAGCAATGCGTAGTCCTGCGACTTGAGCACGAAGTAGAGGTAGCCGTAGGTCGCCGCGAGGCCGCCGGCGATCACGGAGGTCCGCCGGCCGCTCTTGAGGACGCTCAGCGAGTAAAATGAGACGAGCGCGGTGCACGCGCCCGCAGCGAGTGCGTAGGCCGCGCCCGTCGGAAGGAACTCCGACAGCGCGAGGAAACCGAGGAAGAAGAGACAGAGCGCCGCGCCGACCATCGCGTATTGCAGCGGATGAATCCGGAGCGGCGCCGAGACCTCGAACAGGAAGAACACAGCGAACACCAGGACGAAGAACAGCACGCCGTATTTCTGCGCGCGCTCGGCAAGGCGGTAACCGTCGACGGGCTGCGCGAAGTCGACGCCGGATGCCGATGCGGTGATCGCCGTCATCGCTTCCGTCAAAGCCGTCTGCTTGCTTGTCCAGCTCTGGCTGAACGCACGGCTGAAGTGCGTCGAGTGCCACTCGGCGTCGAATCCGCCTGCGTTGATCTCCCTGCTCGCCGGCAGGGAGGCACCGACAAACGACGGGTTTGCCCACGGCGACGTGAGTCGCACCGCGGTTGCCTTCCCAATGGGAGCCACCTCGAATCTGCCGCAACCCTGCAGGGACGTTTCAAACTCAAAGCCGAGCCGCTTCCCATTAGCGGCGCCCGCGACTTTCGCCGCGAGGGAAAGGCCTTCCCGGCTCTGCGGCGCGGTGTCGAATTTGAAGCCTCGCCGCAAGTCAGGTGCGTCTTGAGCGACGTTCGCGCTTGGATTCGGCGTTTCGCGCGGCGCGCCTCCCGCGTTTTCGAAACCCGCAGCCTCTGCGTCGTCCACCCTGATTGCCGACACAGACCGAACACCTTTCGGATCGGACACACCGAACATCACTCGCGCGTCTTCCCAATGGATTGACTCAGCAGTGATGCCCGCAGCCGCAAAGTCCGGGACGAAGTGCCCTTTCAAATTGAGCGTGGCCCCGTAGACGACTGCCTCATGGATGCCGCGATAACGAACCTCCGGCGTGATCGAGCCACGCACATCAAGTTCCTCCGGAAGGAAGAATGCTGTGCCCGTGATGTTCGCGGCCTCGTCGACTTGCACGGCGTTACCGTTCACGATCTTCGTGCGCGTCACATGGCCGCGGTATGTGTAGGGCACGGCGAGGATTGGTCCTGTGACAGTCTGCCGGCCGCCCCAGACGGTTGCGATCTGCGACACCGCTTCCTCGCGATACTGTTTCCGCTCCCGCAGGACGCCGTCCGTCATCGCGAGCGGCACGTGCAGCAGAAGGATGAGCACGCACATCCCCGCGATCTTGCCGAGGAGTGCGAAACGGCGCGCCTTTTGCGAAGTAATGACGGGCGGCTGACTGGAATCCATGTGCGCAGTCTGCCAGCCTTGTGTGAAGCCAGTATGAACGGCGTGTGAATTCGTGTGGCAAAGTAGGGCAGGTCTTTGACCTGCCGCAGCGGGTCAAAGACCCGCGCTACCCGGCAACCAAAGCACCGCACGCGCGCCGCCGCCTTCGCGGTTCTCGAGCGAAACATCGCCGCCGTGCAGGTGTGCGATCTCGCGCACGAGCGCGAGCCCGAGCCCGGTGCTCTTGCGGGTCGTCCCAGGCCGGGCCAGCGAGTAGAACCGCTCGAACACTCGCGGCAGCGCGTAATCGGGCACGCCGGGTCCGCGGTCGTCGATCGCAAACACCACGCGACCACCTTCCGCACTCAGGACAAACTCCACCGCTGATCCCGCCGGCGAGAAATCGAGCGCGTTCTGCAGAAGGTTCACGAGAGCCTCGCGCAGGAGAACGCGTTCCCCGCGGATCGCCGCGGGCTGTCCGCGTTGCTCGAGCGACACGCGCGCCGCGTCGAACGCTGGATTCATCAACACGACCGCCTCCGCCGCGAGCGAAGCGGCGTCGATCGGCTCGGCCCGCTCAAGCGACTTGCGCGCCTCGAGCGACGAGAGCTCGAGCAACCGCTCCACGCATTTCTCGATCCGCGCCGATTCGCCCCGGATGTTCTCGAGGAAGCGAGTCCGCTGCTCCGCCGGCATCTCCTCGCCAAGCAGCTCCGCCGCGCCGCGGATCGCCGCGAGCGGCGCCTTCACCTCGTGCGCGAGCGCCTGCGTGTAGCGCTCGACCCGCTGTCGTCCCTCGACCGCCTCGCGCATCTCGTCGAAAGCCTGCGCGAGTTCCGCGATCTCCAGCGCTCGCGATCGCGGTGCCGCGCCCGTGCGGCCATCGCGGACAGAGCGCACGTGCGAGGTAAGATGCTCGAGCGAGCGCGTGAGCCGCGTGGCGATCCACCAGCCCGCGATCAGCATGACACCGGACACGAGCACCGCGATTGCCGCGAGCTTCTTGCGTTCGGACCAGATGACCGCGTTCACGCTGCGGAACGAACGCGAGAACACGATCCGTGTGTCTCCCGCGTCGGCCAGTCGCGTGTGCGCGACCACGGACACCTCAAGCGCAGCGACCGGAACTCCGCGGTCGAGGATTCGGTTGCCGACCGACTTCGCCAAACCGTAGTCGGCCTCCTCGGGATCCGACGGGCTTTCGGCATTCGAGTCGAATGCCACCGTGCCGTCAGGCAGAACGAGCCGAGCGCGGAAATGCATCGGCCTCGAGAGCACCGCGACCGCGTCCGCCACCGTCCGCCTTTCGAGCGCGGCGGCCACGGCGTTGACCGATTCCTGCAGGTTGAGTCGCACCGCTGTGACGTAGCGCGGCCGCACCTCCGCGAGCACGTAATACATCAGCACGCTGAGCCCGATCGCCGACGCGACGACGTAGACGACAAAAATCGCGGTGCGGATCCTCACGACTCCTTGAACGAGTAGCCGAGCCCGCGGTGCGTGATGATGGGATCCTCGTCGGGCGCCGCCTCGCGAAGTTTCGCACGTAACTGCTTCACGTGCGCGTCGACAGTGCGGTCAAGTGCTGCGCCGGGATCGTCCCACGCGAGTTCCATCAACTGGTCGCGGCTGAATACGCGACCCGGCGAAGCCACGAGAGCGGCGAGAAGGCGGTATTCGTTGCGCGTGAGATCGAGTGCGCGGCCCCTGTAGGAGATCCGGCAGCGCTCGGCGTCGTGGTGCCAGTCTGCAGTCGGTGCGACCGCGACAGGATCGGGGTTGCTGCGTCGAAGCACTGCGCGGACGCGCGCAGTCAGTTCGCGCGGGCTGAACGGCTTGGCGACATAGTCGTCGGCGCCGAGTTCGAGCCCGACGATCCGGTCGACCTCAGCGCTGCGCGCGGTGAGGAATATCACCGGAACGCGGCCGCGCCGCTGAATCTCGCGGCAGAAGTCGAATCCGTTTCCGTCGGGCAGGCCGACGTCGAGCACGACGAGCGCGACCGTGCGGCTCGCGAGCACCTCGAGTGCCTCGCGGCCGGTTGTTTTCCAAACCGGCTCGTAGCCCTCCGTCTGGAGCGCGTAGACGATCGTCTCGGCGATCGGCGCCTCGTCCTCGACGACGAGAATGGTCTGGGGCACGGACGGCATTGAATGGCGTTGTGGCCCTGCAGCGATGCGAAGACAAGGCCGGGCGTTTTTGAACTGGTCTCGCATCGTTGCTCGCCTCCAACGAGTTCTTCGTCACGCGCCCGGGATTCAGGACTCAACCTTGACCGGGACCCGGGGTATTACCATGGTAACACCATGCCCACGCTAACGCTCAAGGTCTCAAAGGAGCTCAAAGCCCGCATTGCGCGCACTGCCCGCAAGCGGAAGATCTCCGTGTCCGAGCTTGTTCGCGCTTCCGTCGAGAAAGAACTGCCGGAGGAAGGCAAGGGATGGCTGCTTGGGCGACTCAAGAATGTATCGCTTGGGCCGTCGACCTACGATCCCGGCAAGCCCGCGTTCGATGAGGATGAGTGGGACGCCTCCGCGAGGTGAAACTTCTGCTCGATACCCACGTGGTGGATTGGGCCCAGAGCGATCCTTCGCGCCTGTCGGAAAAAGTGCGCGATCTGATCGGAGGCTCGAAGCCGGGCGATCTCGCGGTCTCCGATGCCTCGCTCACCGAACTCGCCCAGCATCTCAAATCCGGTAGAATTCGGACAACCGATTCGCCCGAAGTTTGGCTGAACGCCGCGATCGAGGGCTTCGTTGTCTTGCCCGCGACGATCGAGATCGCGCTTCTCTCCGCATTTCTGGAATGGGAACATCGCGATCCGTGTGACAGGCAGATCGTAGCGACCGCCGTGCGACACAACCTGACCTTGCTTACGATCGACGAGAGGATCCGAGGCTTGCGCACTCCAGGATTGAAGGCGGTCTGGTAGCCTACGCGCCCCCCCGGACCTCAAAAATCCCCCAACTGCGGCCTTAGCACGATCTCTTCGACAACGGTGCGGCGAGTCATCAGGTAAACCTCGAGAAATGCGCGCGCGATGTCGGTGTCGGGCATGAAACGCGAAACGGGCGACTCCGACTCGCCCCACGACGGCGACCACGTTGCGCCGGGCATGACGCACGTCACGCGCACGCCCTTGCCCTTCAATTCCTCGCGCATAACGCGCGAGATACCGAGCACGCCAAACTTCGACGCGCAGTAGCCCGTGCCACCCTCGAGGCCCACGAAGCTCGCGATCGAGCCCATGTTGAAGACATCGCCGCGACCGCGCTCGACCATCCCAGGCACGAACGCCTTCGAGACCAAGAAAACACTGCGCAGGTTCGCCGCGATCTGGTTGTCGAATTCCTCGACCGAGTAATCGAGGAACGACTTCCCGAGATACTGGCCGGCGTTGTTGATGACGACGTCGACGCGCTTGAACTTCTTCATCACGGCCGCGGCGATGGCGGCGACCTGGTCTGCATCGCCCACGTCGCACGGGAACACCTCGGCACGCACACCGGACTTGCGGCAGGATGCGGCGACACGCTCGAGGTTGCGCGCGTTGCGCGCGACAAGCGCAAGCGGACCGATCCGCGCCTTCGCAAATGCGCGGGCGATCGCCGCACCAATCCCTTGCGAGGCGCCGGTGATCAGGACCACAGGGGATTTTCGATTTTGGATTTTCAATTTTCGATCGAGCATCGCGAGTTTGCGCCGGCTTCCGCCGTAGTCTCCTTCCGTGTTTTCCGTGTCTTCCGTGGGCAACTCTTTCGTGTGTTTCGTGTATTTCGTGGTTCCCAATCAGCAAATGAGCTGCCCGAAGTCCATGAAGTCGGCCTTGAAGCCACCGGGGATGCCCTTGCAGATGACGCTCACCGCGTCGTGCGAGTGCAGCGACTCGAGGTGCGAGCATGCTATCCTGAAGTCCTTCACGCGCTTCTCGGCCTCGAACTCGCGATAGAGCAGCCGCGCGGCGTCCTCGACGAACTTGAGGTGCGCGCCGTTGAGTTCGGCGAACGCCTGCTCGTCCTCGCGCTTCACCATCACCTGCGTCTCGGTCGAAAGCGCGCGCACACAGAGCGCCTGGATATCCTCGATCCAGATTTTCTTTCCCGCCACTTCCTCGACGATCACGCGCGCCTTGCTGCGCTGCGAGTGCGGCACCGTGTAGACGCCGCGCACGTCGCGCGCGTGCTCCGAGAGCTCGGCCGAGCATGGGCACGCCGAAGAGTAAACGAAGTCGAAGTGGATGAAGCGCCGGTATTCGCCGGTGCTCGTCATCACGCCCTCGAATGAGACCTTGTAGAACTGGTAGCCGTCGAGGCCGCTGCGCAGGCTGCGCTGCGTCATCGGATAGGAGAAGTCGATCTTCAGCCGCGCGTCCTTGCTCTCCACGTTGCGCAGGTAGGCCTTCAGGATTTTGCCAACCCACTCGCCGGTGAACACCTCGTCCTTGTGATCGTAAAACGAGCGCACGATCCGGCTCATGTTGATTCCGTTGAGCTCGGCCTCGAGCGAAACGGTGCCAGTGACACTCGCCTCGAGCGTGAGCACGCGGCCATCCTTGGTGCGAAATCTTAGCGGCAGCCGGAAGTTGTGAACGCCGACCTGCTGGATGGGAACGTTCGCGCCCCCGATCGAGGTGTGCGCAGCCCGCATCATATCGGGCATGGAGTTGCGGTAAGCCTCCGAGACCTTGAACTTCTTGTCGAAGCCGCGGGCGATCCGCGGCTCTGCTCCATCCGCAGAGCGGTGGAGATACATGGGCTTCTTCTTGCTCATTTTCGTTTTTTCAAATGCAGCCAGGCGGTTGTGACGATAACCGTAGCCCCGTGAATGCGGGGTTAGCTGGCTCTGGGATTTTCGATTTTGGGTTTTGAATCTCTTAAGCTGACGGAGAGACACGAATTGCGCGAATGAACACAAAGAAGACTCATGGTCTGTAGTTCTTGGTCCCTTGGTCAGTGGTCCGTAGTCTAGTGGTCTCCTGCTATAGGTCCGTGATAGTCCGCGAAGTTTCTCTCCGTCTCGTAGAGTCGGACTCGGTGGAGCTTTCCTGACGGTAGGTGGGGCTCGATTTCGCGCCAGAATGCGATGACGAGGTTTTCGGTCGAAGGGATGATGCCGCGCAGGAAGGGCACCTCCTCGTTTAAGTTTCGGTGGTCGCACACGTCGGCGATCCGCTCGGTGAGGACGCGCTTAAGCACGGCGAGATCGATGACGAATCCGGTCTCCGCGTCGGGCCGGCCGCGCACACTGACCTCGAGGATGTAGTTGTGACCATGCCAGCGCGGATTATTGCACGGCCCGAACATCCTGCGGTTCCACGCGTCACCCCGCGCGGGGTTGTGGAGTCGGTGCGCAGCGTTGAAGTGCACGCGGCGCGTGACGACGACTTCGCCGTCGAGGCTGCGGACCGCACCCTTCCCTGCCATTGACTGTTTGCGAGGTGCCAAGAGGAACGAATGAATAGAAGTCGCGCGGGCCGGTCAACGCCGCGGGCGGGGAGGTTTTGAAAGGTAGCCCGGCCTCTCCGAGGACGGGTGAACAACGCCCGAAATTCAGAACCCGCGCTCGGAGATCGCGGGCTACCCCAGGCAACAATCCTCACACCTTTGCAAACACCATCGAGGCGTTCGTCCCGCCGAAGCCAAAGCTGTTGGTCAGCGCGGCATCAACGCGCTTCTCGACGGCGGTGTTCGCGGTGAAGTCGAGCCCGAGCTCGGCGCACGCCGGGTCGAGGTTCTCAAGGTTGATCGTCGGCACAATGACCCCGGTGGCGATGGCCTTCACTGCCGCGAACGCGCCCATCGCGCCGGCTGCGCCGAGCAAGTGGCCGGTCATGGATTTCGTCGCGCTGACGTGGAGCGATTTGTTGCCGCGGCCGAAGACTGCTGCGATGGCGGCCGCTTCCTCGACGTCGCCCGCGGGAGTTGAGGTCGCATGTGCGCTCACATAGCCAACGCGCTCCGGTGCAATCCCCGCTGTATCGAGTGCCCACTGCATCGCGCGTTGCGAACCCTCGCCGCCGGGCGACAACGAGGAAAGGTGGTAGGCATCGCCCGACGCGCCGAAGCCGAGCATCTCGGCGTAGATGCGGGCACCGCGCCGCTTCGCGTGTTCCATTTCCTCAAGCACGAAAACGACCGAACCCTCGGACATCACAAAGCCGTCGCGGTCGCGATCGAACGGGCGCGAGGCCGATGTTGGCGCATCGTTGCGCGAGGAGGTGGCGCGCATCTGGGCGAATGCACCGATGGCAAGCTGCGTGATCACCGACTCGGATCCGCCGGCGAAGAACACGTCGGAGTCGCCGCGGCGGATCGCGTTGAACGCCTCGCCGATGCTGTGGCCGCTCGTGGCGCACGCGGCGGTGTTGCACATGTTCGGCCCACGGAAATCAAGCAGGATGCCGAGCTGTCCGGAGAGGATGTTCGGCGCGATCTGCAGGACGAGAAATGGCGAGATGCGCCGGAAACCGCGCGCTTTGAACTCGTCGCGTGCGGCCTCGATCTCGGCCATGCCGCCGAGGCCGACACCGAGGTTGATGCCCACGCGGTTCGGATCGAGCGTGCCGCGCACGCCGTCGAGTCCGCTGTCGGCGTAGGCATCGAGCCCGGCGCCGAGGCCGAGATGCGTGAAGCGGCCCAGCTTGCGAACTTCCTTAGGATTGAGCGGAGCGACCACTTCGCCGCCGGTAGCGCCACGTGGTCGGAACGAGCCCACGGGTGCAGTCGGGTTGTAGTCGCGCACCTCGCCGGCGATCTGGTTTGTGCAACCCTTGGCGTCGAAGTGCGTGATCGGCCCGATGCCGGATCGGCCCGCGACGAGCGCGTCCCAAGTCGCCGCGGCGGAGTTGCCCAGCGGCGTCACGGCGCCGATGCCTGTCACCACGACGCGTCTTGGAGGTCTGTTTTCGGGATGCATCAAGCAAGCATGCCAGTCCCCAACGGGGGGCGGGCGAGAGGAAAATGGCAACAGGGATTATTCCGTTGCGCGAGCGGCCACGCGGTCTTTGCTCCGGACGATGGCCATGCGCTTCGCAATCCTCGGCAGCGGAAGTTCGGGAAACGCCGCCTTTCTGCAGACCGAAGGATGCAAGATCTTGATCGACGCCGGCTTCTCGGCGCGTCGGCTCGCGGGCATGCTCGAGGCCATTGGCGAATCGCTCGAGTCGATAGACGCGGTCTTCATCACGCACGAGCACGGCGATCACGCGGCGGGGCTCACCGGCATGAAGCGCCACCCGCGGATGAAACTGTTTGCGAACCGCGACACGGCCGAGTCGATCCAGCGCGGACTCGGCCACAAGCCCGACTGGCAGATCTTCGAGACGGGTTCGCGCTTCCGATTCTGCGACCTCGAGGTCGAAGCGTTCTCCGTGCCGCACGACGCGTGCGACCCGGTGGGCTTCGTCTTCTCGAATGGCGCGGACGATCTTTTCTCGCCGCGCCGGAGGCTCGGCTGGCTTACCGATCTCGGCCACGTGCCGCCGCACGTGCGTGAGCGTGTGCGCGAGGTCGACTACCTCGTGATCGAGGCGAACCACGACATCGCGCTGCTCGAGGCCGATCGCAAGCGCCCCTGGCCCGTGAAGCAGCGCATCTCCGGCCGCCACGGTCATCTATCCAACCAGGCGACGTGCGAGTATCTCGCATCCGAGGCGAGCCCTGGCTGGCGTGAAGTCTACCTCGCGCACATGAGCCGCGACTGCAACAGCCTCGACGCGGTCGGCCACACGTTTGGGGCGTTCGTCGCAGGTGGGCGGTTCGCATTGTCGCCCGTGCCCGCCGGCACAGGCACCGTTCTGCGCAACTTGGCTTGATACCCGACATGGCGGCCCGACCCTTTCGCAGAACGAAGATCATCGCGACCATAGGCCCCGCGACCGAGAGCGAGGCTATGCTGACGAAAGTGATCGCGGCCGGCGCGGACATCCTGCGGATCAACATGGCCCACGCCAGCCACGAGTGGGTGCGCACCGTGGTAAACCGCATCCGGACTGTCACCAGCGATCTCGGGCGCGAAGTCGGCGTGATGATGGACATCAAGGGCCCCGAGATCCGAACGGGCGCGCTGCCGAAGTCCGTCGTGCTGAAGAAGGGCGACCGCGTGGACTTTGTGGCGATCGCGGATGACACGCCCCCGACTCCGGGCGTGCTCGCCGTGGATGTGAACTACCCGGGCATCGTGCAAAACGTGGACAAGGGCGGCACGATCCTCGTCGACAACGGCCTCCTCCGGCTGACGGTGATCGAGAATACCGGCACGCGACTGCGCTGCACAGTCGAGATTGGCGGTCCGCTCGGTAGCCGGCGTCACATCAATCTCCCAGGCGTGCGCGTCGATCTTCCTTCGCTCACGGAAAAGGACTACGCCGACACGATACTGGGTATCGAGGTGGGCATCGACTTCTTCGCACAGTCGTTTGTTCGCCGCCGCGAGGACATCCAATTGCTGCGTGAATTCCTTTGCCAACACGGCTCGCGCGCGACCATCACGGCGAAGATTGAGGATCAAGAGGCGATCACCAACCTCGATGAAATCGTTGGCGAGTGCGACTCGCTCATGGTGGCCCGCGGCGACCTCGGCATTGAGAACCCCGCCGAGGAGTTGCCCATCCTCCAGCGCCGCGCGGTGACGCTCTGCATCGAGCTCGGCAAACCGGTGATCATCGCGACGCACCTGCTTGAGACGATGATTGAGAACCCGGTTCCTACGCGCGCCGAGGTGTCCGACATCGCCAACGCCGTGTTCGAAGAGGCCGACTGCATAATGCTCTCGGGCGAGACGACGACCGGGAAATACCCGGTGCAGTGCGTCGAGATGTTTGATCGCATCGCGCGACGGATGGAGACGATTCCAACTGCGGGTTTCTCCCTCGGCTCGAAGCGTGCCTCCGACAAGCTCAAGCTCACCCGCTCGGCGATCCTCGTGGCAGAGGAGCTGCCCGCAGCGGGAATCGTGGCGTTCACACGTCAAGGATCCACGGCGCGAAACGCCGCGGCACTGCGTCCGCGCAAGGTGCCCGTGTTCGCGATCACCGACACCGTTTACATGCAGCGGCAGATGAAAATCCTGCGCGCCATTGAGCCGTTCTGCATGGCGATGGATCGCAACCCAATCGACACGGTCCCGCAAGCGATCGCGATGCTGCGCGGCGCGGGCCGCATCACGCGCGGCGACAAGCTTGTGATCCTCGGCGACCACATCGTTCACGGCCAGCGGATCGACAGCGTCGAGGTGCGGGCGGTGGATTGAGCGGGAGGGCGGGTAGGAACCCGCTCGCGGGCGATGGTCGGTTTGGCAGCTTGTAGCGGCCGAGGTAACGAGGCCGACAGACCGCCTCCTTACGTCGTCGGCTACGAATCGCGCGTTCTGCTAGCCAGCAGAACGCTCCTACCTCCAGACAAACGCTGCCGCACGGCTTGACTCGCGGCTGCATGCCTGTTCGTTCCATCCCCGGCATGTGGAAACTCGCGCACGCGAATCGGGGACCGGCTTGGGGCACACGATGCCTCGGCGGCTTCCTTGCGGCGATCGTGTTGTTCCTAGGAGCGATGACGGCCTCGCCCGTCGCGCACGGAGATCTCCACCACGACTCCGACCATCCCGAGCACCAGTGCGCTGTCACGATGTTCGCGCAGGCCGTCGAGCCCGTGCAATGCGCGGTCGAGGTCTCGTCGATTCCCACATCGGTGGACACCGGGGCGCTTGTCGCGCCCGAGGTCTTGGCGATTTCCGAGCCGGCGCACTTGAGGCCGCCGGCATCGGGTCCGCCCGTGGTGTGATCATAAACTGATCCGGGCCGCGCAATCCGCCGACGTGCGGAGTGCGCGCAGCCTGTTGCCACGTTCCCGCCGGCCGCGCGCCGGTGATCGATCCATGTCCGAACCAGCAAGATTATCCGATGAAACGCCTCCTTTCCGCGCTGGCGCTGCTCGCGTCCGCACTCCATTCACAAACGATTCCGACTCCCGCGCTTCACGTCGAAGGCGATGTCGTCCACCTCGAAAACTTTGTCGTCACCGCCTCGCCCTCGGGCGGATTGCAGGACGAGCTTCCACAGCCGACCAGCGTCCTCGCTGATCGGGAGGTCGGCCTGCGCATGACAAGAACACTCGGCGAGCTGCTCGCCGGCCAGCCCGGCGTTTCCTCGACCTACTTCGGCCCGAACGCCAGCCGCCCTGTCATTCGCGGTCTCGGGAATGATCGCATCCGGGTGTTGGAAAACAGCCTCGGCAGCATCGACGCATCGGTCATCAGCCCTGATCACGCGGTGTCGCTGGATCCGCTGTTGATCGAGCGCATCGAGGTAGTGCGCGGCCCAGCCGCGCTGCTCTACGGCGGCAACGCCGTCGGCGGCGTGGTCAACGTGATCACGCACCGCATACACACCTCGCTACCCGACGCGCCCTTGCTCGGCCGGATCGAGGCGCGCGGCGGCACAGCCGACGATGAACAATCCGCGGGCCTCGTGCTTGAGGGCGCCGCCGGGCAACTGGCGTGGCACGCCGACTACTATCGGCGCGACACCGAGGACGTGGAGATCCCCGGCTTCGCGGAGAGCGCGCGACTTCGCGCAATGGATGAGGACCACGACGACGAGCGCGACGAGGAGCCGGCGTTCGGCACAATCCCCAACACGGCGCTCAACAACGAGGGCGGTGCATTTGGGCTCACTGTTGTCGGCGACCGCGGATTTGTCGGGCTCGCGTTCAGTGCGCACGACTCGGTTTATGGCGTGCCTGCCGGCGCCCACGCGCACCATCCCGATGAGGAGGATGAAGATGAGGAGGAGCACATCGAGGATGAGGAGGCCGTGCGCATCGACCTGCGCCAGCGCCGCTGGGAATTTCAGGCGGAGATCACCGAGCCGTTCGGCCCGTTCCGCGGCGCGCGCTTGAAGTTCGGCACCTCCGACTACCGGCACGCGGAGCTTGAGGGCGACGAAATCGGCACGGTGTTTCGCAACGAGGGATACGATGGCCGACTCGAACTCCTGCACCAACCGCTGGGCGTGCTCACCGGCGCGATAGGCTTGCAGGGCGGCCGGAGTCTTTTCGAAGCCGTGGGCGAGGAGGCGTTCCTGCCGCCTTCGCGCACACTCAATCGAGCCGCATTTCTCTTCGAGGAGATGGAGCTCGGCGACTTGACCTTGCAGTTCGGCGCACGCGTCGAAAATCAGGACATCGAGTTGCGCGACGGCTCCGGCATCTCGCGCGACGACAGCCTTGCGAGTGCCTCGACAGGCCTCGTCTGGAAAATCAGCGACACCTGGACGCTCGGCGCGTCCCTCGCGCGCACGCAGCGTGCGCCGAACGTGCAGGAACTCTTCGCCGATGGCCCGCACATCGGCACAAACAACTACGAGGTCGGCGATCCTGCGCTTTCTCGCGAACGCTCACTCGCGCTCGATGTCACGCTGCGCAAGCGCGTCGGCATGGTGACGGGGGCGCTGACGGTTTTTGCAAACGACTTCGACAGATTCGTTTTCGATCAGCCGACGGGACTCGTTGCGGTCGAGCACGACGGTGAGTGGGAGTTTCGCAATCCGGACGACGAAGAGGCCGAGGGCGGGCTCGAGGTGTTCCAGTTCGTCCAGCGCGACGCGCGATTCCAGGGCGCGGAACTGGAGGCGGTCGTGCATTTGCATGAGAGCGGTGAGGGCGCGTTCGATCTCATTCTCGGCGCCGACATCGTGCGGGCGCGCAACCGCAGCGACGGCGGCCATCTGCCGCGGATCACTCCGGCACGTGCGAAGGTCGGCTTTGAGTGGACCCGCGGTCCGCTCTCGCTCGGAGGCGAGGTGCAGTTTGTCGCGCGCCAGAACCGCGTGTCAGAAAACGAGACGCCGACATCGGGATACGAACTCGCCAGCGCCTACGCGAACTATCGATTCGGGTCGGGACGCGTGCTGTGGGATCTATTCGTCCGCGGGACAAACCTAGGCGACCGCGAGGCGCGGCTCCACAACTCGGTCCTCAAGGAGGTGGCGCCATTGCCCGGGAGGAACTTCGTGGCGGGGGTGCGGGCGGCATTCTGAGCATTCAGACGTAGGAGCGTGCTTGCGCGCGATTTCAGAGGACGGAATCGCCCGCCCTTCGGCTCAGCTCAGGGCCTTCGGCAAGCGGGCTCCTACATGGCGAACCAGACAGCAGGCGTCGGCCGGCGTCGTGACTCGGCAGGATGCCGCCATCGCTCCGTCCACCTTCACTTTCACTCTCACTTCCCGTCGCTCAGCCCAAACACCGCGCGCACGTAGTGGTCGACGGTGAATGGCTGCAGGTCGTCGGGTTGCTCGCCGAGGCCGAGGAAATACACGGGCAGCTTCAACTGCCTGTAGATGCCGACGAGCGATCCGCCGCGGCTGGTGCCATCGAGCTTGGTGACGATGAGGCCCGTGAGTCCGAAACTCTTGTGGAAGGCCTTCGCCTGCTCGATTGCGTTCGAGCCGTGGCTGCCGTCGACGACGAGCCAGCTATGGTGCGGCGCGTTCGGATCCGTCTTCTGCAGAACGCGCCGGATTTTCGCGAGCTCCTCCATGAGGTTCGACTTCGTGTGAAGCCGGCCCGCTGTGTCGAGGATGAGGTAGTCGCGGTCGCGGCTCTTAGCGGCCTGCATCGCGTCGAACGCGACCGACGCGGAGTCGGCGCCCTGCTGCGAGGCGACGAGCTCGACATCGAGCCGCGTGGCCCACGTGCGAAGCTGCTCGTTGGCAGCGGCGCGAAACGTGTCGCACGCGCCGACGGTGACGGTGGCGCCGTCCTGCTTGAGGTCCCAGGCTAGCTTTGCCGCGGTGGTGGTCTTTCCCGATCCGTTCACACCGATGAGCGCGATGACGACGGGCTTCGCGGTTGGCGGCGGCAACACGCCCTCGGCGCCGGCCAGCACGCGGCGGAGGACCTCGGCGCCGATCTCCGCGGCGTCGCGGCCGCGGAGGGATTTGTCTTTTTTGAACGCGGCGCGGATCTCGTCGAGAATCTCGGTGGTCGTCTCGACTCCAAAGTCGGCGGCGTAGAGCGCCTCCTCGAGTTCATCGATCGTGGCAGCGTCGATCGTGCGTCCGCCAAAAAGCGCGCCGGTCTTTTCGGCGATGACGGAGGCCGTCTTGGCAAGACCGCTTTGGAATTTCTTAAAAAACCTGAGCATCAGAATACTTGGCCACTGATTTCACTGATGTGCACAGATGGCAGAATCCGGATCTGTGACCATCTGTGTTATCTGTGGCAGAAACCTACTCCGCTTTGCGCGCGTCGCGGCCGAGCTGGTCCTTCAGCCGGTCGAGGATGCCGTTGATGAAGCGCTTGGAGTCGGAGTTGGAGAACAGTTTCGAAAGATCGATGGCTTCGTTGATCGAGACGACGGGCGGGATGTCCTTGCGGTGGAGCATCTCGAAGATGGCGACGCGCAGGATCGAGAGATCGATTTTCGCGATGCGGTCGAAATCCCAGTTCTGGGTGGCGGACTTGATGCGCTCGTCGATCTCGGCGGTGTTCGTGACGACGCCGTGGATGATCTCCTCGCCAAATGCGTAGTGGTCGCGCGGTTCGGACATGTTCTCGAAGAACTGTGCAAGGTCGTTCGCGATGTTATCGGGCCGGTTCAGCTCCCACGAGTAGAGATACTGGAGGGCGGCGACGCGGCCGTCGCGGCGGATCTGGAACGCGTTGCCGCTCATGATGCCCCCTGAATGCCGCGGATGAGCGCGGCCATCTCGAGCGCGGCGCTGCCGAACTCGGCGCCGCGGTCGGTCTCGCCGCGGCAGCGTTCGTCGGCCTGCAGGCGGTTCTCCGCTGTGATGATGCCGTTGATGATGGGAAGGCCTGTGTCGAGCGCGACGTGTTGGAGCGCGTCGGCGGAGCTATGCGCGATCACGTCGTAGTGGATGGTGCCACCGCGGATGATGACGCCGAGGCCGATGATGGCCTGGAAGCGCCCGGTGCGTGCTAATGCCTGCGCGGCGACGGGCACCTCGTGCGAGCCGGGCACGCGGACGGTCTCGACCGTCGCGCCGGCGCCGGTGATGACGGCGGTGCAATTTTCGAGAAGTGCGTCGACCAGCGAGCCGTTGAAGCGGGCAGCTACAATCCCGACCGCGATGCCGCGGCCGTCGATCGCTAGTGTCTTTGGTGCATCAAGGCTCATTGGGTTCAAACAACAGGAATGTCCAAGGCATGGAAGAACGCCGGGGCGTTCAACCAAATTCCCGCGTGTTTCTCAGGGTCGCCTCAGCGGCACTTGTTCCACGATTTCGAGCCCGTAGCCATCCAGGCCGACGGGCTTGCGCGTGCTGTTCGAGAGCAGCCGGATTTTCCCCAGCCCGAGCGCCACCAAAATCTGCGCGCCGATCCCGTAGTCGCGCAGATCCATCGGCGGCTGGGGCTCGTCTGCCTTCGCGGCCAGGCAGCGCACCAACGCCTCGCCCGGATTCCGCGGCTGCATGTAAAGCACGACGCCACGGCCCTCCTGCGCGACCGCCGCGAGCGACGCCGTAAGCACGTGGTGGCCCGCGAGGCCCTTGGCGCGAAACACATCGCTGAGCAGATTCTCGCTGTGCACGCGCACGAGCGTCGGCTCGGCGCCGAGCTGGCCCATCGAAAACGCCATGTGATGGCGGCCGTCGAGCGCGCTGCGGAAAACATGCAGCGTAAAGTCGCCGAACTCCGACGAGAACGGCTGTGCGAGCACGCGCTCGACGAGGTGATCGCGCCGGGAACGATACTCGATCAACGCCGCGATCGAGATCATCCTGAGCCCGAATCTCTTCTTGAACTCCACGAGCTGGGGCATCCGTTGCACGGTGCCGTCGTCGTTCACGAGTTCGCACAGCACGCCCATCGGCGACAGCCCCGCGAGCGTCGCGAGATCGACCGCAGCTTCCGTGTGACCCGCGCGCTCGAGCACGCCGCCGGGTCGCGCGCGCAATGGAAACACATGCCCAGGCTGCACGAGCTGTTCGGGCCTTGTGGTGGGTTCGGCGAGCAGCTTGATCGTAAGAGTCCGATCGTAGGCGCTGATTCCGGTGGAGATGCCGTCGGCGGCGTCGACGCTCACCGTAAAATCGGTGCGGTGCGACTCGCGGTTGTGCGCCACCATCGGTCCGAGCCCAAGCCGGCGCAACATCGCATCGACTGTGGGCACGCACACGATGCCGCTTCCGTAGCGGATCATCATGTTCACGGTCTCGGGCGTGACCTTCTCCGCGGCCATGATCAAATCGCCCTCGTTTTCGCGGTTCTCATCGTCTGTGACGATGATGGGCCGCCCCGCCACGATGGCGGCAAGTGCCTCCTCGACGGAGTCGAACGCAGGATTGACAGGAGAATCAGGCATACCGGGAACCGCCGAGCGTGGTTTTGGGCGGTGCTTCTGTCAACGGATGCGATGGAGGGTGAGCTGGCTGGTTTTCCAGCGGGTCGGCCTATGTGCCCGACAGACCGGCTGGCGCACGCACAGCAGAGTCGGGCATTGAGCCCGACCCACATTCGACCACAGAGAGACTGTTCAATCTGGCGCGGGCGCGGCCGGCCGAATTGGCTTTGCCCGGCGCGCCGGACAGTCACACTCGGCTCTTTCCATCCACCGCGCTCGCGATGAACGACACGACGGACCCCACACTGGAACCACCTGATAAGTTTCAACTGACCGCACGTGCGGTCATCACGGGTGTGCTGCTCGGCGGCGGCCTCTCGCTGTGCAACATCTACACCGGCCTGAAGGTCGGCTGGGGACTCGGCATGTCGATCACGGCGGCGATCCTGTCGTTCAGTTTTTGGCAGATCGCGCGTGCGGCGTTTGGCGGGCGAAGTTTCAATATCTTCGAGACAAACATCTCGCAGACGGCCGCATCATCCGCAGCGGCGATCTCTTCTGCGGGCCTCGTGGCGCCGATCCCCGCGCTGACGATGATCACGGGGCAGGTGCTCGGCTGGGCGCCGCTCGTGGCGTGGACGTTTTCTGTGTGCCTCGTAGGCATCACGGTGTCCTACGGCATCCGGCGACAGTTGATCGAGGTCGACAAGCTCACGTTTCCCTCCGGCCTCGCCACCGGTGAGACACTCAAGGAGCTCTACGCAATCGGCGGACGCACGCTTGACCGCGTGTGGATGCTCGCAACCGGGGCCGTGCTCGCGACGATCGTGAAGCTGAGCGAACACATTGCGTCGATCCCGCTGTGGAATCTGCCTGCGAAACTCGCAGCGCGCCCGGGCGGGGCGCTTGAGAAGGCGGGTGTCTCCTCGATGTCGTTCGGCAATCTCACTCTCTCGATCGAGCCCACGCTTCTCATGTATGGTGTCGGCGCGATCGTGGGTATTCGCACGGGACTCTCGATGCTCATCGGCGCGGTTGTCTCGTGGGGTCTGCTGCTCCCCTTCGTGCTCGACAACGGATGGACCGAACCCGGTGCGGCTGATCCGGCGCGAAGCTGGTTCACAACCGGGGTCAAATGGCTCCTGTGGCCCGGCGTGGCGATGATGGTCACCTCGGCGCTGACGTCTTTCTCGTTTTCGTGGCGGTCGATCCTCAACGCTTTCACAGGCGGGGGCGGCGACTCGGGACCGCCGTCGGAGGCAAAGAAAGGTTTCAACGCGTGGTTTGTCATCGCGCTGCTGCTTGTGCTGGCGTTCTCCGTCGCGCTTCAGGCGGCATTCTTCGGCATCAAGATTTGGATCGGTGCCCTGGGAGTAATGTTCACGTTCTTGCTCGCGCTCGTCGCGGCCCGCGTTTCGGGAGAAACCAACGTCACCCCGGTTGGCGCGATGGGGAAGGTAACACAGTTGATGTTCGCAGTGCTCGCACCCGGTTCACCTGCGGCCAATCTCATGGCGGCCAACGTGACCGGCGGCGCGGCGAGCCAGTGCGCCGACATGATGCACGATTTGAAGACTGGTCACATGATCGGTGCGAAGCCCTCCTACCAGTTTGTCGCCCAGGTGTTCGGCGCGCTGGCCGGGGCCATCGCGGGGTCAGCGGCGTATCTGATCCTCGTGCCCGATCCCAAGAACCAGTTGTTGACCGACCAGTGGCCCGCACCCGCGGTCGCAACTTGGAAAGCGGTCGCCGAGCTCTTCATGAAGGGTCTGGATGCGCTGCCGGGAGGAGCGATCGAAGGAATGATTATCGGCGGCCTCGCGGGCATTGTGCTCGCGGTCCTTGAAAAAGTTTTGCCCAAGGGAATCCGTTTTTGGGTGCCGAGCCCCGCCGCCATGGGGCTGGCATTCGTGATCCCGGCCTACAATTCGTTCTCAATGTTTCTGGGAGCGTTCGTCGCGTGGATCCTGTCGAAGTGGATCCCGAGCTGGACCGCACGGTTCCTCATCGTCTTCGCGTCAGGCATCATCGCCGGCGAGAGTCTGACGGGCGTGGGTCTTGCAATTGAGACGGTGCTGAAACGCTGAGCGGCGCTAGCGGATTGCCGCACAGTTCGCGGCAGCTTCGACGACTTCCGGTTCGGTCACGAGGTAGAGGGGATCACCGGAAACCTGGATACGGCCCGGGCGATCTGGCGCTCGCCTGTCTCCATCAATTCCGAAGCACTGCACCGAATCACCGGGCACAGCGACCTCGCATGGGCTCTGCGCATACACGACGGTGCAACGGTCGAAATAGAACCACGAGGCGCCCTCGCGCTCCTCGTGTCGCTCGAACACCGCCTGCCCGAGCATCTTGTGGAAGAAAGCAAGCGCGTGCCACGCGGGGCGCTTGCGCCACCCATCGCGGTCGTCGACGAGCCCGAACCCCCGCGAAGCCAGGTTCCACCACCAGACCCGCTCGCAACAGCCGGAGCAGATCGAGACCAGGAGGTAACGCACCATGTAGGCGGCGTACGTGGCCTCATCGACGGCCACGTGACTCTCTTTCTGTCCGGCATAGCTGTAGTGCCCCTGGACCGGCGAGTAATCCTTGGTCTCCTTGAGCGGCCAGTTGGTTTCCGTCACATAGAAACCCGGTATCCCGAACACACCTGCAATTGCCCGACCCATAGCGCACTTCTCAAGCAGCGAGAACGGACCCTGCGGGCTCTCCGGAGCGCCGCGCCGATCGACATACAGGTGCGAGGAAATACCATCGAAGCAGCCGCGCATCCTCGAGAGCAGCGGTTGGAAATAATGGAATTCGAAATCTATGACCCCGGGGCCGAGGACCTTGACCGCCGGGTAGCGGGCACGAAGCCCCGCGACCGACTCGAAGAGCGCGGCTGCCTCGGAGAAGCTCCAGACACCCCATTTCACGCGGTTGATGGCGTGCCCGACTTCGATGAAACGCACCCGGTTGTGGAACGAGGCGAACACCTGCTCCAGAAACGCCGTCCATTCGCCAGGGGCCACGACCGACCGGCGCGATTGGACGATTCCGAGAGACACCTCGTGCCCGAGCTGAGCAAGCTTGTCGACCGCGTCGGCACATTCCCGCAGGCCCTGTTCTCCTCGGTGCGCATAGCACCGGACCAAGATAGGAATGCCGCCAAGCCCCTCGAGTTGTTCGAGCATAAGCGGAAGGTCCCCAGAGCCGGCCTCCACGCAAAGCCCAGCGCGGTCGCGCATCGCAACTTTCTGGCGATAGACTCCATCCATCACCGCACGGTAACCACGGACAATCGACGGGAGCCTGAGAAACTGGCTGCCGATAATACGCAAGCTATCCAGCGGATCACGCAATCTCAGGCGCTCTGAACGCCCGAGAATGACGGCCGGTTGCAGCGACCGATCGTCCCACAACCACATGTCCCGCGGCTTCGGAAGTGTCGTGGAGGGCACGATGTATCTCCTGCTGTGGACAAGGTGGCGGATCGGATGGCGGTATTTCCGACTTTCGTTGTGGAGAGTGATCCGAAGGCGGTGGAGGCGCTCCGCTGTCGAGAACTCCTCAGGAATCTCACGATCGCCAAAATAGATGTGGAAGAATATCTGGCGCAGGCGCCACGGGATATCGAGCTTGGCCAGGTCGCGGGCCCTTTGCCGTAGGCTGACTTCCGGCAGTATCCGCCCGCGGTTCAGGTCGATGAACATGGGCCTCCCCCAACTTGAGCCCGATCGCTGCAGGAGGATGTTCTGCCCTCCCAAATCCTGGTGCACGAACCCGGAGTCGTGCATCCGGCGGACCTCCGTCGCGACCAGGCGCAGGAGATCGAGGAACTTCTCCATGTCGGGGTCCTCCCTGAAGAGGAAGGCCATCTCCGAGTTAAAGTCGGAAACATCGTGAAGGTAGTCGGAGAGAAAAAAACTGTCGAGGAGGCGCCGGCCGGCCCAGATTTCATTGTAGGCTACGGGCACCGGCACACCGACTTCGTTCTTCTGCAGATGCACAGCGTAGGC
>DATKCJ010000421.1:0-3259 GCA_035513275.1 Opitutaceae bacterium
ACGCCGGGGCCTGCGGATCCTTGCGGCGCGAGGAGGTGGTAGGCGTTGTGCAGGGCAGTGTGGCCGGGCGTGCGCAGCACGCGCACCGTGAAACCGGCGGCCTCCACTTTGTCACCCTCACCCGGCGTCTCGACTTGCCGCGTGAGCGGTCCAGCCGACGGCGCGACGATGCGGGCGCGCGGATTCTTGAGGAGAAGCGCGTCGATGCCGCGCGCGTGTTCGCGATCCCAATGCGTGATGAAGATCACGCCGGGCACGGCGTCGCCGGGCCAGCGCGCCGTGAGCGCATCGGGGTCGTTGCCCGTGTCCACCACGAGTGCCTCGCGGCCGGTGGCGACAAAGCAGTTCACACGTCCGATGCCATACGGAAACGAGAGCACGTGCAGCGGAAATGCCAAGGCGGGCAGCCGCGGCAACGGGTAGCGATCCTCGCTGATCGCGCATACGCCCACCTCGTTGAGCCCGAGCGCCGCGGCGATGCGCTGCAGCTCGACGCACGAAAGGTCGTAACGGTAGTCGGAGGCATCCAGGATGCGTTGCAGGTCGATGCCCGTGACGCGCGCGAGATCCTCCGCGCACATGCCGGCGTTGCGGAGGGCCTTTTCGAGGACATCGCCGAGCTCGTCTTCAAGCTGTGGCCGCACGGACATGCGCTGAACATACAGAGAAGGCGCCAACAATCAAAACGGGATTCCCATGTGCTCCCAATCCCGCCACGGTTTCCCCGTGAAACCCGAGGAAACCGAGATTCTGGACATCTTCACCCGCACCGGCGCCCTGCTGCGAGGGCACTTCGTCCTTCGCTCCGGGCTGCACAGCGGGCACTTCTTCCAGTGTGCCGTCGTCTGCCAGCACATGGCCGAAGTCGAGCGGCTCGGCGAGCTACTCGCCGCGCGCGTGGCCGGACTGGAGTTCACCACGGTGCTCGCGCCCGCAATGGGCGGGCTCGTGATCGGCCAGGAAGTGGCCCGGCGGACGAAGACGCGCTACATCTTTGCCGAAAAGGAGAACAACGCGCTCGTGATGCGACGCGGCGTCAAGATCGCCCCCGGCGAGCGCGTGCTGATTGTCGAGGATGTCGTCACACGCGGCGGCCGCGTGCTCGAGTGCCTCGAGATCATCAAGCACAACGACGGCGTGCCCGCAGGCGTCGCCATGCTCGTGGACCGCGGCGTAGAGCGGCCGGACTTCGGCGTGCCAACAATTTCGCTGCTCGCGCTCCAGTTCCCCACCTACCCCGCCGATGCCGTCCCGCCGGAGCTCGCCATGATTCCGGCGAGCAAGCCGGGAAGCTGAAGTCTTGCGAGGAACGAGCAATCCGGAGTCACGGCGTAAAGCCGCTCCTACAGTTTCAAGACAACATCTGCTCCGATTGTAGGAGCGGCTTTATGCCGCGACTCCGACGATTCAGGATTCGACCACGCACCAAGTCCCGCCTTTGAGCGCCCCACTCACCGCACTTCGAACGAGAGGTAGCGATACACGCCGCGGTAGTTCACGAGGAGGACGTTCGTGCCCTGGCGGATGGCGCTTTTTGCGGCGCGGAGGTCGACGACTGGCTGTTGATTCACTTGCTCGATCACGGTGCCGACGGGCAGTAGCGTCGCGTAGCGCGAGCGGCGGTCGACTTCGGTGACGACCAGGCCTTTCGCGTCGGCGGTAAGCTGATACTCGCGCCGCGCCGCGTCGGAGATGGGCGCCGCAGTAATGCCCTCGATGAACGCACCCGCGGCAGCGGACGGCTCGGCGCGCTGGCCGAGGACGACTTTCACTTCGGCGGGTTCACCGTTTCGGACGATGCGCATTGTGATCTCGGTGTTCGGCCGGATCTGCGCGACGTTAAGCCGGAGGTCGTCGACCGCGGAAACCGGGCGGTCGTTCATCGCGATGATGACATCGCCGCCGCGCAATCCGCCCTGTTCGGCGGGGCCGCCGGCCTCGACTATCGTGACGACAACGCCCTTGCCGTCCTTGATGCCAAACTCGGCGGCGAGCTTTGGATCGAGGTCCTGCGTGTTGACGCCGAGGTAGCCGCGCAGCACGGCGCCGCTTTCGATCAGGCTGTGCATGACGTAGGACGCGAGGTTGATCGGAATGGAGAAACCGATTCCGATGTTGCCGCGCGTGGTGGAAATGATCGCAGTGTTGATGCCGACGATCCGGCCGCGGGCATCGACGAGTGCGCCGCCGGAGTTGCCCATGTTGATGGCGGCATCAGTCTGGACGAAATCCTCGTAGCCCGGTTCGTCGCCCCGGTCGAGCAGGCCGAGGCCGCGGCGCCCGATCGCGGAGACGATGCCCATCGTGGCAGTCTGGCCGATGCCGAGCGGGTTGCCGAGCGCGAAGACCACATCGCCCACGCGCAGCTTGTCGCTGTCGCCGAGGATCGCGGACGGAAGATTCTCGGCAGTGATCTTGAGGACGGCGATGTCAGTCTTTGGGTCAGTGCCAATGACGGTGGCGACGAGCTCGCGATTGTCGGTTAGCAGCACGCGAATCTCGTCGGCTCCTTCGACGACGTGGTTGTTCGTGAGAATGTAGCCCTCGGGCGAAACGATGACGCCGGAGCCGAGTCCTTGCTCAGGGCGGACGGTCTCGGAACCAGGATTGCCGAAGAGGCGGTCGAAAAGTGGATCGTTGAAGCGCGTGCCAGGCGTGCGGTAGCGGACGAACTTGGTCGAATAAACGGAGACGACCGCCGGCCGCACGGCGTCGAGCGCTTCGCTGTAGCTGGTGACAATACCGTTGTTCCCGCCCACCTCGGTCGGGTCGATTCGCAGCGTTGCGGTCGATGGTCGCGGCTCCGCTTTTTGGGCGAACAGAGTGCCGATTGCGTAGAGTCCGGTGGCCAGCAGAAGCCCCAGGGTGAAATACTTGAGCTTCGTCACAATTTGCGCCTCTGACCTCATCGCTGGACGGATGTTTCCAAACGCGTCGTTCAGAACCCCTTTACTTTAAAGAGGCTCGTGACGCTGCGGTTCGAGGAGATGCGGAGGATGGCCTCGCCGAGGATGCCCGCGACGCTCAGTTGAGTGATCGGCAACCCGCGTGTGTCGAGCGGCACGGTATCCGTGGTGATGAGCTCGTCGATCAACCCCTGTTGGAGCCGCTGGTATGCGAGGTCGCTCAGGATACAGTGGCTGACAGCAGCGCGAATCGAAACCGCTCCGTTGTCGCGAAGGAGCCTGGCGGCCGCGGTGAGCGTGCCGGCTGTCTCGGTGATGTCATCGACAAGCAGCACATCGCAGCCGCTCACGTC
>DATKCJ010000422.1:0-6986 GCA_035513275.1 Opitutaceae bacterium
GTAGTCGTGCCCGGTCGCATTCGCGCGGCGGATGAAGGTGACACCCGTCTTCGCGATCGCCTCGCGCGCGAGATCACTCGCGAGAAGAGCCGCGATCACGTCGACCGGCTCGCGCGAAGCGTCGAACTCCGACGCTGCCAGCAGGTCCGCGAACTGCGCTCGGCGCTCCTCGAGTTTGCCAAGTCCTGGCACATCCTTCGGCAACACCTCGAAGATGACGTTCGCGCCCGCGCGCTTGAGCTCGAGAATCTGCGCGAGCGTTTCGACCGGCATCCGCCGCGCCGCCGGCACGACGAGCGTGCGATAGCGTCCGCCGGGAGTCACAAGCCTGTCGCCCGCGACCGAGGTCGAGCCGAGCTGCGCATCGGAAATGTAGTCGTGCGCGAAGCCCTCGTCGGTCATTCGGGCGGCGAGTCGGCCGAACGGGCTGTTCACGAGCCACTGGACGTCGTGGACGCCGAACTGCTGCATGAGCCCCTTCGGATCGTCGATCACATCGGCGAACGGCCAGTAGAGAAGGATCTCGTTGTCGGGCGCGCCTGCCTGCAGCACCGACTGGACGCGTGCGACGTAAGCGTTGAGCGTCGCGAAGTCGTCCCACCACGGATTCGAGGGATTGAACTGCGTCGATGCGTAGAACAACCAACCCGGCCAGGCCGCGTCCGCGGGCGAGTAGACTGTGCCGTGATAGAGTATGTGGTTGATGCCATTGGCAAAGAGCCGGTCGATCTCAGGCTTGGTCATCGCGAGCGAGACTTTCCAATGCTCGCGCAGCCAAGTGCACGTCTCACTTGATGCGAGCTGCCGGCCCATCACGTGCGCGGCGGAGGAGGCCATGCGTATGACGAGAGGTTCTGGCAGATCCATGTCGGACCGCACTTCGGCAGGATTGCGACGCAGTCCGGGAATCGGAAACGGCGTCGAGCCGAACGTCTCTGTCTCGGGTATGTCAACCGTGCCGTAGAGATCGAGGAGGTTCGCCGGCGCGCCGTGCGATTGGTTGCGGACGATCCATCCCCGCTCGTGCGACCAGCGCACCCACTCGCTGAGATAATTGAGGTGCAGTTGCGCGAGTGTCGCGCGGTAGTCTGACTTCAGGCGGCGGAGCGTGTCTTCGTCGACTTCGGTGGTGCCCGTGAGCGCGGCCGCGTGATCGTCGAGATCGTAGCCGTGCATTTTGCGGAATGAGTCCGCGAGCGCAGGCGTCCAACCCGCCTCGTAGTATTCGAACGAGTCGTGGAACTGGCCGCGCACGAGTCTCGTGGGAAACTTCGCGAACGCTTCCGTGAATGGCGCGAGGTAGCGCCTGATCGCGTCGACCGAGTAGGGATCGATCACGAGGCCCTCGGCACCGGGCGCGGCGCGCTTGACCTTCATCTTCGTCGGAGTGCCGGCAAGGCGTCCTTCGACGACGAGTTTCTGCGAGCCGTCGGCTTCTGTGATCCACGGTCCACCGAACGGCCAACCGGTGCCCGTCGCCATGTCGATGCCGATTCCGAGGCGCCTTCCTTCACGGCCGGTGTGTGCGAGAACTTCCATCCACCGCGGCGAGAGGAACGGGACGTTGCGCTCCTCATAGCCACGCACGCCGTAGATCGGCGTGATCTCCACGCCGCCGAGGCCGGCCTGAGAGAACTGTTCGAGCTGTCGCGTTAGGTTCGCCTCGTCGACCGCGCTGCCCGGCCACCACCAGCGCGTCCACGGTCGCGCGGTCTGCGTGACCTCCGGCCACGCGGTCGGCGCGCCGGTTCCCGACGCGCCGGACAACGAACACGCAAGAAATACGATGAGCAGTGGCAGCGTGGGGCGGGGCATTGGCGGAATGCTGCAGGCGGGACGCGCAGGGCGCCACAGGACCGTGCGTCGGACAGTTCATGCCGGGTTCGCTGAGGCGGGACACTTCCGCGGGAGAATGCGCTTGCTTGGCCCGCGCGCGTTGCACTGCTTCTATGGCCAAGTTCATGGCTTCCGCCCCAATCCTCGAACTCCGCGGGATCGAGAAATCGTTTGCCGCGGTGCGCGCCCTGCGCGGGGTCGACTTCGACCTTTTCGGCGGCGAGGTGCATGCGCTGCTCGGCGAGAACGGCGCGGGCAAGAGCACCTTGATCAAGGTCGTGACGGGTGCGCACCGTCCCGATGCGGGCACGCTGACAGTCGGCGGTCGCACGTTCGGGGCGCTCGAGCCGGGCGCCGCGCGTCACCTCGGCATCGCGTGCATCTACCAGCAGCCTGCACTGTTTCCCGATCTTACCGTCGCGGAAAACATCGGCTTGCGACTTGAGGGATCCGGTTCGCTCCGGCGCGTCGACTGGCGGGCACGAGAGCGGCGGGCGGCGGAGTTGCTGTCACGCGTGGACGCGGACATCCCAACCTTCGCCGAGGCGCGCTCGCTCTCGATGCCGGAGCAACAGCTCGTCGAGATCGCGTGTGCACTCGGCGCCGGTGCGCGGATACTCGTGATGGACGAACCAACCGCGTCGCTCACGCGGACGGAGCAGGAGCGGCTGTTCGCCGTTGTCCGCGAGCTGCGCTCGGCCGGTACCGGCGTTATCTACATTTCGCACCGGCTTGAGGAGATCTTCGCGCTCGCGGATCGCGTGACGGTTTTGCGCGACGGAGCCAGCGTGGGCACGCGTGCGGTAGGAGAGATCGACGAAGCCGGACTGATCCGGATGATGGTCGGGCGCGAGGTGAATCAGATTTATCCTCCGTCGGAATCCGAGGCAGGGGAGGTTGTTCTCTCCCTTGAAGGTGTCGGTTGCGCGGCATCGGGCGTGAGCGGCATTTCGCTCGAGGTGCGCGCGGGAGAGGTCTTCGGACTCGCGGGTCTCGTGGGCGCGGGCCGCACAGAGCTGGCGCGGATACTGTTTGGTGTCTCACCGGCGGACGCGGGGACGATCCGGATGCGCGGCGAGGTTGCGACGATACATTCTCCCGCCGATGCGATTGCGCTCGGAATCGCCTACGTGCCGGAGGACCGGCGGCAGCATGGCGTCATCCTCGAGATGCCTGTCGAGCAGAACGCGACGATGGCCGTGCATCGCACACTTTTCCCGGGCGGCTGGCTGCGGCCGCGGCGGGAGCGCTCGCTCGCGGCGGGGTTCATCAAGAGTCTTTCGATTCGCACTTCCAGTCCGGCTGCGCCTGCCGGCAGCCTCAGTGGTGGCAACCAGCAGAAGGTTTCGGTGGCGCGCTGGCTCGCGACGAAGCCAAAGCTCATGATCCTCGACGAGCCGACGCAGGGCGTCGACGTGGGCGCGAAAAGCGAGATACACCGGATCGTGCGGCAGATGGCGCGTGAGGGGATGGCGGTGATCATGATCTCGAGCGACCTGCCGGAGATCCTCGGCATGAGCGATCGGATTGGTGTGATGCGCGGCGGCCGGCTCACGAAGGTGCTCCCGGGCTCCAGCGATGCACACACGGTGATGTCCGCGGCGCTCGGCCAAGCGGCGAACGGGGGATCCTCGTGAAACTCTATTTCCGCGAAGTTTCGGTGGCGGTCGCGCTCGTTGTGTTGCTCGGCGCGCTCGCGATCTTCGCGCCGGCATTCTACCAACCGCAGCCGCTGCTCTCGCTGCTCACGCGGGAAATGCCGACGCTCGTCGTCGCGTGCGGGGCTGCGCTCGTGATCATCACGAGGCAGATCGACATCTCGGTCGGCTCGATGTTCTCGGTGTGCAGCGTCTGCGCGGGATTGCTCGCCGCGTCTGGATGGCCACTGGTCGCGGTGCTGCCGGCGAGCGTGGCAATCGGGGCGGTGATGGGCGTGTTCAACGGCGCGCTCGTCGCGGGACTCGGCCTACCGTCGATCGTCGTGACGCTCGCGACGATGGTCACGCTGCGCCAGTCGCTCAATCTCATGCGCCAGGGAGAGTTCGTGAATCTCCCTGACGGCGTGCAGTGGTTCGGGCTCGGGCAGTTCGCGGGGCAGTGGACGATCGTAGGCGCGGCACTTTTGGTGCTTGCTGCGCTGGGCCTGGGTATGCGGCACCTCGCGGTCGGAAGGTTTGTGTATGCGGTGGGCAGCAACGCGGAGGCGGCGCGACTTGCCGGTGTGCGACCGCGGCTGGTTACATTTCTGGTCTTCGTGCTCATGGGTGCGCTCACCGGACTCGCGGCGATGATGAACATTGTGCAGTCTCCGCAGGTGCAGCCGCTCTCGGGCGCAGGTCTCGAGTTGAAGGTGATCGCGGCAGTGGTCGTGGGCGGTGTGGCCATTTCCGGAGGGCGCGGAAATCTCTGGGGCGCGTTCGCGGGGCTGCTGTTGCTCGCGTGTGTGTCGCCGGCGCTCACGCACCTGCGCATCGAGGCGTATTGGGAGAAGGCGATCCAGGGTGCGATCATCCTGCTGGCGGTCGTGGCGGACGGGGTGCGAATGAGAAAGGAGAAGAGTTGAGCCATGAACTCCGGTGAATCACGTCGCCCAGGATGGAAGTCGCTGCTCCTGCGCTACGAGACGCTGCTGTTCGTCGTGCTCGTGGCGGAGTGGCTGCTTTTCTACCACTTTGGCACGACGACGAACCGGCGCGGGATCGTCGTTGGCTTCGGCACGATGGACCGTCAGTTCGACATCCTGCGCCACTCCTGCGAGATCGGCCTGCTCGCGCTTGCGCTGACGCCGGTGATCATCACGGCGGGCATAGATCTGTCGGTCGCGTCGCTCCTCGGGCTGTGCGCGATCCTGTTCGGTAAGTTTCATTTCGATGCCGGCATGCCGATACCCATCGCGATTGCTCTCACGCTCGCGTGCGGTTGCACCGGCGGCGCTCTGAACGCCGCGTTGATCACGACGTTGCGCCTGCCGCCGTTGATCGTGACGCTCGGCACGTATTCGCTCTTTCGCGGATTGGCGGAGGCGATCACACACGGTGCTGTCACCTACACTGGGTTCCCCTCGTCGTTCCTCGCGCTCGGGCAGGGTAGGTTGCTCGGGCTTCCGGTGCAGGCGTGGGTGTTCCTGGGCATTGCGGCCGGCGTATGGTTGCTGGTGCACCGGACGGTGCACGGCCGATCCTATCGCGCGATCGGGTTCTCGCCGGAGGGCGCGAGGTTTGCGGGCATCCCCGTGGGGCGCCGGCTCGCGACAGCGTATGTGCTCGCCGGGCTGATCGTTGCGGCTGCCGCAATCATCTACACCGCGCGGCTCGGGCAGGCGAAGGCCGACGCCGGCATGGGCTACGAGTTGTTCGCGATCACCGCGGTCGTGCTCGGCGGCACGAGCATCTTCGGTGGCACAGGGTCAATTGCGGGCACGCTGCTCGGCGTCGCCGCAATCGCGGTTCTCAAGAACGGACTCGCGACGCTGCCCGTCGTGATCCGGATGAACGCGGCCGAGGAGATGTCCGGCCTGATGACGGGTGCGTTGCTTCTCGTCGCATTGACAGGGAGCATTGTGCCGGGACTGTTGTCGAAGCTGCGTGCGCGCCGGCAACCGGCGAGCCCAACTCCAGTCCAGGACCCCGCATGAAATCCAAGTTTTCCAGAATCCTGTTCCTCGCCTGCGTGCTGCCCGGACTTGCCGCGACACTCCTCGCCGCAGACGCGAAGCTGATGATCGCCATGATGCCGAAGGCCAAGGGCAACGCCTACTTCCTCTCGTGCAAAGCAGGCGCCGACAAGGCGGCGCGTGAACTCGGGGTCGAGTTGCTCTTCGACGGGCCGACCGATACGAACGCCGCGAAGCAGAACGAGATTGTCGAGAACTGGATCACGCTCGGGGTCGACGTGATCGCCGTCGCCGCGGAGAACAAGGAGGGCATCTCCACTGCGCTGCGCAAGGCGCAGAAGCAGGGCGTCGCTGTCATCACCTACGACGCCGACTCGCTGCCCGACGCGCGCTCGTTTTTCGTCAACCAGGCCACGCCCGAGGGCATCGGCTTCGCGCTCATGGACGAGGCCGCGCGCCTCTGCGGCGAAGAGGGCGAGTTTGCGATCATCACTGCCACGCTCACAGCCGCGAACCAGCGCGAGTGGCAGCGCCACATCGAGGCACGGCTCGCGGAGAAATACCCGCGGATGAAGCTCGTCGCTGTCCGCCCGTGCGACGACCTCAAGGACCGCGCGCAATCCGAGGCGACCGCGCTCATGAGTGCGAATCCGAACCTGAAGTTGCTTATGGCGATTTGCTCGCCCGGCGTGCCCGGTGCCGCCGAAGCGGTGAAACAAGCTGGCAAGACAGGCAAGGTGAAGGTGATCGGGCTCGGACTTCCCAACGAGAACAAGCGCTACGTGCACGAGGGAGTGACCGATGCCGTCATCCTCTGGAATACGGAGGACCTTGGCTACCTCACCGTCTATGCGGGAGTCGCGCTCGCCAACGGCGAGCTCAAACCTGGGGCGACCCGCATCGAGGCCGGCTCACTCGGCTCCTTCGAAATCCAGGGCGACAACATTCTCCTCGGAAAGCCGTTCCTCTTCACGAAGGAGAACATCGACCGGTTTGATTTCTGATCGCGCAGCGCGGCAGAGCGGCCTGCACCGGCTTCCTGATTCGCGTCTTCCTTGACGGTCTCGTTGGGTCGTGAACCCAGGCCTGCTGTCTCCAAGTCACAATAGTTTATCTACCGGACTGGGGAGGGACGGCGAAGCGCTCTCGAAGTTGTGTGGCTTTTGCGAGGTCGGCCGCTCCTCCCTCACCATCAAGGTCGGTTGGGATCTTTACTTCAAGTGGCCCACATTCACGAAACCATCGGTCCAATGGTCCTTGCCGATTTCATACTCGTCGACAACAAAGGCGTCGGGGTTACCAACAAAGCCCGGAAGCTTACGTGCCCTTTGTTTGGCACGCTCGGCTGCGTCTCGACTTTCGTAGACACCAATGAGCTTCGACTCCTCCTGATTTTCAGATGTTTCGTAGGCGTGCCAGAGGATGAAGACAGTTTGCATGACTTTCAGCCGATTAGTGGGATTTGACCAAACTGCGTCTAGTCGGATTGAGCTGGGAATGCGAGTCAGGCGGTGGGGTCAGTCGTCTGCCTTCGATG
>DATKCJ010000423.1:0-3162 GCA_035513275.1 Opitutaceae bacterium
CTGGCAGCTCGGTTACTTCTACGCGCACATCGAGACCTTCGCGGTGAACGCCTCGTATGCGCAGGACGACTGGGCCCGCTTCGGCAGCGCCACGCAGTCCGACCTATCCGACATCGAGGGGCACGAGCTTCGCGCCACCTACGTCATGACAAAAGACCTCAACATCCAGGCGCGGCTCTTCCTTGTCGACGCGATCACCAGCGTCCAGGACGGCAAGCGATTCCGCGTCGACCTGAACTGGAAATTCTAAACAGCATCACCTTCCCCAACCCCAACAGACCATGAAAACTGCAACCGCCCTCCTTGCCACTCTCGCCCTCGGCACCGCGCTCCACGCCGGCGCCGCTCCGGAAGTCGTCACCACCTACCGCGTTCGTCAGAACGCCACCGTGTCCGACATCCCTGCCGGCGCCAAAGAAGTGAAGTTCTGGGTCTCGATCCCCGACAACGAGCGCTATCAGGAGGTGCTCGACTTCGACGTCGTTTCCTCGCCCGGAAGCTGGAGCGTCGTGCGCGAGCCAGATCGCGGCAATCGCTTCATGCTTGTCGAGGTCAAGAATCCTGGCGCCACATCGCTCACCTCGACCGTCGAGTTCACCGTGCGCCGGCGCTCCGTGTTTACCGAACTCGATCCGGCGAAGGCGGGGTCGATCACCGATTCGCATCGCACGCTCTACGCTGAGGAGCTTCGCAAGGATGCACCGCACATGGCCGTATCCAAGAGAATCGCGAAGGTCGCCAACGAGGCAGCGGGCACCGAGACCAACGTGGCCGCGCAAGCCCAGCTCCTTCTCGCCGCCGTTGCCGATTACGCCGATCACTACTCGAAGGATCCGACGAAGCCCAACTGCGGTATTGGCGACGCTGAGGATTGCATGACCAACGCCGGCGGCTGCTGCACCGATCTGCACTCGATGTTCATCGCCATGGCCCGCGCGCGCGGCATCCCGGCGCGTCTCCAGATGGGCTACCGCCTCCGCGAGCCCAACGCCGGCAAGGAAACAGATCCTGGCTACCGCTGCTGGGCGGAATATTTCGTGCCGAACTATGGCTGGGTTTCCGCTGATATCGTCGAAGCCGACGACACGAAGGGCCTTGGCCGCACGCGCTGGTTCACCGGCCTTACCGAGCGCCGCCTCTGGCTCAACGAGGGCCGCGAGTTCGACCTCGCCGGCCGCGCCGTGACAAGCAAACGCGTCAACACGATGATCATCGGCTACGCCGAAATCGACGGAGTCGAAGCGCGCGTGCTGCCCGACGGCGACAAGAAAGCTCAGCTCACGCGGACCGTCTTCTACACCGAAGTCGCGCCCGCGGCCGAGCCGGTGAAAGTGGCGTCAACGAATTAAGTAGCTGACTCCGAGGTAGCGCCCTTTGCCGAGGGGCGCGTTTCGGGTTGGCTCACGCACTGGCGCGACGCGCCTCTCGGCGAGAGGCGCGCTACCTTGCGAACGACTGCGCACTAACTAGGACCTCCCTACATGGCGGGACCACCGGGCCTCTCCATCGCTTACAGTTCGCGATCGCCCGCAAGCGAGCTCCTACAGCTGAATGAACTCAGCCTCAAGATTCGGCCTACTCCTCATTCCAAGACCGGGCCATAAACCTCGCCTTCTTTCCGGACAGAACATCGACCGCTCGTTGTGTGTTGCGAGCGCGAGCCTCGGGAGATTTCAGCCAGGAGAAATAGCGCAAGATTTCCTTCTTCCGACTCGGGATCAGTGCTTCCCAAGCGTCTGCCGCTTTTGAATTCTTGTTCAAGGCAGTGCGAAACCACGCCGGCATCGGGTGCATCGGGCCGTTTTGATACGCTGAGTCGAAACTCACCTCCGCCTCCACTGGATCGCCCACTTTCGTCCCTGAGGCCTTGCGGACATCTCCGTGCAGGTAGAGGTAGAAAGTGCCGTCGCCAATCGGCATCAGGTTGATGCGCCAGGGTGGATTGGGTTGGCCGTTGATTCGCACCAAGACAGGAAGTGGTTTTTTCCAACCGCTCTTGAGAGCAGTCGCACGAGCTTTGCTTACGTGGATGTAGGGATTCCCGTTGTAGATCTTTATGACCGCCCTGAAACGAAGTGTCGTCATTTGGATTCGGGATTTTTCGCCTGACGTTTCAACTCATCCCCACCGCGTTGGCGGCGTTGGCCGCGGTGGTGTATCGGTCTCTTCAGCAGCATGAATGTGTGACCCAGGTTCCCTTCGGGCACGAAGCACTGTTCAAGAATCTCGAAACCGATTTCTCGGAAGATGACTTCGTAGTCGTCACCACTTCCATGGCTCCAATACATCGTTGTGCCAGAACGAATCCAATCCTCGGCGGTGCCCGTCCATCTCGTTGCGCCTACGACGGCCATAAATACCGCGCCAGGCCGCAACCACGAATAAATGCGGCGAAAGAGCGCTGGCTGCTCATCAAGGGGGATGTGGAGGACCGAATACAATGCGACAACCCCGTCCAAGGAAGTTTCAGGAAAGACGACCTCCGTCATGTCCTCTACAAGGAACTCGCCCGAAGGGACCTGCCGCCGTGCAGCGGTTGCTTGAACGGGCGAAAGCTCCACACCGACGTAACGATACTTCTTCACCAACTCCAGGGCCACCGGTATTCCGTCGGCACAGCCAAGCTCCACAATTCGTCCGCCGAGCGGCACATGGCTCCTGAACTTACGCAGCCAAGTCGCATAGCGCTCGCGATGGAGCGATGCAAAATGCTCGCGATAGGAACTCCCAAGAGCGTCATAACCGGCTCGCACGATGTCCTTCGGTGCGCCTTTCATGTTTGCAGCGTTTCAGATCAGCCACGCCAGCCCAGCGAGGTCCCGAAAAGCCGAGTGAGCGATGAGAGGAATGCGGCCATAATGAAGAGTGTTCGCATGCGGCTCTTTGCGGCATCGATTGAGCTCAGCCACGCCGGTCAGGGGCCCGCGTTGGCTGTGACGGGTGATTCCCGTTGAAGATCTTGATGACCGCCCTGAAGCGAAGCGTCGTCATTTGGATTCGGGGTTCTTCGCCTGACGTTTCAACTCATCCCCGCCGCGTTGGCGGCGTTGGCTGTGGAGGTGGTTGGGCCGTGTTTCCTCATGAGTGCAACGTGAAAGGTGTTGCCAGATGGATAGGTGATATCCTTCCGGCCTATCACTGCATATCCGATTCCAGCATAGT
>DATKCJ010000424.1:0-7909 GCA_035513275.1 Opitutaceae bacterium
TGGCACGTTGGGCCGACAGACAAACGACCCACACCAATGTCCGACCACGGCATCTTCCTCGGCACCGACAGTGGCGCCACGACGTCAAAAACTGGAGGCATCCTTGCCGACGGCACGATCATCTCGCAAAAGCTCCGCCAGAGTTCGACGAACTCCGCCGCGGGCACCGAGGCGGTGGTGCGCGGCTGGATCGAAGGCGCGAACGGTTTCCTCGCCGAGCAAAACCTCACCTGGTCGCAGGTGCGGGGCGTCGGCCTCGCGATCCCGGGCCCTTACGAGAGCTACGGCGTGCTCGGTCGCGCGGCGAACCTGCCCGCGAGTTTCGAAGGGTGGAATTTTCACGCCGACTACGGCCGCGCGATCGCCGACGCCGCCGGGCGCTCGATACCGCTCGTCGTCGGCAACGACGGGAACTTCGGTGGCGTCGCCGAGGCCTACCGTGCGCGTGCCGGCCGCAAGGCGGGCGTGGTGATGTTCGCGCCGGGTTCGGGTCTCGGTTGCGCTTACGTCGACCCCAACGGGTTGCCGCTCGAGGGCGACACGCTCTCCGGCATGGAGGGCGGCCACATGCCCGCGGCGTTGCATCTGCTCGGCGGCATCCGGCCGCTGCGCTGCGGGTGCGGACGAGACTGGGGTTGCATCGAAGCCTACACGACGATCTCGGGCCTGCCGCAATTGCTCGCCGAGTTTTTGAAGAGGCATCCGCAGCATCCGCTCGCGGCGTCGGACCAGAGCGAGAAGGACAAGGCGCTCTCGCTGCGTGGGCTCGCGCAGAAGGGCGACGCGCTCGCGAACGAGATCTTCGACTTCCAGGCGCGAGCGCTCGGGCTGCACGCCGCAAACACGATCATCGCGCTCGACCCGGAGTTCGTCGTCATCGGTGGAGGGCTCATCGATCCCGAGTCGACGACGCCCGAGTTTCGCGAGCGCTATCTGAACGGCATCCGCGACGCAGCGATGCCCTACCTCTGGCCCACGCAGCGCGCGAAGGTGAAGTTCGTGGCCGCCACGCTGGGCGAACTTTCGCAGGCGATCGGTGCGGCGCTGGTCGCGATGTATTCGTTTGGGAAGTAGCGCGGAAAGTTGCCTCTGTGTAGCCCTGCGCGTGAGCGCAGGGACTTCGCGCCTTTCGCGAAGTTGTCCGTTGGTCCCGCTCCTTCCGGAGCGGGCTACAATCAGATGATTGGTGTAGCCCTGCGCGGAAGCGCGGGGAGGATCGAGGGGCATGCACGGGAATTGTCCCGCTCCTCCCTCCTTCGCCCTGCGAGCTACGGAGGGCACAGCACGGAGCGGGCTAAATTCGGATGAACCTCAAACTCCCGCCGCCTCGCGCCGTGCGCCGAGATCATTCTCGATCTGGTCCACCTTCGCCTGCGTGAGCGGATACACCCAGATCGCAACCGCCTTCAGCACGGCGAACGCGCAGGGCACGAGTGAGAACGTCAACAGGATGCCGAGAATTGCACTCGGCGTCTGCGCGACGTTTCGCACGAAGCCAAACTGCGCGAGGAAGAGTGGCAGCAGCACACCTGCGACCATCGAGCCTGTCTTCAGCGCGAACAGCGACGCGGAGTAAACAAGCCCCGTAGCGCGACGGCCGAACTTCCATTCCCCATAGTCGGCCACGTCGCCATACATCGCCCAGACGAGCGCCGAAGTCGGGCCCATCGCGAGACTCCCCAATGCGTTGAGCGACAGCAGCAGGCCATAGTTGTCTGTCGGGAGAAAGTAGAACGAACCGTAGCAGACCGCGGTTACCATGGTCAGCACGACTGCGAGTTTACGCTTGTCGATCGAGCGTGCGACAAAGCTGAGACAGAGCGCCCCGAGCATCTGGCAGAGTGCGTTCGACGAAAGAAACACCGTTGCCTGGTCGAGACCGAATAGAACCGGCGGTGCATCGTCGGCGCCAACAACATACTTGAAGTAGAAGAGCGTGCTGCCGGAGCGCAGAATGATGAACGTCGTCGAGAAGACCGATGCGAGGAGCAGCGTGATCCACGGCCAGTTGCGCACTAGATCCGAAAGATCCAGCTTCACGTTGGTCTTCTGCGCGGGCGGCGGGGTTACGCGCTCCTTCGTCGTTGCGAAGCAGATGAGGAACATCGCGACCGACAAGATCCCGAAGATTGCCATCGTGTATTGGAATCCGAGCACCTCGCTGTCGCCGCCCAGCGCTTTCACCATCGGCCGCACACCGAGCGAGATCAGGAATCCGCCGCCAAACGCGCCGACGAACCGGAAGCTCGACGCCATCGCGCGCGTGCGCGACGACGGACTGATCACGCCGAGGAGCGCGGAGTAGGGCACGTTGATGGCTGTGTATGCCATCAGCATCAACGTGTAGGTGATGTAGGCGTAGATGAGCTTGCCCGCCTGATCGAAATCGGGATTTGCGAAGATCAGGTAGCCGCAGATGCCATAGGGCACCGCCATCCAGAGGAGATACGGACGGAATTTCCCCCAACGCGTATTCGTGCGATCGGCGATCACGCCCATGATTGGGTCGTTCACTGCGTCCCACAGCCGTACCCAGAGCATCATCGAGACAATCGCGCCCGGCAGGATTCCCCACACGTCCACGTAATAGTACGTGATGAAGATGTTGAACGTCTGGAAAAACAGGTTCGAGGCGGTGTCGCCGAGTGCGTAGCCGAAGTATTCGCGTTTCGACAGGCCATCGCGGGCAGAGGGGTGCTGCATCGTGCGCGCAGTAAGGGGAAGCGCCGCGCCGCCGACAAGCCCAACCTTGGGCGAACCATAGAGCAGCGTGGTGGCCGCTTCCCGCCGCCGCGCGCCGAAGGCGCCTTGGAGTGCGCCGCTCCCGCGGCGCTTTCGAGCCACAAGCGGGCGGACAATTCACCCCAAAGCGGCAGGGGACTGCCGCACTCCAAGGCGCTGTCGCGCACTGAAGCTGGCACCGGGTCGGATTATCGCAAATCCCCGGCCACGGGTCCGGTCCTGTTCCCTTCTCCCCTCACAACCGCCCGCCGAGCTTCACGAGGAGATCGCGTGTGAGGCGCACGCCTGTGTCCTCGTCGATCTCCTTGCCTTCCCACTCGACACCCACGAATCCGGTGAAGCCCGCGTCCTTCACGATCTGCATGTGCCTCCGGAAATCCATCGTGTTCTCCTCGCCGTCGATGCCGAAGCCGAACGCCTTCGCGCTCACGCCCTTCGCGTAGGGCATGCTCTGCTGAGTGCCGAGATGGAGGTCGTAGCTCAGGCCGGCGCGGCGGTCGCCGTAGTTCCCGAAGTCGGGGAGGATGCCGACTCGCTTGTGCCCCACGAGGTCCATGAGCGCGGCGAGCCACGCACCGTTCGACGAGAGCCCGCCGTGCGGCTCGACGATCACGCTCAGTCCGTAAGTGTCGCCGATTTCGCAGAGTTTGCGCAGGCCGGCGGCGGTGCGATCGAGTTGTGTGCCGTAACTTTCGGTCGCCTCGGAAAACGCATTCACGCGGATCGCGTGGCAGCCGAGCTCGCGCGCCGCCTCGAGCCACGGCACGTGCGCCTGCACGGACTCCTCCTGCTTCGCCGGATCCGGATCGCCGAGACGCCCGCAGTGGTCGCACATGATGAGCACGCTGCGCACGCCTTCGCCATCGGCCACGCGCTTGAGCTCCGCAGTCACCGCAGGCGTGAAGCCCTCCATGTAGAACTGGTTAACGTATTCGACATTCTTGATCCCGAAGTCGCGCTTTGAGATCGCGGCGAAGCGCATCTTGTCGCGCGTGCCCGCCCAGAACGCCTTGTTGAGCGACCACTGTGCGAGCGAGATGTCGAACCACGTCTCGCTGCCGGCGGTGCGCGCCTCGTGATGCGCGGCACCCAGTTTGCTGGAACCGAGCGCGGCCGCGGCGATGCCTGCGGCACTCGTTGCGATGAAAGTTCTGCGGGTAGTCATGCCTTGGAGTCTGAGGGTTGCGCGGTAGCTTGCAGCCCAAAATTACAGAGTGGCGCGCAAGCGCGCCACCTACATCCAGATGGGATCAATCGCCCGCAAGCGGGCTGTTACGTCGTCAAGACTTGAGGCACCGAGTGTTCATTGCTCAGTGAGCCAACGGGCGGATCTCGATCTTGCGAAACCACACCGGCTGCGACTCCGCTTGGAGCGCGATGTGGCCGGAGCTGAGTTGAAGCGGCGCGCCGAGTGCGAGCAGTCGCTGCGCGTCGCGGTCGGAAGGGTCGAGCTGCGGGTGCTGGTAGCGTAGCACCTCGACGCCGTTGATCCTGTGGATGACTTCGTCGTCGCCGTGCACCTCGACCTCCGCGGTCACCCACTGGTCGATCGGCGAGAGTTCTCCGCTCGCCTCAATTATGTGGTCGGTCGTGAGCGCTCCGTTCCGCTCCAAGTTCGTGCCGGGCGTGCACGCGTTGCCGGTTTGCTGGCCACCGCCGGAACCAACGCTGAGAAACTGCACTTCCATGCTCACCGGAAACGCCTGCTCGACGGTCATCGTAAGCGGCGATTGCGAGTGGATCATGACTCCGCTGTTAAGCTTCGCCCACGGCGGCGAGTCGGCGATCGCCGTGCCCGTGAATCGATACTCCAGACGCAGCACGTAATTCGAGTAGGCGAGGTTTGAGTATATGTGCCCGAACTGGCCGTCGAACTTCGCGTATTTGTCGTAGGCGACCTTGAGGATGCCGTCCTCGACGCGAAACGTGTCGGCGTAATTCACGCCAAGCGGGTGCTTGGCGATTTTCACGGTCCAGCCGTCAAGATCCTTGCCGTTAAAGAGCGGAATCCAGCCCCTGTCCGCGGCGGGCGCGTCGGCGGCGTTTAGCGAGGCAACAGTCGATGCGGCAAGCGCGAGCGCAAGAACGCGGGGGACTAGTAGACGAATTTTCATGGAATGGAACTGGCTTGGACCTTCAGATATTCTCCGGCGTCGGATGCACCCACGGTGCGCGGTAGGCGCGGGCGAGACCCGCGGTCGCCTTGGCGTCGCCGGGCACGGTGCGCGTCTTGGGATCGTAGGCGACCGGCCGGCCGAGTTCCAGCGAGAGGTTCGCCAGCGAGCACATCGCACTCGAGATGTGGCCTTGCTCGATGTCGGCGATGGGGCGACCGCGCGTTTCGCGCGCTTTCAGGAAATCCTTCAAGTGGTTGTTCTCAACCTCGGCGTAGGCGTTTCCGGGCCGGTTGAAGTCGATGTTTTCGAGGTTGCCCGATGATGAGAGCATGTGGCGCCCTTCGCGCGCGCCGCCGCCGGCCGGAGTGAAGACACACTCGAGCATCGTCATGTTGAGCGTGCCACCAGTGCCGATGAGGCGGGCTCCCCATTGGTCGCTCCAATGACGCGGCGGTATCGGGGACACGCCCCAAGTGCGGTGCTCCCACGAGACCTCGAGGCCGGGAAATTGAAACACGGAGCGCTGTGTGTCGGAGATGTTCGCGCTAAATGGTGGTTTGTCGGTGAGGATGCCGCCGCTCGACTGCACGGAGGACGGCCAGCCGAGGCCGAGGATCCAGCGAACCTTGTCGAGCATGTGCACGCCGAGATCGCCGATCTGGCCGTTGCCAAACTCCATCCACGAGCGCCACCCGCGAACCTCATATTGCTCCCGATATGGGATCATGGGCGCGGGTCCGGTCCAGAGATCGTAATTCAAGTGCGCTGGCACGGCCGCTTCGGGAATGACTCCTGTCGGGCGGCCCGGCAGATAACTGAAGGCCTCCGCGAGACCGACGGTGCCGAGCCGGCCGCTTGTGATGAATTTCTCGCGAGCCTCGGCGTAGAGCGGGTTGCTACGGCGCTGTGTGTTCACCTGGACGACGCGCTTGTATTTGCGCGCCGCCGCGACGAGCGCCTCACCCTCGATCACGTCGTGGCCGATCGGTTTCTCAAGATAGAGATCCGCGCCGGCCTGTATCGCGGCGATCGCAGGCAGTGCGTGCCAGTGGTCCGGTGTGGTGACGATCACCACGTCGAGCGGCGCATGAGCGAGCATCTCGCGATAGTCGGCAAAAGTCGCGGGCACCTCCGGTTGCGTCCCCGCGGACTGTTTCACAAGGTTCGCCAGCTTGTTCGTGTTGGGATCGCACAGGGAGACGACGTGGATCGGCAGGTTTCGCTGAAAGATGGCGAGGTTGACGCCGCCATACCAGCCGGAGCCGATCACACCGACGCGAAGGCGCGGTTTCGAGTCGGAGGCGAACAAACGCGAACCAGCGGCGACAGCGGCACCGGCCACGGCAATGGACGAGACGAACTTGCGACGATTCATGGTGATGGGGCGAATTGGGGGCGCTACTCTTGAAACGGGTGTTCGAAACTCATGCACGCATCGGAGCCGGGCGTAAAGGCTCGGCTGCGCGTGGGATCGATTCCGCTCCCAGTTGTAGCCCGCTCCGTGAGGAGCGGGACAAGGACTGGTTTGGGGTCCGACCGCCGCGGGGCGTGCCACTCGAGAGACAAGCAATCGCCCGCATCCGCCTTCGTTGCACTACGGCGCGACAAGAGCGGGCTCCTACCTTACGGATTAATTTCTGGGTCGGGCTTATGCCCGACGGATTGCCATAGGAATCGGAGTCGGGCGGAAAGCCCGACCCACATTCGGAGCAGACGAGTCGGAGTCTTGTCCGCATTCGGTGGCGTTGATCGATTGGCTTGGCTGTCTGTCGCTCTCGCCCCTAGAGTCTATCCTCTCTCCCGACCATGGCTCTCCATATCCGCAACGCTCGCATCCTCACACTCGCCCATTCGACAAGCTCAGGGCAGGCCTCCGGAGGCCGACCGCGGCGGGGCAAGGAGCTGGGCGAACTCGGCGTGATTCCGCAGGGCGAGGTGCTCGTCGATGGCGGCAAGATCGTCGCGGTCGGGCAGAAGGTTGAAGCGCCGGCGGGCGCTGAGGTCATCGAGGCGCAGGGCCGCGTGTTGATGCCGGGGTTCGTTGATTGCCACACGCACGCCTGCTGGGCGGGCGACCGGGTCGGCGAGTGGGAGCAGAAGCTGAGCGGGGTGTCGTATCGGAAGATTCTGGAAGGTGGCGGTGGCATCCACTCCACGGTGCGTGCGGTGCGCGAGGCCACGAAGAAGCAACTCGCCGCGAACTTGAAGACGCGGCTCGAGGCGATGCTGCGCTCCGGCACGACGACGGTGGAGATCAAGAGCGGCTACGGCCTCGAGACCGAGGCCGAGTTGAAGATGTTGCGCGCGATCGTCCGCGCCGGAACGGAGTGGCCGGGGAGCATTGTTCCCACGGCGCTGCTCGGTCACGCCTTCGAGGGCGACCTCGACGAATACGCGCGAATGATCGTGAAGGAGATGCTGCCCGCGGTCTCGAAGGAATTTCCCGACATCGCGGTGGACGCTTGGTGCGAAAAGGGCGCGTGGTCGGTTGATGCGTGCGTGCGGTTCTTCACGAAGGCGGGCAAGCATCATCCGATTCGCGTGCACGCGGACCAGTTCACATCGATGGGGATGGTGCCCGAGGCGGTGAAGTTGTTCGCAAGAAGCGTGGACCACCTTGAAGCGTCGACGAAGGCCGACCTCGCATTGCTTGCGAAGTCGCCGACGTTCGGAGTGATTTTGCCGTGCAGCGGATTTCAAATCGACGGCCGCTACGCACGCGCAGGTTTCTTCGTGGATGCTGGTGGCGCGCTCGCGCTCGCGACCAACTGCAATCCCGGCACCGCGCCTACGCATTCGATGCCATTTGCGATCGCGCTTGCGACGCGGTTCTGCGGCATCTCGCCAGCAGAGGCGATCGCCGCGGCGACGGTGAACGCCGCGACGCTCCTCGGCTTCAGCGACCGCGGCACAATCGCGCCCGGCCAGCGCGCGGACCTGGTTCTCCTGTGCCACAAGGACGAGCGACTGCTCGCCTACGAGCTCGGCGGCAATCCTGTCGAACTCGTCGTCGCCGGCGGCAACGTGATCAAGTGACTCCGCTCGTAGGG
>DATKCJ010000425.1:0-12435 GCA_035513275.1 Opitutaceae bacterium
TCAGAGAAGGCCGTTCATGTGTTGGTTCAACAGATCGATCTCTTTCGAAGGATGTGAGAGCGGTCATTTCCTTCAACCTGCAACCATCGCCAGCCCTGTCAGTCTCGGCAGGAGGGGAAGCTGCGCAACTCGGAAAGCAAAACGCCCCGGGTGGTGAAACCCGGGGCGTGCGATAATTGAACTGTATCGGCGATCAGCCAGCCTGGTCGACCGCGGCTTCGATGTTCGCATCGGGGATCTCGGCGCCCAGCGGGAGCGTGATCCGGAGCTTCTTGTATTTCGGATGCCCGGTGCCCGCGGGGATGAGATGGCCCATGATGACGTTCTCCTTGAAGCCCTCGAGGTGGTCGACCTTGCCAAGCGTCGAGGCGTCGGTGAGGACGCGCGTCGTCTCCTAGAAGGACGCGGCCGAGATGAAGCTCTCGGTCTCGAGCGATGCCTTGGTGATGCCAGGGCGGAAACCCCCGGTCACTCCTCGTCCGGCGAAGCCAATTCGTCGAGAAGTTCGCGAGGGCGGCGGGCTGCCACGTCGCCAAATTTCCGGTAGTCTTGGTCAAAAGTTGCGACGGTCAGGCCCGTGGCGACGCCTGCCGCGGCAAGTGCGCAATCGATGAAATCGACATTGACGTGCGCATATCGGGCCACCGCATCGAGTGTCACCGCGTCGGCAGCGATCGCCTCCTGCGCAAGCACACGTTGAATCGCAGAGCAGATCTCATCACGAGGGACGCCAAAATGGGACTTCAGAGTCCACGTCACCTCGGCCAGCACAATTACAGAAAGGTAAAGCGTGCCCGCCGGCGATTTCTCGATCAACTCCCCTGCTTCCGGCGACTGCTTGGCATCGTCGTTGAGCAGATAGCGCAGCACCACATTGGCATCAATGATCGCGCGTCGCGGCATCGAGGGCGCCCAGATATTTCCCGACGGACTGCTCGACTGTCCGCTTGTGCTTTGGCCGGGCATACCGCGCCAGCACTCCGGCCGGGCTGGTGTGCGCCTTAAGTGTGGCCTGGCCGTTGGAAAACTCCACGAGCACGTCGCCACCCGGAGCGACACCTAGCCACTCCCGCAACGGCTTGGGGAACGTCGTCTGGCCTTTCCGCGTGAGATGCAGCTTGATCATTGTCCTACTTCCTTAGGGAATGCATTACCTCCAGTCGAGAAGTAAGTCAAACTGCCGCGCCCCGCAGGCAACCGCAAAACAAAACACCCCGGGCGGTGAAGCCCGGGGCGTGCGATAATTGAACTGTATCGGCGATCAGCCAGCCTGGTCGACGGCGGCTTCGATGTTCGCGTCGGGGATCTCGGCGCCCAGCGGGAGTGTGATCCGGAGCTTCTTGTATTTCGGAAGCCCCGTGCCCGCGGGGATGAGATGGCCCATGATGACGTTCTCCTTGAAGCCCTCGAGGTGGTCGACCTTGCCAAGCGTCGAGGCGTCGGTGAGGACGCGCGTCGTCTCCTGGAAGGACGCCGCCGAGATGAAGCTCTCGGTCTCAAGCGATGCCTTGGTGATGCCAAGGAGGATCGGCTCGCCCTCGGCTGGCTTGCCGCCCGCCTCGGTGATGCGCTTGTTGTCGCGCATGAACGCCTGACGGTCGACCTGCTCGCCCCAGAACCACTCGGTGTCGCCCGGATCCGTGATGCGGATCTTCCGAAGCATCTGCCGGATGATCGTCTCGATGTGCTTGTCGTTGATCGTGACGCCCTGCAGGCGGTAGACCTCCTGCACCTGCGCGATGAGGAAATCGTAGAGCGCCGCCGGTCCGAGGATCTCGAGCGTCTCATGCGGATCGGGCGAACCCTCGGTGAGGAGCTGGCCCTTGTGGACGATGTCGCCCGGCTGCACGATGATCTGCTTGCCGTGCGGGATGAGATGCTCCTCTTCCTCGCCGGTTTCAGCGTTGGTGACGACGAGCCTCTTCTTGCCGCGCACGGAGCCTTGCATGGAAACGACGCCGTCGATGCGGGCCATCTCGGCAGCTTCCTTCGGACGACGGGCTTCGAACAGCTCGGCCACGCGCGGGAGACCGCCGGTGATGTCCTTGGTCTTCGACGCTTGGCGAGGCGTCTTAGCGAGGAGCGCGCCAGGGGTGATTGTGTCACCCTCGTTCACGACAACCTGCGCGCCTGTCGGGATCGCGTAGGCGGCGAGCGGCTTGCCCGCGCCATCGCGAATCTCGACCTGCGGATTGAGGTCCTCCTTGTGCTCGATGACGACGGTGGCGATGCGGCCGGTCGACTCGTCGAGCTCGCGCTTGACGGTGACGCCCGGGATCATGTCGCGGAAGGTAACCTTGCCTTCGCGCTCGGAGAGCACGGGGATGTTGTAGGGATCCCAACGCGCGATGACGTCGCCCTTCTTGAGCGCGGCGCCCTCGAGAACCGTGAGCACGGAGCCGATGATGATGTTGTAGGTTTCGATCTCGCGGTCGTTCTCGTCGAAGATCGACGCGATGCCGGCCTTGTTCAGGACGATCTTCGCGCCACCAGCGCCGCCGACGTCGACGGAGCGGATGCCCTTGTAGCGGATGACGCCGTCCTTCGAGGCCTTGATTTCCGGATTGCGGAAAACCTGGCTGGCGATGCCGCCGATGTGGAACGTGCGCATCGTGAGCTGCGTGCCGGGCTCGCCGATCGACTGCGCGGCGATGATGCCGACGGAATCGCCGACCTTCGCCTGCTTGTTCGTCGCCGGATTGATGCCGTAGGACTTCGCGTCGATGCCGAGCTCGCTCGTGGAGGTGAGCGGCGACATGACCTTGATGCGCTCGATGCCGGAGTCGTCGATGTGTGCCGCGATTTCCTCGGTGATGAGTTCGCCGGAGGAGACGAGCAACTGAGTCGGGTTGAGCGGATCGTGGATGTCGTCCGAGGAGCAACGGCCGACGATGCGCTCGCGGAGCGAGACGATTTCGTCGTCGCCCTCGAAGATCGCCTTCTTCCAGATGCCGTCGCGCGTGCCGCAATCCTCTTCACCGATGATGACGTCCATGGCGACGTCGCACAGCTTGCGCGTGAGGTAGCCGGCGTCCGCGGTCTTGAGCGCGGTGTCGGCGAGACCCTTGCGGGCGCCGTGGGTCGAGATGAAGTATTCAAGCACCGAGAGGCCCTCGCGGAACGAGGACAAGATCGGACGCTCGATGATTTCGCCGGACGGCTTGGCCATGAGGCCGCGGGTGCCGCAAAGCTGGCGGACCTGCTGCTTGTTGCCGCGCGCGCCGGAGTCCATCATCAGGTAAACGGGGTTCACCTCTTCACGGCCGTCGTTCTGCTCGAGTTTCGAGAAGACGGACTTCGCGATCTGATCGGTGGCACTCGTCCAGATGTCGATGATCTTGTTGTAGCGTTCGCCGGGCGTGATGATGCCGCGGTTATACTGGCTTTCGACCTCGTCGATCTTCTTACGAGCGGCGCCGACGATCTCCTTCTTGTTCTCGGGAATGATCATGTCGTCGATTCCGATCGAGATGCCGGCCTTCGTGGCGGTGGCGAAGCCGAGCTCCTTGAGCTTGTCGAGGGTCTCAACGGTGACAGCGTTGCCGTCTTCGCCGGCCCTCTTGTGCGTATTAAGGATCAGGTCACCGAGCTTGGCCTTCGGAACGGCGAAGTTCACGAAGCCGACGGCAGCGGGCCAGATCTCACTGAAGAGAACGCGGCCCACGGTCGTGCGGAGGATCTTGCGCTCCTTGTTGCCATAGACGGTGTCGCGGCCGACGTCGGGATTGACGAAGTCGATCCACGTGTGCGTCTTCACCGCGCCGTCGAGCTGCGCGTAGAGCACCTCGCGGGTCGTTGCGAACAGCGGCACATACTCGCCCTTCGGCGCCGGCTTGCGCGGCTCGAGAGTGAGGTAGTAGGAGCCGAGCACGATGTCCTGCGACGGCGTGAGGATCGGCTTGCCGGACGAAGGCGAGAAGATGTTCGACGTCGACATCATCAGCGTCTTCGCCTCCATGACCGCCTCGAGTGAGAGCGGCACGTGCACGGCCATCTGGTCGCCGTCGAAGTCCGCGTTGTAGGCGGTGCAGACGAGCGGATGGATGCGGATGGCCTCACCCTCGATGAGGATGGGCTCGAACGCCTGGATGGAGAGCCGGTGCAGCGTCGGCGCGCGGTTGAGCAGCACGGGGTGGCCCTTGGTGACTTCCTCAAGGATGTCCCACACTTCGGGCGACTGCTTCTCGATCATCTTGCGCGCACCGCGGACGGTGTGCACGAAGCCGAGTTCCTTGAGACGGCGGATGATGAACGGCTCGAAGAGCACGAGCGCCATCTTCTTTGGCAGACCGCACTGGTTGAGCTTGAGCTCGGGACCGATGACGATGACGGAGCGGCCCGAGTAATCGACGCGCTTGCCGAGAAGATTCTGGCGGAAGCGACCCTGTTTGCCCTTGAGCATGTCGCTGAGCGACTTCAACGGGCGGTTGCCCGCGCCGGTGACCGGGCGGCCGTGGCGGCCGTTGTCGAAGAGCGCGTCGCAAGCTTCCTGCAGCATGCGCTTTTCGTTGTGAATGATCACATCGGGCGTCTTCAACTGCATCAGGTTCTTCAACCGGTTGTTGCGGTTGATGACGCGGCGGTAGAGGTCGTTAAGATCAGACGTTGCGAACCGGCCGCCCTCAAGGGGCACGAGCGGGCGCAGGTCCGGCGGGATCACCGGGAGGGCCTCGAGGATCATCCACTCTGGGCGCGAGCCCGAGTTGATGAAGCCCTGGATGACCTTCAGGCGCTTCGAGAGCTTCTTCTTGATCTGCTTGGAGCGCGTGGCGCGCATCTGCTCCTGCAGTTCTGTGACGGTTGTCTCGAGGTCGACGCGCGCGAGCGCGTCGCGCACCGCTGCGGCGCCCATGCGCGCAACGAACGAGTCGTCGCCATACTCATCGACAGCCTGTGCGTATTCCGTCGCGGTGAGGAGCTGGTGCTTCTCGAGCGGCGTGCGGCCCGGGTCGACGACCATGTAGTCCTCGTAATAGATCACGCGCTCGAGGGCGCGCGCCGTCATGTCGAGCAACAGGCCGAGGCGGCTCGGCATGCTCTTGAGGAACCAGATGTGTGAAACCGGCACTGCGAGCTCGATGTGGCCCATGCGCTCGCGACGAACGCGCGCGACGGTGACTTCGACGCCGCAGCGATCGCAGACGACGTCCTTGAACTTGATGCGCTTGTATTTGCCGCAGGCGCACTCGTAGTCGCGCACAGGGCCGAAGATCTTCTGGCAGAACAGACCGCCTGGCTCCGGCTTGAATGTGCGGTAATTGATGGTCTCGGGATTCTTCACCTCGCCGCGCGACCACGAGCGGATCGTTTCGGGGGATGCGACGGTGATCGAGACGGAGTCGAAATGCTCCTGCTCCGCTCCAAGAACCTGACGTGCTTCTTCGGTGCTCATGAAATTTTCTGTGTGTGGACTCTTTTGGTGACTGGCCCCGGCTGTGTGGCGGTCCCGCGATGGGGACCGCCGGCCGGGGTTTGCGTCAGATGGCGGTCTTCTTCGAGAGGCGGACGTCGAGTCCGAGGCTCTGCATTTCCTTCACGAGAACGTTGAACGACTCGGGGGTGCCGGCCTGGAGCGTGTTGTCGCCCTTGACCAGTGATTCGTAGATCTTGGTGCGGCCCTGCACATCGTCGGACTTGACGGTGAGCAGTTCCTGCAACGTGTAGGCGGCGCCGTAGGCCTCGAGCGCCCACACTTCCATTTCGCCGAAGCGCTGGCCGCCATACTGCGCCTTGCCGCCCAGCGGCTGCTGGGTGACGAGCGAGTAAGGACCGACTGCACGGGCGTGGATCTTGTGCGAGACGAGGTGATTCAGCTTCATCATATAGATGTAGCCGACGACGACGTCCTGATCCAATTGCTCGCCGGTGCGACCGTCGCACAGCGGGCTCTTGCCGGTCGTGGGGAGCGAGGCTTCCTTGAGATACTCGCGAACGCGTTTCTCGGAGATGCCGTCGAACACTGGCGTGGCCACTTTGATGCCGAGCTTTTTGCAGGCCCAGCCGAGGTGCGTCTCGAGCACCTGCCCGACGTTCATGCGCGAAGGCACGCCCAGAGGGTTGAGGCAGATCTCGATCGGCGTGCCGTCCGGGAGGAACGGCATGTCTTCCTGCGGCACGATCTTGGCGACGACGCCCTTGTTGCCGTGGCGGCCTGCCATCTTGTCACCGACGTCGAGCTTCTGCTTCGTGGCGACGTAGACCTTGACCTGCTTGATCACGCCGGACGACACATCGTCGCCCTGCTCGACCGAGCCGGCCTTGCGCTCGCGATCGCCATCCAGCTCGTCGAACTTCGACTGGAACGACGCGATGATCTCCATGATCTTGATGCGCACCGGGGACGGATCGATCTCGATGTGCTTCGAGACCGCGGCCAGTCGGCGCAGTAGTGTCTTGGTGATCTTGCGGTTCGCGGGAATGATGACTTCGCCGCTCTCGCCGTTGATGACGTCGAGCGGGATCTTTTCGCCGAGGAGAATGTTCGAGAGCGACTCGGTGAGTCCCTCGCGAAGCTTGTCCATCTGCGTCTTGTATTCCTCGTTGATCTGCTTGATCTGGCGGCGACGGTCGGACGGCGAGAGTTTCTCGGCCTGTCCGTCGACGCGGCTCGAGACCTTTACGTCCATGATGATTCCGCGGACGCCGGATGGGACGACCAGCGAGGTGTCCTTAACGTCGGCTGCTTTCTCGCCGAAGATCGCGCGGAGGAGTTTTTCCTCGGGCGCGAGCTCCGTCTCGGACTTCGGGGTGATCTTGCCGACGAGGATGTCGCCGGGCTTCACCTCCGCGCCGATGCGGATGATGCCGTTGTGGTCGAGGTCCTTGAGGGCTTCCTCACCGACGTTCGGGATGTCTCGCGTGATTTCTTCCGGCCCGAGCTTGGTGTCGCGCGCGGTGACCTCGAATTCCTGGATGTGGATCGAGGTGAAGATGTCCTCCTTGAGGACCTTCTCGGAGATGAGGATCGCGTCCTCGAAGTTGTAGCCGTTCCACGGCATGAACGCCACGAGCACGTTCCGGCCGAGCGCGATTTCGCCATGATCGGTCGAAGGACCGTCGGCGATGATCTCGCCGGCCTTGATCTTCTGGCCCTTCTTGACGATCGGCTTCTGGCTGAAGCATGTGCCCGCGTTCGAGCGCATGAATTTCCGCAGCTCGTAAACGGTGACGTGGCTCTTCGGGTCGCTCTTGGGCGACCTGTCGAAACCGCGCGGAAGCTCGCCGTCCTTGGTGACGACGATGCGCTTCGCGTCGACGCTGGCGACGATGCCCGCCTCGCTGGCGGCGACGACTGTCTCGGAGTCGCGTGCGACGCGCTCCTCGATGCCGGTGCCGACGAACGGAGCCTCGGTGCGCAGGAGCGGAACGCCCTGGCGTTGCATGTTCGAGCCCATGAGCGCGCGGTTCGCGTCGTCATGCTCGAGAAACGGGATCAGGCCCGCGGCGACGGAGACGAGCTGCTTGGGCGACACGTCCATGAAGTCGACCTCCTTCGGGTCGACTTCGAGGAAGTTGCCGCTCTGGCGCACGGTCACCTTGCCGATGAAGTGGCCCTTCTCGTCGAGTTCGGAGTTTGCCTGGGCGATGATCTTGCCCTCCTCCTGGTCGGCCGTGAAGTAGTCGATCTTGTCGGTCACGCGACCGTCCTTCGCGATGCGGTAAGGCGTCTCGATGAACCCAAACTCGTTCACGCGGGAGTAGATCGAGAGCGAATTGATCAGGCCGATGTTCGGGCCTTCAGGCGTCTCGATCGGGCAGATGCGGCCGTAGTGCGACGGGTGAACGTCGCGGACTTCGAAGCCTGCGCGCTCGCGGTTGAGGCCGCCCGGTCCGAGTGCGGAGAGACGGCGCTTGTGCGTCAGCTCGGCCAGGGGATTGATCTGGTCCATGAACTGCGAGAGCTGGCTGCGCGCGAAGAAATCGCGGATCACGGTCGAGAGAGCCTTCGGGTTGATCAGTTTCTGCGGCGTGATCGAGTCGACGCTCTGATCGTAGAGGGTCATGCGCTCGCGCACGAGGCGCTCGGTGCGGCCGAGGCCGACGCGGCACTGGTTGGCGAGAAGCTCACCGACGGTGCGCACGCGGCGCGAGCCGAGGTGATCGATGTCGTCGACGATCCCGTCGCCCTTGCGGAGCTTCACGAGATACTTGGTCGACTCGACGATGTCCTCACTGGTGAGGATGCGGTTCGTCAGGTCGGTGCCGAGGCCGAGCTTCTGGTTGACCTTGTAGCGGCCGACGCGGCCGAGGTCGTAGCGTTTCGGGTCGAAGAACAGGCGCTTGAGCAGGGCCTTGGCGTTCGCTGTTGTCGGCGGCTCGCCGGGGCGCAGGCGCTTGTAGATTTCCTTGAGCGCTTCCTCCTCGTTGCGGGTCGGGTCCTTCTTGAGCGAGCGGATGATCACGCCCTCGTCGATCGCAGTGTCGATGATCCGGATCGTGGCGATGTCGTGCTTCTCGAACGTGCGCACGAGCGCCTTGGTGAGCGGCTCGAACGAGCGCGCCAGCACAACGCCCTTCTGGGCGTCGATGACGTCCTCGACGAGGACGAGTGTCGACACGTTCTCCATGTCGAGCGCCTTCGAGACCTTCAGGTCGGTGATCTTGTAGAACAGATTGAGGATATCGACGTCCGAGCTGTAGCCGACTGCGCGGAGCAGCGTCGTGATAAGGAACTTCCTGCGGCGGCGGCGGCGGTCGAGATAAACGTAGAGAAGGTCGCTGTTGTCGAACTGGACCTCCAGCCACGTGCCGCGGTCCGGGATGATGCGGAACGCGAAGAGCTCCTTGCCGTTCGGGTGCAGATCCTTCTCGAAGCAGAGGCCGGGCGAACGGTGGAGCTGCGAGACGACGACGCGCTCGGCGCCATTGATGATGAACGAGCCGCGCTCGGTCACCATCGGGATCTCGCCCATGTAGATTTCCTCGTCCTTGATGAAGTCGTCCTCGCGGAGGCGCAGCTTCACATAGAGCGGCACCGAGTAGGTGATCCCCTCGCGGAGGCACTCGATCTCGGTGTTCTTGGGATCGCCGATCGTGTAGGCGACATACTCGAGCACGAGCCGGCCGTCGTAAGACTCGATCGGGAACACCTCGCGGAAGACGGCCTCGAGGCCGTGCGGAGCGCGCTGGTTCGCAGGAATCTCCTTCTGGAGGAACTCCAGGTAGGAGTTGATCTGGATTTCGATCATGTTCGGCGGCTGGATGACTTCCCTGAGCTTGCCGAAATTGATGCGATCTGGTGTGCGTTCAGACATGGGTGTTCCCGGTTGAAACGTGGCGAGGCGGAAAAAACGAAAAGTGGCCCACTGGGTCGCGCAGCCTTTCAGCGGCACGGCCCAGGGACCGAAGCGATGGGAAAAAACGGACAAGGACGGACCGGCGTGAACCGGTCCGCCCCGAGTGCGGGAGATTGAATTTGGCGGAGAGCCGCAAATTACTTGATCTCGACCTTGGCGCCAGCGGCCTCGAGCTTCTTCTTGATCTCCTCGGCGTCGGCCTTGGAAGCGCCTTCCTTGACGGGCTTGGGCGCGCCTTCGACGAGGTCCTTGGCCTCCTTGAGGCCGAGGCCGGTGATGGCGCGGACTTCCTTGATCGCGCCGATCTTGTTCTCGCCTGCGGCGAGCAAGACGACGGTGAATTCAGTCTGCTCCTCGGCGGGCGCGGCTGCAGCAGCGGCGGCGGGTGCGGCAGCGGCGGCGGCAACGGGTGCCGCGGCGCTTACGCCCCACTTTGTCTCGAGGTCTTTGACCAGCGAGGCGATTTCAAGGACGGACTGGCCGGAGAGCCATTCGACGACTTGGTCTTTAGTGATGGTGGACATGTCTATGTGGGCTAGCGAAGCGGGTTGGTCTGCCTCGTTTAAGGGAGGTTCCCCTAGCTTTTTGGTTTTCTTGGTTTCTGCGTTGGAATCCCTGAATGCCGGCGGACCGGCGTTTCTGGAAATGGTTTAGTTCTTCCCCGCGGCGGCGCGGACCTTGGCCTGGAGAACATTGACGAGGCTCTGCGGGATCGCATTGAGCAGGCGCACCGTGCTGGTCGCCGGCGTGATGAACAGCGCGAGCAACTGCGAGCGAAGGATCTCGATGGACGGCAGGGAGGCGAGTGTCTCGAGGTCGGAAGCCTTCATCGGCTTCTTGCTCAACACGCCGCCCTTGCCTTCGAGCTTCTTGGTCTCATCGAAGAACTTCCTGACAATCTTGGCGACGCCGGCGGGGTTTCGTCCGCCGACGATGATCGCGGTCGGGCCCGTGAGCATGCTGTCGAGGTCGGGGAGCGAGAGCTCCTTGGCCGCAACGCGCAGCGAGCTGTTCTTCACGACGTGGAACTCCGCCTTCTCAGGCTTGAGGCGCGAGCGAAGCGTGGCCACGTCGGCGACGGTGATCTTGTCGAAATTCGTGAGGAACACGTAGTCCGACTTCTGCAGGTGCTTGGAGACCTCTTCGATCAGGTATTTTTTTTCGGCTCTCATGGTTTGGGTCTCCTTAGAACTTGGTGAACTCGCTGGATGCGAGTGTGACGCCCGGGCTCATCGAGGATGAGAGCGTCGCGCTGAGAATGTAGCGTCCCTTGAACGAGGCGGGCTTTGCCTTGCCGATGGCGTTGATGACGGCGCTGGCGTTCTCGAGAATTTGCTCGGCGGTGAACGACCGCTTGCCCAGCGGCACGCCAATGTTGGCGGCCTTGTCCATCTTGAACTCCACGCGACCGGCCTTCACGTCCTTGATCGCCTGCGCGATGTTGTCTGTGACGGTGCCCGACTTCGGGTTCGGCATCAGGCCCTTCGGACCAAGGACGCGGGCGATCGAGCGCACTTCCTTCATCGCCGCGGTCGTGGCGATGGCGACGTCGAAGTCGAGCCAGCCCTCATTGATCTTGTCCATGAATTCCTTCAGGCCGGCATGGTCCGCACCGGCCGCGATCGCGGCGTCGGGACTGTCGGTGAAGACGAGGACGCGGACCTTCTTGCCGCTGCCATGTGGCAGGGGCGTGGTGCCGCGCACCATCTGGTCGCCTTGCGTGGGGTCCACGCCGAGGCGGAAGGAAAGCTCGACGGTCTCGTCGAACTTTGCCTTGGGAAACCTGTTGAGGACGTCCACCGCTTCCTTGAGCGGGAACTCCGAGGCCAGATCCGCAACGGACTTGGCGTTGCGATAGCGCTTGCTGTGTTTTACCATTTTGACTCCATGCGGTGCGAACGTCCCGCGATGCAGGACTCCCGCTTTGGGGGTTGGTGTGTTGTTACGGAAATGATCAGTCGACGACGTCGATGCCCATGTTGCGGGCGGTGCCGGAGATCACGCGGATGGCGGCCTCGTCGTCGTTGGCGTTCAGGTCGGCCCTCTTGATCTTCACGATCTCGAGGATCTGCTTGCGGGTCACTTTGCCGACCTTGTCGCGATTCGGCTTCGGCGAACCCGAGGCGATGTTCGCGGCCTTCTTCAGGAGCACAGAAGCCGGCGGCGACTTCAGGATGAACGTGAAGGACTTGTCGCTGAAGACAGTGATGACGACCGGCAGGATCATGCCGTTCTGGTCCTTGGTGCGGGCGTTGAACTCCTTGCAGAACGCCATGATGTTGACGCCCTGCGCGCCCAGCGCGGGGCCGACCGGCGGCGCGGGATTCGCGGCACCGGCGGGAAGTTGGAGGCGGATGTAGCCTTGGATTTTCTTGGCCATGTGAGAAAGGAATCAGTGGTTCAACTGGTGGCACGCTCGACCTGCCAGTATTCGAGCTCGACCGGCGTGAACCGGCCAAAGATGGAGACGGAGACCTTGAGTTTGCCGCGGTCTGGATCGATCTCATCGATGCGTCCCGTGAGATTGAAGAAAGGACCGTCGTTTATCTTCACCTCTTCGCCGACTTCGTAGCTTACCTTCGGCACTTCCTTGCCAGAGGCTGCCTCGACGCTTGCGCGGATATCGTCGATCTCGGCCTGGCGCAGCGGCACTGGCCGGTCGCCTCCGACGAAGCCGATCACGCCGGAGACTTCCTTGACGAAATACCACGGCTTGTTGAGCACATGGCCGTTTTCGTCGTAGAGTTTCATGTGCACGAAGACGTAACCGGGCATCAGCTTGCGCACGGTGCTCACCTTCTTGCCGTGCTTCACCTCGGCGACGTTTTCGGTAGGCAGCAGCACGTCGAGAATCCATTCGTCGAGCTCTTCGACCTTTTTGAACTTCTCGATGTATTGCTTCACCTTGTTCTCCTTGCCGGAGAGCGTGTGAACGGCAAACCACTGTGCCTCTTTCGGAACTGACTCGACTTCGCTCATGCGGTTTGGCCCTAGCTGACCCAGGAGGTAAAGAGGTCGACGACCTGATAGAGGGAAAAATCTGCGAGGCTTGTGAACAGGCCGAGCAGCAGCGCGGCCACGATCACGAGCAGGGTGGACTCACGCAATTCCTGGCGGGTCGGCCAAGCACACTTCTGGA
>DATKCJ010000426.1:0-4569 GCA_035513275.1 Opitutaceae bacterium
CCCGCTTTGCGGCTACGACGACTGGCGCGAGGATCGGTTTGAGGACCTGCTCGCTTTTCGCGACGTGCACGCGCCCGGCGTCGAGGCGCTCTCGCCAATGCACTTTCTGCCAACATGCATCGGCTGCCGCAAACGCTGGGCTTGCGCGGAGGCGCGAAGCGTGATGGCACGGCCGGAGGCGGAGTGATCGGCAGGGGCCTGCCTTAGGTAGGAGCCCGCTTGCGGGCGATGGTTTAGCTCTGAGGTGGGGCGTTCTGCTGGCCAGCAGAATCCCTAACGCGCCATTGTCCCGCTCCTCCCTCCTTCGCTCTGCGAGCTATGGAGGGCACCGCACGGAAGCGGGCTACAATCCGGATCGGAATCGCCCGCAAGCGGGCTCCTACCTTCATCGCACCATCCGTCGCTCCCATGCCGGATCGGGCAGCGGCGACGGCTCATACTCGCCGAACATACGGTAGCGCAAGCGCGCGACGAGTTTGTAGCACGCATCGCGCAGCGGAGCGGGCAGCACGCGCAGCCACGACACCGTGCGCCACACGCCGCCGACCGCATCGAGCGCCGCACACACGCCGGCGGTGCGCAGCTTGAAGCCGCCCCGCACGCCGGCGTCGTTCCAGTCCGGCACGAACACGAGGCTGTCGAAGTCCTGCGTCGGCAGACCCTGCCGCTTTAAGAAGCCCTGCGCGGGCGGACTCTGCAGCGCCGCAAAACTCAGCCGGCCGAAGCGATCCTCGCGCATGAGGAAACGGACGACCGCGTTGCACAACCCGCACTCCCCATCGTAGAGCAGCACGGGGCGGCGAGAGTCTGCGCGCACCGGAAACCACGCCGGGTCAAACGTGAACAAGTGGATCATCACCATGCCGAACGTGAGATCCGCGAAGTCCACCGTGAGCGCGATGCCGAGATGCATGGCGAGCATCGCGGTCCACGCGATCATCCGTCCGCCGCGCCACGCGCAAAGCGGCAGGAAGGTGATCTCCGCCGCGAGCACGCTCCACGTGAGTGCCGCGATGGACCACGGCGGGAGAGCAAGGAGCGCGTCGCGCACGATGCCGGGCCTCGCGAGCGGATTGTCGATGAGATGATGAAAGGCAGTGCCGTCGACCCAGCTCGGGCTCCACAGTTTCACGACACCACTGAACGTGTAGCCCGCGGCCATCAGGAACCACGCGCCGATGAAAACCCACGCAGGGAAAAACCAACTCGCAGGTTTCGCGGTGCGATCGGCGCGACCGAGGCTCAGCGATTCGCCGCGCGGCACGAGCGCACAGAAGATGAGAATCAACCCGACATACGGCAGCGACGGGTTGCTGATGAGATTGTTCCGGTTGAACAGGCACGCCCAGCCGAACCACAATAGCAACGCGACCGTGCGTCGCGAGATGCCGAGCGTGAAGAGCGCACTGAGCGCTGCGAGCACCGCCACGAACCCCGTCGCAAACCCGGGACCCGCCCACGACGCGGCGAGCGGATTTGGGAAGAGCCCGTGCGTCGGGTTGAGCGCCGGATCGGCGAGCACGCCGCGGTTGCTGAACAGCTCGGCCGCGTCGGGCAGCAAGAACAGGAAATGCTGCAGCAAATAGACGCCGAACAGGATCCGGAAGACCGCGAACTGGCCGGGCGTGACTGCGCTCACTCCACGCATGGCGGTTGTAGAGTCCAGGTGTCGGAGCGTCCGCGGGTGCGCGTGCGAATCTCGACGGCCAGATTCGTCGCGCCTTCAGGCAGGGCGAGCTCGGCGCGAAGTGGTCCGCCAGGCCCGAGACCGTAGCAGAAGACCGCTTGCCAGAGCGGCTCTGGCATCCGCGGCGCATAGGCCAGCGCGGCGCCGTAGACGTTGCGGCGATTGTAAGAGCCCTCGAGCTGCGAGTAGCGCTCGGCGGTCAGGAGGATCCGGAACGGTGCGCCCGAGGCGTCGATACCCGTTATCTCGAACTCCGATGCAAATGTCTCAAGCCCGTCGACATCTGAAAACACCTTGGGAAACGGCGCCACCATCGAGGCCGCCCCCACCCCGCGCATCGCGCGGGAGTCCACCAGAAAACCAGCCATCTGAAGGCACCCGATCGCGGTGACGACGAGCGCGGCGAGGTTGGCGCGGGTGACCGGCGTCATGGCGCTAGCAACCTGGCAGACTTTCGGTTTGGGAGTTCGTTCTTGGCCACAGGTCCTCTCGGAATTGGACGCACCTACTCAGCCAGGATGCTAAAGCAGCGCTGCGCGCTGCAAATCTCAATGAGTTCGGAACTTCTACGGCACGCAGTGCCGACTTAGCAGCCTGTTGGGAGGAGACTCCCGTCTTCGTGCCGAACACTTGAATTGGATGTGCTACGATCACAGGGAGTCCGACGGGCTGCTACGTTGTCGCCGCGGGCCGAATCCGCGGCAATTCATTTTGACTGCGCATCGCTTGCACCGAGGGCCTCCGCCGTTGACAGGATCGGAGGCGCTCCTATTGGCTGAACGCTTCCTGTCCCGGGATATCCGGGGCGAAACAACACAGGTCCCCACGTTCGAATTTATGGCCTCAAAATCGAAAGCCCGGAAGCCGGTCGCCAAGCGCGCCACTTCCAAGAAATCAACTGCCCCCAAGGCCCCCAAATACGTCTATTCATGGGGCGCCGGCAAAGCCGACGGCAACGGCTCGATGAAGCCCCTCCTCGGCGGCAAAGGAGCGAACCTCGCCGAGATGAGCCGCATCGGACTCCCTGTCCCTGCGGGCTTCACGATCACCACGGAGGTCTGCACCTACTACTACGACCACAAGCGCACCTACCCCGCCGTTCTGCAGTCGCAGATCGAGGCAGGCATCCGCTCGATGGAGACGATCATGGGCTACAAGTTCGGCGACGCCTCGGCGTTTCCGCTTCTCGTGGCCGTCCGCTCGGGCGCGCGCGACTCGATGCCGGGCATGATGGACACGATCCTCAACCTCGGCCTCAACGATCAGACAGTCGTCGCCCTTGCCAACGCCACCAAGAACGAGCGCTTCGCGTGGGACTGCTACCGCCGGTTCATCCAGATGTATGGCGACGTCGTGCTCGGTGTGCAAAAGCGCCCCGACGAGGATCACGAGCCATTTGAAGTCGTCATCGAAGAGGCAAAGGCCGAGATGCTCGGCGACGCGCATGCTGAGGACACCGCACTCTCCGCCGATCAGCTCAAGGAAGTCATCGCGCGCTTCAAGAAACTCGTGCTCGACCGCACGGGCCATTCCTTCCCCACCGATCCGTGGCAGCAGCTCGAGGGCGCGATCGGCGCCGTTTTCGGCTCATGGATGAACGACCGCGCAATCGTCTACCGCCGCAAATACAACATCCCCTCCGAGTGGGGCACCGCGGTCAACGTGCAGGCGATGGTCTTCGGCAACACCGGCGAAAACTCCGGCTCCGGTGTCGCATTCACGCGCAATCCCGCCAACGGCGTGAAGGAATTCTACGGTGAGTTTCTCATCAACGCGCAGGGTGAGGACGTCGTCGCGGGCGTGCGCACTCCCGAGCCAGTCGCAGATCTCAACAAGCACCTGCCCGCCGCCTACAGCGAACTCGACAAGATCCGCAGCACCCTCGAGCGCCACTTCAAGGACGTGCAGGACTTCGAGTTCACGATCCAGGACGGCAAGGTCTTCATGCTCCAGACTCGCAACGGCAAGCGCACCGCCATGGCCGCGCTGAAGTTCTCGATGGACATGGTGAAGGAGCGCCTCATCGACACCGAGACCGCGATCATGCGCAACCCCGCCGACCAGCTCGACCAGTTGCTCGCGCCAGTGTTCGACCTCGCCGAGGTCGCGAAGGCGAAGGCCATCGCAACCGGCCTCCCAGCCGGCCCCGGCGCCGCTTCCGGAAAGATTTATCTCAACGCTGATCGCGCCGCTGCCGCAGAGCAGCGCGGCGAGAAGGTGCTCCTCGTTCGCAACGAGACCAGCCCCGAGGATCTCCGCGGCATGATCGCCTCCGAAGGCATCCTGACCGCACGCGGCGGCGTCTCGTCGCATGCTGCGCTCGTCGCCCGCCAGATGGGAAAGGTCTGCATCTGCGGCGCTGCGGCGCTTCACATCGACTACGCCGCGCGCACCGTCACCGCCGGCGGCCTCACCCTCTCCGAGGGCGACTCGATGTCGATCGACGGCACCAGCGGCATCGTCTACGCGGGCGAGATCAAGACCGCCCCGTCGGAGATCATCGCAGGCCTGCTCAACGGCAACAAGAAGGCGCGCGCCACCGAGAAGTTCGTGGGCTTCACCCGCCTGATGAACTGGTGCGCGAAGGCCACGCGCATGAGCGTGCGCACGAACGCCGACACGCCCGAGCAGACGCAGAACGCGATCGCGTTCGGCGCCGTCGGCATCGGCCTGTGCCGCACCGAGCACATGTTCTTCGAGGGCGACCGCATCGACGCGATGCGAGAGATGATTCTCGCCGACAACGAAGCCGACCGCCGCAAGGCGCTCGACAAGCTCCTGCCCTACCAGAAGGCCGACTTCACCGGCATCTTCAAGGCGTTGAAGGGCTTCCCGGCTACGATCCGCTTCCTCGATCCGCCGCTGCACGAATTCCTCCCGCA
>DATKCJ010000427.1:0-2349 GCA_035513275.1 Opitutaceae bacterium
GCGCGCCGGGATGCCGCTTTTCCTCGTAGCCGGAGCACCGACCGGGTGAACTCGCCGACGATGCAGCAAGGCGAGACAACACCCGCGACGCGCCACCCATCGTTCGGTGAGGCGCTGCGGTTCTGGCTGAAACTCGGATTCATCAGCTTCGGCGGGCCGACGGGGCAGATCGCGATCATGCACACCGAGCTCGTGGAAAAACGCCGGTGGATCGGCGAGGGCCGTTTCCTTCACGCGCTGAACTTCTGCATGCTCTTGCCCGGGCCCGAGGCGCAGCAGCTCGCGACGTATTGCGGCTGGTTGCTGCATCGCACGTGGGGCGGCATCGCGGCGGGCGTGCTCTTCGTCCTGCCGTCGGCACTGCTACTTTGGGCGCTTGGATTTGTTTACGTGACCTACGGCGAAGTGCGCTGGGTCGCCGCGATCTTTGAAGGGCTCAAACCGGCCGTGCTCGCGATCGTCGTCGCTGCGGTACTGCGAATCGGCAGCAAGGCACTTCGCAACGCGGTGATGTGGGGAATCGCAGCCGCGGCCTTTGTCGCGATCTACTTCTTCGGCGCACCGTTTCCCGCGATTGTTATCGCCGCGCTCGTGCTCGGCGCGCTTGGTGGCCGATTCCGGCCGTCACTCTTCCCTGCCGCTCAGGGTCACGGCTCGGCTCCGGCTTCAGTGATCGACGACTCACATGATTCGGAGGCGCACACGCGGCCCACGCTCGCACGCGCAATCCGAGTCATTGGAGTCTGCCTTGTTCTTTGGTGGACGCCGATTCTCGCAGCCGGGCTGTTTCAAGGTTGGGACGGCACGCTGTTCAAACAGGGCATCTTCTTCAGCAAGGCCGCAATGGTCACATTCGGAGGCGCCTACGCAGTCCTGCCCTACGTCGCGCAACAGGCGGTCGAGGTGCACGCGTGGCTCGCGCCCGCGCAGATGCTCGATGGACTCGGACTTGCGGAGACGACGCCCGGCCCGCTGATCATGGTACTACAGTTTGTCGGCTTCATGGGCGGATGGAATCATCCCGGCGCGATGACGCCGCTCCTCGCCGCGACTCTAGGTGCGGCGATTACGACGTGGGTGACGTTTGTCCCCTGCTTCCTTTGGATCTTCCTCGGGGCACCGCACATCGAGCAACTGCGCGGTCGGCCGGCGTTCAACTCCGCGCTCGCGGCAGTCACGGCCGCAGTGGTCGGTGTGATCCTGAACCTCGCCGTGTGGTTCGGCGGACACATTCTGTTTCCCGGCGGAGTGGTCGCGTGGTTCTCGGTCGCAATTGCCGTCGCAGCGTTTGCCGCGATGCAATGGCTGCGCGTGGGAATCATACCAGTGGTGCTCGGCGCAGGCGCGGTGGGGTTGCTGGCGTCGTTGTTCTGAACTGTTCGCGCTCTATGAAATGGCGGCAGAGGACTGCCGCAGTCCAAGGCCTGCGGCGCAAACATTCGGATATCAAAGTTTCGCGACAGCGTCTTGGAGTGTCCCGGCGCGCCGGGATGCCGCTTTCGAACCGAGCATTCGCCATCGTGACTCCAGCCACCGCCAGAGAACTGCCGCCTTTCCCATTCGCTACATGCCGGGGCTCGGCGTTTGCGAACTACCGCCTCGACGCTTCATGTGCTCCTTGCGTCGGCTTGAGGGCGTGGCGGCGGCCTCGCTGGGCAGGCGGCGCTGGCGGTAGTAATCGTAGTCGGGCACGATCCGCTCGTAGGCGCTTCTCATGAGCGGCGAGGAAATGATGAAGTCCGCTGTCGCACGGTCGCAAGCGACGGGCACGTTCCACACGACCGCCATGCGCAGAAGCGCCTTCACGTCGGGATCATGCGGCTGCGGCTCGAGCGGGTCCCAAAAGAAGATGAGGAAGTCCAGCTTGCCCTCAGCGATCATCGAGCCGATCTGCTGGTCGCCACCGAGCGGGCCGCTCTGCAGCTTGTTCACGGAAACGCCGAGCGTCTTCTCCATCATGAGGCCCGTCGTGCCGGTCGCCCAAATCTCGTGCTCGGCGAGCGTGCCGCGGTTGAACTTCGCCCAGTCGACGAGGTTCTGCTTCTGCCCGTCGTGCGCGACGAGGGCGATCCGCTTGCGCGGATTCATGAGAATCGTTTTGTAGTTCATGCTTTGCCCCAGCCTCCGGGATGCATCCTGTGCGGCGAGCGAGCATGTGCAAGGAGCCCCTCGAAACAGGTCCGGCTACTTGCGCCGCCTCATGCACGGCATGCACGCGACCGCGTCGGGCTGAATCTCGAGCCGTTCGGGGGCGATGTCGCCTCCGCAGAGCACGCACGATCCGTATCTCCCCGAGTCGATTCGCAACTGCGCCTCGTGCAGGCGCGCGCGCTCCTCCTCGAGCCGCCG
>DATKCJ010000428.1:0-9975 GCA_035513275.1 Opitutaceae bacterium
AAGCCCCTTGTCGTTTCCTATGACGGCGGCCCGGTCGACGTCTCGGCCGCGCTCAGCGCGGACGGACGCACACTCACGATCGGTGTCGTCAATCCGACCGCGGCCGAGGTCTCCCTCGCGCCCGCGCTCTCGGGACTCGCAACGACCGGCGCGGCCGTGCGCTGGCACATCACGGGCCCGAGTCCCGAGGCCCACAACACGCCCGGCAAGCCGCGCGTTGTCGACATCCAGCGAAGCGATGCCGACGCGTCGTCGCTCAAGGTGCCCGCGCTCAGTTGCGCGGTCTTTGAGCTGCCGCTGAAGTAATGTTCACCCTGCGCGAGAAACTGGAACAGTCGTCCGAGTTTCTGATCGGCACCGAGCTGGTTTCTGTGCGCGGGGGGATGGGGGAGCGGAGCGCGCTCAAGGCGAGGTCGTTCGCAAACGACCTCGTCGAAAGCGCGGACGTCGACTGGATCTCGATCACCGACAACGCCGGCGGCAATCCGCAGCTCGCACCGACAGCGCTCGGCAAGCCGATCCTCTACGCCGGCAAGGAGGTCGTGATCCACCTCACGTGCAAGGATCTCAACCGAAACGCGCTCGAGAGCGAGGCGTGGCTCCTGCACAGCGAGGGCTTCAACAACATCCTCGCGATGACGGGCGACTATCCCGTCGCTGGCAACGGCGGCTCGGCAAAGCCTGTCTTCGACATCGACTCGGTCGGCCTCATCTCGATGTTGCGCCAGATGAACGAGGGGCTCGATCCGAACGATGTGTTCGGTCGTGGCCGTGCGCGCTCGTCGCGCCAAAGCGCAGCGACGGCGGAGGAGCGCAGCTCTGCTGTCCAGCAGAGCGCCGCTCTCGCGGCGGGCTACAAGCGATTCGAAAAGACAAACTTCCTCACGGGAGCAGTCACCACGAACTTCAAGCTGCGCGAAGGCGAGGTGATGCCGCAGTATCAGAAGCTCGCGGCTAAAATCGCCGCCGGCGCCCGGTTCATCATCAATCAGATCGGCTTCGATGCGCGCAAGCAGCACGAGCAGATCGCGTGGATGGCCGCGCACGGCCTCGGCGGCACGCCGCTTATTGGCAACGTGTATCTCCTCGGAGCACGCGTCGCCGCACTCTTCAACTCGGGGCGTATTCCCGGCGTCGTGCTCACGCAACCGCTACTCGAGCTCTGCGAGCGCCACGCCGCGTCGCCCGACGGCGGGAAGGAGTTCTTCCTCGAGTTCGCCGCGAAGCAGATAGCGATCTATCGCGGCCTCAACTATCGCGGCGCTTATCTCGGAGGCGTGCACAACTCGCCGGCGCTGCGCCGCATCCTCGAGATCGAGCGCGGCTTCGCGCCGGATGACTGGCGGCAGTTCGCACGCGAGATCAGCTACTCGCGTCCGGGCGAGTTCTTTTTCTACGCGCCCGTCGAGGAGACTGGACTCATCGATCCATCGCGGCGCGCGCTCGTTCCTTCGGCGCCTTCGGTGCACACGAGTGTCGGCTACGGTTTTTCGAAGTGGATGCACGCGCGCGCATTCACGCCGGGTGCGTGGCTCAACAACTTAGGAGCGCGCGCTTGCGCCCGGGCTGCAGACCCCATGCAAGGCCCGCGCGTGCTGCGCGCGCTCGAGCATGCCGGCAAGTCGGTGATGTTTGGCTGCCGGGATTGCGGCGACTGCTCGCTCGCGGAGCTCGCGTTTCTCTGCCCCGAATCGCAGTGTGCGAAGAACCAGCGCAACGGCCCGTGCGGCGGCACGCACGAAGGACGCTGCGAGGTCGACGGCTATGGCGACTGCATCTGGCTGCGCGCCTACGAGCGGCTCCAGCACGACGGCCGCGAAGGCGAGCTGCTCGCCCATGCACCGGTAATTCAGGACCAAAGTCTGCGCGGCACATCGTCGTGGGCAAACTACTGGCTCGGCCGCGACCACACGGCGAAGAAGCCGAACCCATCCACTCCTGCCTCCTGAGGTAGGAGCCCGCTTGCGGGCGATGGCAAAAATCGCCCGCAAGCGCGCTCCTTCAAAATCCCACCACTCATGTCAGACCGAAAGCTCCACATCATCGGCGAACTCATTAACAACTCCTACGGGCGCGCGCGGCGGGCATTCACCGAGCGCGATCCGCAAGGCTACGCCGAGCTCGCGCGCGTGCAGGCAGAGCGCGGAGTCCGCTATCTCACGCTCAACCTCGACGGCACCGCGCGGCTGCAGGTGAAGATGGAGGAGATGCTCTCGTTGCTGCCCGACGTGATCAAGGCGGTGCAGGCTGCGACCGACGTGCCGATCAGCTTCGACAACCCGTCCGTCGAATACCACAAGGTCGCGCTCAAGCACTACGATCGCGATCGCAGCGGCCCGCCGATCCTCAACTCCATCGCCGCGTCGCGCACGCACATCGACGAGATGATCCGTCTCGTGAAGGACTACGATACGAACGTCGTCATCATGGCATCGGAGCATTTCGTGTCCGGTGGCACGTCGCAGTGCCTCGCGCCGGAGGATTCGCACAAGGCTGCGCGGCACTTTGTCGAACGGCTCGTCACCGACGCCGGCCGCACGACCGACCAAATACTCATCGACCCCGGCCTCGCGCCCGTCGGTGCCGACACTTACGGCCTCGTCAACATTGGCCTCGACGCGATGCGGCTCATCAGCGCCGACAAGGATCTCGCGGGCGTGCACATGATCGTCGGCCTCTCGAACTTTGCGTGGGGCACGCCGAAGGGCGTGCGCGAGCAACTGGAGAACGCATACCTCACTCTCGGCATGGAGGTCGGTCTGGACTACGCGCTCGCGAATCCCGAGAAATCGCCCGCGCCGCTCCCGGCGGACGACCCGATGGTCGCGAAGCTGCGCGCCGCGCTCGAGCAGGGCCGGGCGCGCGACGGCGAGAGCCAGGAAACCGCCGGCTACCGCCAGGCCGAAGCGATCATGGAAATTTGCAACGAGGCCGCTGCCGCCGACTGATGAGGGCCGCACTCAGTTTCTTCTCCTATGTAGCCCGCCGCGTGAGCGGCGGGACAAGTCTGCACTCGACCGTGCGAGCGTCCCTGCGCTCACGCGCAGGGCTACATGATCTTGTAGCCCGCTCCGTGAGGAGCGGGACATCGCGATGACTTTCACGCGAAAATCCAAACTGCCGCGCTTGAGACGTGAGTTCTATCAGGGCCACGCCTTCGTTCTTTGGACGCACACCTTCGAAGACCGAGCCACCGGCTGGCTTTGCGAATCATTGCACTCGCACTTTCGCGAGATTCTTCTGCATGCATCGAGTCGCTACGATCTTGCATGCCCATGTTACGTTCTGATGCCCGACCATTGGCACTTGGTTTGGATCGGCCTGGACGAAGCGAGCGACCAGAGACTCGCGACTTCATTCCTTCGGCAACACCTGACGCCGACACTCGTGCCCGCGAAATTACAGGATCGGGCACACGATCGCGTTTTGAAGGAGAACGAGCGGGAGCACGGAGCTTTCCAGAGTGCCTGCGAATATGTGTTCGCGAACCCCGAACGTGCCGGGTTGTGCAAACGTTGGAGTGATTGGCCGTATCTTGGAGCGATAGTCCCTGGCTATCCAGACCTCGATGTCCGGGCTGACGACTTTTGGGGGCGGTTTTGGAAGATCCACAACCGGCTTGTTTCGGTCGCGCCAGTCGGTCCCTGCGCTCACGCGCAGGGCTACACAATCTTGTAGCCCGCTCCGTGAGGAGCGGGACACACAATGACGCATTCGCCGCAAATCCCCGTCGCCACCCGCGATCATCCGATCTGGCTGCACGTCGGCACGCTGCTCGACGGCACGAGCACAACGCCACGACGCGACGCGCACATCGTTTACGACGCCGCGAGCGTTCGCTTCGTCGGCGACTCGGGAAGCACGCCGCCGGCATCATTGCTTCGCGAGGGACAGACGACACCGGACGTCTCTGCCTCCGATGTGACAATGGTGCCTGGTCTCGCCGATGCACACGCGCACCTTTTCCTCGAGGGCGGCGAACTCGAATTCGACAGGCGCGCCGAATACCTGAAGCAAGACGCGACGGCGCTCCTCGCGGCGGCGATGCCGCGGCTCGAGAAACTGGTGCGACTCGGGGTGATCGGCGTGCGCGACGCAGGCGACAAGGACGGCGTCGGCCTCGCGATCAGCAAACTCTGCAAGCAGCGTCGCGAAGCGGTAGGGCATTCTGCTGGCCAGCAGAATGACCTGCAACGTGGCGGGTCTGAGACCCGCCCTACACCAGACGCCGCTTCGTTCATGCCCTACCTCGACAGCCCCGGCGCGGCGATTCACCACCGCGGACGCTACGGCAGCTTCATGGGTGGCGCGCTCGAGGACTATGCATCGCCCGCCGAATGTGTGGCCGCGCGTGTCGCGGCGGGCGCCGATCGGATCAAGCTCATCCCGACCGGGATCATAAATTTCAAGGCAGGCGCGGTGACGACTGACCCACAGATGAAGGTAGACGAGCTCCATCAGCTTGTCGCCGCGGCGCGCGCTGCGGGGCTGCAGACGTTCGCGCACGCTTCGGGTGATGCGGGTATCGAGCGCGTCATCGAGGCCGGTGTGGATTCGGTCGAGCACGGATTCTTCGTGCGCGACGATCAACTTGCGCGGATGCGCGACCGCCGGATCGCGTGGGTGCCGACGTTCGCGCCGGTGCAGGTGCAACTCGACCACGCGGCGCGCTTCGGCTGGGACGCAACCGTCGCGAACCATTTGAAGCGCATTCTCGACAATCACGCGGCGAGCCTCGCCCGCGCGCATGCGATGGGTGTAATCATCATCGCCGGGAGCGACGCGGGCTCTTGCGGCGTGCCGCATGGAGTGGGCCTGTTGCGCGAACTCGAGCTGATGGAGCTCGCGGGCATGCCGCCGGTCGCTGTCATCAACTCCGCGACCGGCGCCGGTGCCGAACGCCTCGGTTACCGCGAGAAGTTCGGACGGATCGAAGCCGGCTGGATGGCGCGGTTCATCGTCACGCAGCATTCCCCGCTCGAGACTGTCGCGAACCTTCGGAAACCGCTTACCGTGGTGTTCGACGGAGTGCCGCATTCCTCTAGCGTCGACCCTGCCGGACTGTAGAATCCACCCTGCCATGCAAGCCGTCGTTCTCGAAAAGGTCGCTTCGCTCAATCTTCGCGAGATCGAGATCGATGAGCCGCTCGGTGCGAACGACGTGCGTGTCGGCATCCACACGGTCGGGATTTGCGGAAGCGATGTTCACTACTACAAGCACGGTGCGATCGGGCCGTTCGTTGTGCGCGAGCCGATGGTGCTCGGCCACGAGGCGGCCGGTGTCGTTGTTGAAACGGGAGCCGCAGTCAAATCGCTCCGCGTCGGCGACCGTGTGTGCATGGAGCCTGGCGTGCCCGACCCTGACAGCCGCGCGACACGCCTCGGCCTTTACAATCTCGATCCCGCAGTCCGCTTCTGGGCGACGCCGCCCGTGCACGGATGCCTGCGCCCGAGTATCGTGCACCCGGCGGCATTTACCTTCAAGATGCCTGACAACGTCAGCTTCGGCGAAGGCGCGATGGTCGAGCCGCTCGCGGTCGGCATGCACGCGGCGAACAAGGCGCGGCTGCGGCCCGGCGATGTCGCGGTCGTGCTCGGCGCAGGCCCGATCGGCATGGTGACTGCGCTTGCTGCACTCGCAGGCGGCTGCAGCCGGGTGATCATCACGGATGTGCAGCAGCCGAAGCTCGATCTCGCGGCGACGCTCGGCCCGATCACACCAGTGAACGTGGCGAAGCATAATCTCGCCGATACCGTGCGCGATGCGACGGATGGCTGGGGCGCGGATGTCGTCTTCGATGCGGTCGGGCTTCCGCAATCGATTTCACAGGCTCTCGAGGTTGTGAGTCCCGGGGGATGCATCGTGCTCATCGGCATGCCGGGCGCGCCGGTGCCGTTCGATGTCGTGGCCGCGCAGGTGAAGGAGGCGCGGATCGAGTCGATCTTTCGCTACGCGCATGTCTTCCCGCGGGCACTCGCCTTGATGGGCAGCCGCAAGATCGACGTGCGCCCTCTGATCACCGACCGTTACGGGTTCGGTGACTCTGTCGCCGCGTTCGAATACGCGTGCCGGATGAAGCCCACGAGCGTGAAGGTTCAGATCGAGCTTTCCTGAAAACGGCGCAAACTTTTCCCATGCAGTCCTCACTTCTTGAATCCCTCCAAACCCGCCGTCTGGTATGCGACGGCGCGATGGGCACGCAACTGATGCTCGCCGGCCTCGAGCAAGGCGGCTGCGGCGAGGCCTGGAACCTCACGCATCCCGAGCGCGTGCTCGCGATCCAGACTCGCTACGTCGACGCGGGCGCCGACTGCATCATCACAAATACATTTGGCGGCAGCCGGCTCATGATGCGCCGGCACGGGCACGAGGCCGAGCTCGCCGAGATCAACTCCGCGGGCGTTCGTATCGCGCGCGAGGCGTTTGCGGGACGACAGGGCTTCGTGCTCGGCGACATCGGTCCGCTGGGCGCACTGCTTGAGCCTTATGGCGATCTTAGCGAGGCCGACGCCGCCTCCGCGCTTGGCGAACAGGCCGAGGCACTCGTGAAGGCCGGCGCCGATGCGATCATAATCGAGACGCAGACTGGACTCGAAGAACTCGGCCTCGCCATCGACGCCGCGAAGGCCGCGGGCGCGCCGTGCATCATCGCGTCGCTTGCCTACGACCTCTCGATGGACGGCACGTTCTACAAGACGATGATGGGGATCTCGCCCGAGCAGGCCGCTGCGTTCGTGGAAGAACGCGGCGCGCACGTCGTCGCGCTGAACTGCGGCACAGGAATGGACATGGTCGGCGCGGCGATGGTCGGCCGCATCTATCGCGGGAGTTGCTCGCTGCCCGTGATGGTCCAGCCGAACGCCGGGCTGCCCGTCCTCGAGAATTTGAAGGCCGTCTACAAGCAGCTCCCGGCCGACATGGCAAAGTCCGTGCCCGAGGTCCTCGACGCGGGCATCGCGATCGTCGGCTCGTGCTGCGGCAGCACGCCTGATCACACCCGCGCGATCCGCGCGGTGTTGGAAAACTTTAACAAAGCATGAACACCGAGCCTATCGGCACTCTTCTTGTAGCCCGCTGCGGAAGCAGCGGGATTCCGATTTGCAATGCGTCCCTGCGCTTCTCCGCCTACGCTTCACTACGGCGCGACAAGCGCGCAGGGCTACGGCCCGCTCCGTGAGGAGCGGGATCTCCTTGAGTGCAAACGCGATTCGGTCCCTGCGCTCACGCGCAGGGCTACATTCATGAACATTAAATCAAACTTCCCCGCGGTCTTCTCGCTCAAGCGCGAACTCGCGGTCATCACCGGCGGCGGCACTGGCATCGGCCAGGCGATCGCGATCGCGATGCACATGGCCGGCGCGCGCGTCGTGCTTGTGGGCCGGCGCGAGGAACTTCTCGCCAAGGCCGTGAAGGAGATGGGGAAGGGCGCGGCGTTTGTCAGGCACGACATCACGAAGCTGGACGGCGCTGAGGCTCTCATCCAACAGATCACGCGGGAGCACGGGCCAGTCACGTGTCTGATTAACAACGCAGGGATCCATCTGAAGAAGTCCGCCGTCGACACGACGGTCGAGGAGTTTCAGGACGTGCTCTCCACCCACATCCTCGGCGCGCACGCGCTGAATCGCGCGGTGATCCCTGGCATGACGGAGCGCAAGCACGGTTCGATCCTCTTCATCGCGTCGATGGCCTCGCTCTTCGGTATTCCGCTCGTGGTCGCCTACAGCTCGGCGAAGACCGCGATGCTCGGCATGGTGCGCACGCTCTCCACCGAGCTCTCGCAGCACGGCGTGCGCGTGAACGCAGTCGCGCCGGGATGGATCGACACGGAGATGTCGCGCAAGGCGTTCGCCGGCGACCCCGCGCGCAAGTCAAAGATACTCAGCCGCACGCCGATGCAGAAACTCGGCGACGTGTCCGACGTCGGCTGGGCCGCCGTCTATCTCGCGTCGCCCGCCGCGAAGTTTGTTACCGGCGCGATTCTTCCGGTCGACGGTGGCGTGAGCATGGGATTCTGAAATGTAGGCCGCGCGGAGAGATTCCCGTGGCAAATACGCCTGTGCGAAGTAGATTCTCCGTTCCCCGCCAAACCCCTGACCGACTTACCATGAACCACCCCCGCCTTGCCGGCGCAGCCGCTGGCTTTCTCGTCCTCGCCCTCGCAATGAATGCCGAATCCGTCGGACAGTTCTCCAACCATGCCGATGTTGGCTCGCCCGCGATCGCGGGCTCCACGTCCTACGATGCAAGCCTTCAGCACTACCGGATGAGCGCCGGCGGCACGAACATGTGGGGCAACACCGACCAGTTCCAGTTCGCGTGGAAGAAGATCAAGGGCGACTTCATCGCGCGCGCCCGAATCGAGTTCGTCGGCATGGGAGTCGACGCGCATCGCAAGGCCGGCTGGATCGCGCGATCGAGTCTCGACGCAGACTCGGCCTACGCCGATGCCTGCATCCACGGCGATGGCCTCACCTCGCTCCAATACCGCCGCGCGAAGGGCGCGGACACCGAGCAGATCGAGCTCGACATCAAGGGAGGCGATGTCGTGCAGCTCGAGCGCCGCGGCAACACTTACATTTTCTCCTCGGCGCGCTACGGGGAGCCGTTCACGACGGCCACACTCGAGAGCCTCGATCTCGGGGAAGAACTCTTCGTCGGTCTCTTCCTATGCTCGCACAACGCCGAGGTGAAGGAGGAGGCGATCTTCCGCGATGTGCGCATCGCGATCCCGCCGAAGGCCGGCTACGTGCCTTACCGCGACTACATCGGCGCGCACCTCGAAATCCTGAATGTCCACACTGGCAAACTTGAGATCGTGCACAGCTCGCCCGTGCAGTTCGAGGCACCCAACTGGATGCCCGACGGCCGCACGCTCATCGTCAACGTCAGCGGACCCGGTCCCGATCGCGGCCAGCTCAAGACCTTCGACCTCGTCACCAAGCAGCTCGGTCCTCTCGACACCGGCACCATCGGCCGCAACAACAACGACCACGTGCTCACGTTCGACGGCAGCATGCTCGGCGTGAGCATCCACACGCCGGATGACGACGGCCGCTCCGTGATCTACAAGCTTCCATCGGGCGGCTTGCCCGCCGAAGGCTCGGCGAAGGAGAGAGGGGCACCTGTGCGCGTGACGCCGAAATCGCCGTCCTATTTCCACGGCTGGTCGCCCGACGCGAAGTGGCTGGTCTACACTGGCGGCCGCAAACACACGCCGGACGCGACTTCGGACAAATACGACATCTACAAGATTTCCGCCGAGGGCGGTGAGGAAATCCGACTCACGGACTCGGCGGGACTCAGCGACGGGCCTGAATATTCGCCCGACGGGAAATACATCTACTTCAACTCCACGCGAAGCGGTCTCATGCAACTCTGGCGTATGAAGCCCGACGGCTCGGACCAGGAGATGGTGACCGACGACGAATTCAACAACTGGTTCCCGCACATCTCGCCGGACGGAAAGTGGATCGTCTTCATCTCCTACGGGCAGGACGTCGAGCCGAGCCAGCATCCTTATTACAAGCATTGCTACCTGCGCATGATGCCCGCCTCAGGAGGCACACCGCGCGTCATCGCCTACCTCTTTGGCGGGCAGGGCACGATCAACGTCCCGTCGTGGTCGCCCGACAACGCGAGGATCGCATTCGTGAGCAATACCGATGGACTGTGATCGCAGAGCCTTTCGTAGCCCTGCGCGTGAGCGCAGGGACTCCGATCGACCAATGAATATCGAGAGTCAGAATCCCGCTGCTCACGCAGCGGGCCACGACAGAACCAGAATTTTCCCATGAAACCCTCCCGCCACATCACCCGCCGCCAGTTCGTCCGCACCTCGACCGCAGGCGCCGCCGCGCTTTTCGCCGCACCGCTGATCCTTCCGTCGCGCCTCTTCGGTGCCGACGCGCCGAGCAACAAGATCCGCGTCGGCCAGATCGGCTGCGGCCGCATCGCGCTTGGTCACGACATGC
>DATKCJ010000429.1:0-7163 GCA_035513275.1 Opitutaceae bacterium
CCGCGCCGGCTCGACACGCTCGCCCATCTGGACCGGAGGCGGTGTCGTCTTCGGCCCGCGCCCGCGCGACTTCTCCAAGAAGATCAACTCGAAGGTCAAGGCGCTGGCATTCCGCCGCGCGTTCTTCGACCGCGCCGTCGCAGGTGAGATCGATGTGATCGAGGCCTTTTCGGCCCCGAACTCAAAGACCCGCGAGGTCAACGCCGTGCTTAGCAAGATCGCACCGAAGGGCCGCGTGCTCTTCGTCGACGAGCGGCTCACGCCCGAGCTGCGCCGCGCCACGGGCAACCTCGCGCGCGTCGAGACGCAGGACTCGTCGAGCCTGAACACGCTCGACCTCACCAAATATCGCAGCCTCATCCTCTCGGAGAAGGCCCTCGAGATCGTCATCGCCCGCATGAAGGGAGCCAACTGATGAAGTCCCCCGACAAAGTTCTCAAACTCGTCCGCCTCACCGAGAAGTCCAACAAGCTCTCGTCGACGTTCGGCCAATACACCTTCGAGGTCTTCGCCGACGCCAACAAGCACATGGTGCGCGACGCCGTGGAGCAGACCTTCAAAGTCAAGGTTACGCGGGTGAACCTCATGAACATCCAGGGCAAGGCCACCAAGGGCCGCTTCGGCCGGCCGGGTTTCAAATCCGACTACAAGAAGGCCATCGTGACCCTGAAACAGGGCGACAAGATCGAACTGGTCTGACGCCACCGGAGACAAAGCCATGCCTCTAAAATCATTTCGCCCAATCACGCCGACCGGCCGGTTCACGATCCTGAACCAGAGCCCGGAGCTCTCCAAGGAGCGCCCGCAGCGCGGACTCACGAAGTCGCAGAGCAAGTCTGGTGGCCGTAATTGCTACGGCCGCACGACAACCCGTCGCCGCGGCGGAGGCCACAAGCGCCTCTATCGCGTGATCGATCTCAAGCGCGACAAGCTCGACATCCCTGCGACCGTGCAGGCGATCGAGTACGATCCAAACCGCTCGGCGAATCTCGCACTGTTGGCCTATGCCGACGGCGAGAAGCGCTACATCCTCGCACCGCAGGGATTGAAGGTCGGCAACAAGGTCGTCAGCGCCGCCTCCTGCCCCGACAACGAATTCCACCCGGGCAACGCCTATCCGCTCAGCGCCATCCCTCCTTCGACGCGCATCCACGCCGTCGAGATGTATCCGGGCCGTGGAGCCCAGATCGCACGCTCGGCCGGCAACGCCGTCGAGCTCGTGGGCGTCGAGGGCGAGACCGCCCAGATCCGCATGCCTTCCGGTGAGCTTCGCATCGTCAACGCGCGCTGCCGCGCGACGATCGGCGAAGTCGACAACAACGAGCACAGCAGCATCAAGCTCGGCAAGGCCGGCCGCAACCGCTGGCTCGGCAAGCGCCCGCGCGTGCGCGGTGTCGCCATGAATCCCGTCGACCACCCGAACGGTGGCGGCCAGGGCAAGTCCAAGGGTGGTGGCGGACGCCAGCACCTCGTCTCGCCGTGGGGCCAGCTCGCGAAGGGTTTCCCGACGCGCCGCCGCTCCAAGCCGTCGAACACGCTCATCATCACGCGCAAGAACGGCCGCCCGCCGCGCGGCAAGAAGTAACCCACGCGCCGCATCGCATAACTCTCACGAACCATGTCACGTTCCATCAAAAAGGGTTTCTACGTCGAACCCTCGCTTCTCGAGAAAGTCGCGAAGTCGCAGAAGGCCGCGGCGCGCAAGCCCATCCAGACGTGGTCGCGCCGCTCGACCATCACTCCCGAGTTCATCGGGCTCACGTTCAACGTCCACAACGGCAAGACCTTCGTTCCCGTGTTCATCACGGAAAACATGGTCGGCCACAAGCTGGGCGAATTTTCGCCGACGCGCTTCTTCAAGGCGCACGGTTCGCACACCGCGAAGGTCATCTGATGCGATCGCTCTCCACCAGATCCCTGTTTGCCGCCGCCGCCCTCCTCATCGGATCGGCCGCCGCAGCGCAGACGCCCGTCGTCGCGACGAGCACGCTCAGCGTTCGCACGCTCAGCGTCGCCTCGATCGCGAATGCCGGAGCGGCGGATCTGGTCGTGCTCGCCGGCGGACAATCCGACGGCTGGCGCCAGGGCATGACTGCCACGGTTGAGCGCAACGGCGCGCCGATTGCCCAGGTTTGCATCGCCGAGCTTCGCCGCGATCGCGCGGTCGCACTCATCACGAGTCTCGAGCCCGCCTCGGCCATCCAGGCCGGCGACCGGGTCGTCGTGAACGCACTTCTCTAATCCCAACACATTTTTTCCCATGTCCACGGACATCAAATCACTCACACGCAACGCCAGAATGTCGCCCAAGAAGGTCCGCGAGATCACCCGCGTGATCCAGGGGATGCCCGCCACCGAGGCGCTCGACATGGTGAACCTCATTCCCCGCAAGTCCGCGCGCCTCGTCGCCAAGACGCTCAAGTCGGCGATCGCGAACGCGGAGAACAACAAGAACCTCTCGTCCGATGTGCTCGTCGTGAGCTCCGCGGTCGTCGAACTCGGGCCGGTGCTTCGCCGTTTCAAGGCGGGCGCAAAGGGCACGGCGATGCCGCGCCGCAGGAAGTTGTCGCACATCCGCATCGTGCTTTCCGAAGTCGCAGCAAAGTAATTTCGCCATGGGCCAAAAAACTAATCCCGTCGGTTTCCGCCTCGCCGTTCGCCGCAACTGGCAGTCGCGCTGGTTCGCGAAGAAGAAGGAATTCGGTCTCCTCCTCATCGAGGATCATCTCATCCGCACCATGCTTCTCGAGAAGCTGAAGATGGCATCCGTGCCGCGCATCTTCATCGAGCGCGCCTCAAACCGCGTGCGCGTGAAGATCTTCACCGCGCGCCCGGGCATCGTCATCGGTCGCAAGGGCACCGAGATCGACGGCATCAAGCTCGAGCTGGCGAAGATCACCGGCAAGGAAATCCTCCTGGACATCCAGGAAGTGAAGAAGCCCGAGATCGAGGCCCAGCTCGTGGCCGAGAACGTCGCGCTCCAGCTCGAGCGCCGCATCTCATTCCGCCGCGCGATGAAGAAGTCGATGCAGATGGCAATGAGCCTCGGTGCCGAGGGCATCAAGCTCCAGTGCTCAGGTCGCCTCGGCGGTTCTGAAATCGCACGCCGCGAACTCCAGCGCATCGGCCGTGTGCCGCTGCACACGCTTCGCGAAAACATCGATTACGGCTTCGCAGAGGCCAAGACCGTCTACGGCAAGATCGGCGTGAAATGCTGGATCTGCAAAAAGGACGCCGACACGAACTCCTGATCTGAACCGCCATGGCTCTCCAACCCGCACGCACCAAGTATCGCAAGGCCCACAAGGGGAAAATCCTCGGCAAGGCCACACGCGGCAACACGCTCGCATTTGGCGAATTCGGCGTCCAATCCCTCACGCGCTCGCGCGTCACTGGCGCCCAGATCGAGGCCGCCCGCGTGGCCGTCTCCCGCCACCTCAAGCGCAAGGGCAAGGTCTGGATTCGCATCTTCCCGCACCTCCCTGTCACCAAGAAGCCGGCCGAGACCCGCATGGGTCGCGGCAAGGGCCCGGTCGAATACTACGTCGCACTCGTAAAGCCCGGCGCGGTGATCATGGAAATCGGCGGCGTGTCCATCAACCTCGCCCGCGAGGCGCTCCGCCTCGCCGACACCAAGCTGCCCGTCCGTTCGCGCTTCATCGTGCGCGAGGGCACCGTCTGAACCGCGCACACGTCACTCAAATGAATACCAAGGAAATCCGCGAACTTGCGCCTGTCGAACTCGACACCCGCCTGCGCGAAACCCGCGAGAAGCTGCTCCACATGCGCCTGCGCAAACAGACGGGCCAGGTCGAGAAGACCCACGAGCTTCGCACCCTGCGCAAGGACATCGCGCGCCTCGAGACCATCAAGAAGGAGAAGTCCGCCGTCACCGCGGCCTGAGACCCCACGCCACACCATGGAAGCTTCCAATCGCAACAATCGGAAAACCCTTCTCGGGCTTGTCACCAGCCGCAGCGGCGACAAGTCGATCAAGGTCACCGTCGCCTACAAGATTCCGCACCCGCGTTATCTAAAGGTCATCAATCGCAAGACCGTCGTGCACGTGCATGACGAGAAGAACGAGAGCCACGTCGGCGACCAGGTCGAGATCATGGAGACACGACCGATGAGCCGCCTGAAGCGCTGGCGCGTGACCCGCGTCATCAAGCTCGGCCAGCAAATCGACACAACCCACGCAACGGAGGCCACGTCATGATCCAGATGCGTTCCATTCTCGGCGTCGCTGACAACACCGGCGCCCGCAGGGCCTCGATGATCCACCGCGTCGGCCAGACAACCGACTCAGCGGGTATCGGCGACATCGTCACCGTCAACATCAAGGAAAGCAGCACCGACGCCACGGTTAAGAAGGGCGAGGTCTGCAAGGCCGTCGTTGTCCGCACGAGGGCCGCGATCCGCCGTGCCGACGGCAGCTACCTGCGCTTCGACGACAACGCGGTCGTCATCATCGGCGACGACGGCAACCCGAAGGGCACCCGCATCTTCGGCCCGGTCGCGCGCGAACTGCGACAGAAGAACTTCATGAAGATTATTTCCCTCGCACCGGAGGTGCTGTGATGAGCGTCAAGACACACGTTAAACGCGGCGACATTGTCGTCGTCCGATCCGGTTCCCACCGCGGCAAGCAGGGCAAGATCCTCGAGGTCATCCCCGCGAAGGGCCGCGCCCTCGTCGAGGGAGTCGGCATGATGAAGAAGCACGAGCGCAAGTCGCAGGACAACCCGAACGGCCGCATCGTCGAGCGCGAAGGCTCGATCGCGCTCCCCAACCTCATGCTCCTCGCCGAGCACGAGCGCCGCGCCGCCAAGCGCGCGCCTGCCAAGGCCTGAACTCAGCAAGCATCCAATTCGCACCGGGTCGGAAATCCGGAGCCACTGCCATGAAAGTCCCAGAACTCAAGAAACACTATACCGAGACGGTCGTCCCGGCGCTTGTCGCCAGCCGCGGATTCAAGAACCGCCACGAGGTGCCGCGCATCGTCAAGGTCACGCTCAACACGGGCATCAGCGCCGCCGCGGACAAGACCCTCATCGCCGACACGCAGAAGGATCTCTCCTCGATCGCCGGCCAGAAGGCCGTGCTCACGAAGTCCCGCAAGGCGATTTCGAACTTCAAGCTCCGCAAGGGCCAGATCGTGGGCGCCTCCGTCACGCTGCGCAACCAGCGCATGTGGGAGTTCCTCACGCGCCTGCTCGCCGTCTCCATCCCGGCCATCCGCGATTTTCGCGGCGTGCCGAACAAGCTCGACGGAAACGGCAACTACAACCTCGGCATCACCGACTACACCATCTTCCCCGAGATCTCGCTGGAATCCTCCAAGCGCACCATGGGCCTCGACATCAGCATCGTCACCACGGCCGAGACCGACGACGACGCTCGCGAGCTCCTGCGCCTGGTCGGCTTCCCGTTCCGCCGCACCGAGACCGCCGCCCCGAAAGCAACCGCCGCCTGACGCCATGGCCAAGACATCCTCCATCGAAAAGAACAAGCGCCGCATGGCACTCGTAGAGAAGTTCGCCGTCAAGCGCGCCGCGCTCAAGGCCGTCCTCGCGAACCCCGCCACGACCGACGAGGAGTTCTTCGCCGCCCAGAAGGCGCTCGCGAAGCTCCCGCGCGACTCGTCGCCCATCCGCGTGCGCAACCGCTGCCTGCTGAGCGGCCGCCCGCGCGCCTACATGCGCCGGTTCCGCGTGTCGCGCATCACCTTCCGCGAGCTCGCGCTCAACGGCAAAATCCCCGGAGTCACCAAATCATCCTGGTAATCATTTTTCCCCCGCGGAAGTTGGCGCGAGAGCGCCCGGATATGATCCGCCCGGGACAACACAAACATCCATGACAGACCCAATCAGCGACTTTCTCACGCGCATCCGCAATGCCTCGAAGGCCGTCCAGGCCGAGTGCGCCGCGCCGCATTCCAACGCGAAGGCTGGCATCGCCCGCATCCTCAAGGAAGAGGGCTTCGTGCACGACTTCACCGACGGCTCCGACGAGAACGGCCACAAAACCATCGTCGTGAAGCTCAAGTATGTTGAGAGCACACCGGCGATCACCAACGTCCGCCGCCTCAGCACGCCCGGCCGCCGTCTCTACTACGGCTATCGGGAAATTCCCCGCGTCCTGAACGGACTCGGCATCAGCATCGTCTCGACGTCCAAGGGCCTCATGAAGGACCAGGACGCGCGGCGCCAAAAGCTCGGCGGCGAGCTCATCTGCAGCGTCTGGTAAGGAGACACACAAATCATGAGCCGCATCGGCAGACTTCCCATTTCCATTCCCGCCAAGGTCAAAATCGACGTGAAGGGCGCCACCGTTCACGTCGAAGGCCCGAAGGGAAAAGTTCAGAAGACGTTTGAAGACGTCGTCACCATCACGACCAAGGACGGCAAGCTCACCTTCGAGCCGAAGGGCGACAGCCGCTTTGCGAAGGCGATGCACGGCACCGTGCGCTCTGTCGTGAACGGCATGGTCAAGGGCGTCGTGGACGGATTCTCCAAGGATCTCGAGATCCAGGGCGTCGGGTTCAAGGCTAACCTCCAGGGCAAGGTTCTCGACCTCGCGCTGGGCTACTCGCACCCGATCAAGTATTCCGTGCCGGACGGCATCAAGCTCACCGTCACCGACCAGACCAAGATCAAGATCGAGGGCTGCGACAAGCAGCTCGTCGGCGCGGTCACGGCCGATATCCGCAGCTACTACCCGCCGGAGCCCTACAAGGGCAAGGGCGTGCGCATCGTAGGCGAGCACGCCGAGCGCGTCCGCCGCAAGGAGGGCAAGACCGTCGCCTAAGGCGCGGCCTGCCGCCACCCAGATCCCACACGAGGATCCGCACAATGAATACAATCCAGAAATCCATTCTCCTCCAGAAGCGCCGCTGGCGCATCCGCAAGAAGGTCAAGGGCACCGCCGCGCGCCCGCGCCTGTGCGTGCACTTCAGCGGCAAGCACGTCTACGCGCAGGCGATCGACGACGTCGCTGGCTCCACGATCGTGTCGCTCACGAGCCTCTCGCCGGAAAACCGCGGAAAGAAGCTCGCCGCAAACGTCGCCAGCGCCAAGGCGCTCGGCGTCACATTCGCAGAGAAGGCGAAGGCAGCCGGCGTCACCGCCGTCGTCTTCGACCGCAACGGCCGTCCCTACCAC
>DATKCJ010000430.1:0-5736 GCA_035513275.1 Opitutaceae bacterium
TGCACCGATCTGGCGGCGACGGTCGGCTACCCGATGCAGCGGCTCTACGGCGCCGAGTTCACGGTGGCGCCGCTCAGCGTGCTCGTCGCTCCGGCGCGCGCACGTGATCTTCTCGAACCTCTCCGCTCCCGCGGTTTCTGCGACGACGTTCAATACATCCTGGAGAAACAACTCGAGGAGGCCGAATTGATCGTCGTGACGAAGGCCGATCAACTCGATGCGGACGAGCGCGGGTCGTTGTGCGCGGAACTCGCGAGACGCTTCCCTCGCGCCGCGGTGTTTGCCGTGTCGTCGCGCAGCGGCGAGGGAACGGCAGCTTGGTTTCGCCGGGTGCTTTTCGGTAAGCAGGTCGCGCGCGCGACGATGGAGGTCGACTACGACCGTTACGCCGCGGGCGAGGCGAAGCTCGGGTGGCTGAACGCGGTCGTCGGCGTATCCGCGGAGCGGGCGTTCGATCCCGACGCGCTGCTTCTGGCGCTCGCTACCGCGATGCAGTTGCGACTGCGCGATTCGGGCGCGGCGATTGCACACTTGAAGTTGATGATCCATCGCGATGGCGAAGGAGCGGACGGCTCCGGGGTCGGCAGTGCGCATGTCGTGAGCAACGATGCGGTCGCCGTCACCGGCATCCGCCTTGGACGCAAAGTCACAGCCGGGCGCGTCGTCGTGAACCTGCGCGCCGAGGCCGATCCGGAGGCGCTCGCGGGTTCCGTGAGCGCTGCATTTCTCGGCCTCGATCCCTCGCTCGGGATTGCCAGCGAGTTTGGCCATCTCGAGTTCTTCCGGCCGGGGCGTCCAATGCCGACGCACCGCGACTTTCTTCCTGACGCTCTTGCCAACTGATCTCAAACCCCACGTTTCCGATGAAAGACACACATGCGAACGGCGATGCGATGCCGCGGCGCGAGTTCCTGAAGTTCTCAGCGGCGGCCGGGCTGCTTGCCGGCCTCGCTCCCGGCAGCGTGCACGCGTCGTCCTCGGGTGATGAACCCGCCATGACGCCTTCGCGAAAGTTCAATGGCAGCTACGAGGGCGCGCAGATCAACCGTCTCGCGTTCCCGCTCGGCGGGATCGGCGCAGGCATGATCTGCCTCGAGGGCACAGGCGCGTTCTCGCACATCTCGATCCGGAACCAGCCGGACGTGTTCAACGAGCCGTGCATGTTCGCGGCTGTCTGCGTGCGCGGCGAGAAACCCGTCGCGCGCGTGCTCGAGGGGCCGGTGCCGGGCTGGAAGCTGTTCGGCATGCGCGCCGCGGCCACCGGTCTTGGCGAGAAGAGCTTCGGTCTGCCGCGGTTCGCGCGAGCGAAGTTCACGACTCGATTTCCGTTCGGCAGCATCGTGCTCGACGATGCATCAGTCCCGCTCGAAGTCGGGATCACGGGCTGGAGCCCGTTCACGCCGGGCGATTCGGACGGATCGAGCCTTCCCGTCGCAGGTGTCGAGTATCGCTTCACGAATCCGACCGCGGCGACTGTCGAAGCGGTGTTCTCGTTCAACGCAAAGCAGTTCTTCACGGGGCGCGACGGCAAGCTGCCGAACGCAGTGAAGGCCCTCGACGGCGGCTACGTCATCTGGAGCGCGGGCTCCGGCGAGAAGCCGTGGGAGGAGGCGTCGTTCGCCGTGTCCGTGTCCGATCCCGAGTCGAAGGTGAACCACGCATGGTTTCGAGGAAGCTGGTTCGATCCACTGACGATGGCGTGGAACGACATCGCTGCGGGAGCGTGCTTTGACCGGCCGCCGACCGATGAGGCGGCGCCGTCGCCGGGAGGCACGGTGTTTGTCCCGTTCACGCTTGCACCGGGCGCGACCCGGACGATTGCGGTGCGGCTTTGCTGGTATTGTGGCAAGAGTAACATTCGCGAGTTCGGCATGGGCGAGCCGGACCACAAGAAGGACAAGACGGGCGTGGCCTACAGTCCTTGGTATTCCGGGCGTTTCGCCGACGTCGCGGCAATCGCCGCGCACTGGCGCGACAACTACGGCAGCCTTCGCGAGGCGAGTGCGCGATTTTCGAAGGCGTTCTATGATACCACGCTTCCGGCCGAGGTGGTCGAGGCCGTCGCGGCGAATCTCGGCATTCTGAAGTCGCCGACCGTCTTGCGGCAGACCGACGGCCGACTCTGGGCGTGGGAAGGGTGCCGCGACGAGGAAGGCTGCTGCTCGGGCTCTTGCACGCACGTATGGAACTATGCCCAGGCGATTGCGCACCTCTTCCCTGACCTAGAGCGCAGCTTGCGCGAGACCGAGTTTGGCCCGAATCAGGACGACGTCGGGCACCAGCAGTTTCGCGCGGCGCTGCCGATCCGGGCAGTCGAGAACACATTCCACTCCGCGGCGGATGGACAGCTCGGCGGCATCATGAAGGTGCATCGCGAGTGGCGGATCGGTGGCGACACGGATTGGTTGCGAGGCCTCTGGCCGAGAGTGAGGAAGAGCCTCGACTACTGCATCGAGACGTGGGATCCGGACCGCAAAGGCTGGCTCGAAGAGCCGCACCACAACACTTACGACATCGAGTTCTGGGGGCCGAACGGCATGTGCACGAGTTTCTATCTCGGCGCGCTGCAGGCAGCGGTCCTCATGGGCAATGCGCTCGGCGATGATGTGAAGGAATACGCGGCGTTGCTCGATCGCGGGACAAAGCGCGCGGAGTCCGAGTTGTTCGACGGCGAGTATTTCATCCAGAAGATCGAGTGGAAAGGACTGCGCGCCGCCGATCCCACGGTCACCGGATTCGGGAGCAAGTATTCGCCCGAGGCACTGGCGCTGCTCGAAAAGGAAGGGCCAAAATACCAATACGGCACCGGCTGCCTCTCCGACGGGGTGCTCGGCTCCTGGATCGCGCTCATGTGCGGCGTCGGCCAGGTGCTCGACGCGCAGAAGGTCGCGAGCCACTTGAGCGCCGTGCATCGCCACAACCTGAAACACGATCTCTCCGCCCACGTGAACCCGCAGCGACCCACGTTTGCCGCAGGTGCCGAGGGCGGGCTCCTGCTGTGCACATGGCCGAAGGGTGGGGCGCTGTCGCTTCCGTTCGTCTACTCGAACGAGGTGTGGACGGGAATCGAATACCAGGTCGCCTCGCATCTTATCTGCATGGGAATGGTCGACGAAGGGCTCGAGGTCGTGCGCGTGTGCCGCGCGCGTTACGACGGTCGCATCCGCAATCCCTTCGACGAATACGAGTGCGGGCATTGGTATGCGCGTGCGCTCGCATCCTACGGACTCTTGCAGGCGTTGAGTGGCGCGCGCTACGACGCGGTGGAGAAGGTCCTGCACCTGACGCCTGCGATCGCGGGCGATTTCCGGAGCTTTCTCGCGACGAAAACCGGCTACGGAGTCGTGGGTCTGAAGGACGGCAAGCCGTTCCTCGAGGTCCGCTCCGGATCCATCAATGTTGAGAAGATCGACTGCGTCCCCGCAGGTTCGGCGGCCGCTTCGTGATCCGATCGCTCCGAAACCGAACCACCTCACAATGAAACGTCACGCACTGCGAATCGTTGCCGTTATCACTGCAATCGCCCTTGGATTGCCGGGCTGCAAGAACAAGGAGCAGGACGAAACACCGGTCGCGGCGAAGCCGCGCGTCGCGCTCGTGATGAAGTCGCTCGCCAACGAGTTCTTCGGCACGATGGCCGAAGGCGCCAAGGCGCACCAGGCCGCCCACGCCGCCGACTACGATCTCATCGTCAATGGGATCAAGAACGAGACCGACCTCGCCGAGCAGGTCTCGCTGGTCGAGCAGATGGTTGCGATGCACGTCGACGCCATCGTCATTGCGCCGGCGGACTCGAAGGCGTTGGTGCCGGCGCTCAAGCGCGCCTCCGCGGCGGGCATCGTTGTCGTGAATATCGACAACCGCCTCGACCCCGCTGTGCTCAAGGACGCCGGGATCTCCGTGCCATTCGTCGGTCCGGACAATCGAGCTGGCGCCGCCGCAGTCGGTGAGGTGCTCGCCAGCCGGCTGTCGAAGGGCGACGCCGTTGCGATCATCGAGGGCATACCGACCGCGGACAACGGCCGGCAGCGTCGCATGGGCTTTGAGCATGCGATCGAGGATGCCGGCCTCGATCTCGTGTCGGTGCAGAGCGGTCAGTGGGAGATGGAGAAGGCGAACGGCGTTGCCGCCGCGATGCTCAACGCGCATCCGGAACTCAAGGCTCTCTTCTGCGCCAACGACAACATGGCGCTCGGCGCTGTCGCCGCGATCAAGGCGGCCGGCCGCGATGGCCGGGTGCTCGTCGCCGGGTTCGACAACATCACCGCCATCAAGCCGCTGATCGCCTCGGGCGCCGTGGTCGCAACAGCCGATCAGCATGCGGACCGGCTCGCCGTCTTTGGCATCGAGGCAGCGCTCGAGATGCTGCAAACGCACGCCACCGCGGATCGTTCGACCCCGGTCGATCTGGTCACCCAATGAGCATTCCGCCGCGACTGACCGTCCGGTCCGTGGGAAAGTCGTTCGGGACAAATGCCGTCTTGCGCGAACTCGATCTGACGATCGAGCCGGGCGAGATCCACGCGCTGGTCGGCGGCAATGGCGCCGGAAAGTCGACACTCTCGAAGATCATCGCCGGCATCGAGCAGGCAAACGCGGGCGAACTTCTTCTCGACGGTGTTCCCCACACTCCGTCGGATCGTCGCGCCGCGCAGTCGGCAGGCGTGGTGATGGTGATGCAGGAGCCCGGCATCCTCCCGACGCTCACTGTCGCGGAGAATCTCTTTCTCGGCGAGTTGCCTTCGCGCTTGGGCGGACGCATCGACCGGTCGCGCTTGCGTGCGATCTCCCGCGCGGCCCTCGCACGCGTCGGACTCGAATCCCTCCATCCGGACACACCTGCGGCGCAACTTGGCGTGGGGCGACAGCAACTTGTCGAGATCGCCGCCGGACTCGCCCGGGATTGCAGGCTGTTGATCCTCGATGAACCGACCGCCGCACTCACAAACGCCGAGATCGGGCCGGTGTTTGCGCTGCTGCGGAAGTTGCGTGCGCAGGGCGTTTCCATTCTCTACATCAGCCACCGACTCGACGAGATCAGATTGATCGCAGATCGCGTGAGTGTCCTGCGCGACGGCCGGCTCGCCGCCACGCTGCCGGTCGCCGGGGCACCGCGCGCGAAGCTGATCGAGCTTATGGCAGGCGCGGCGCTGGAGCAGGCGCATGCGACAAACTCCACAAACTGTTGCGGGGAACAGGTGCTGCGGATTCGAAATCTGCGCTCAGGACGCGCGGTGCGGGACGTGTCGCTCGATGTGCATGCCGGCGAGATCGTGGGTCTCGGCGGACTCGTGGGTGCGGGGCGCACCGAATTGTTGCGAGCGATATTCGGCGCCGAGCGAGTCGATGGAGGTGAAGTTTTTCTTGGCGACGAGAAAGAGCCGTTCGTCGCTCGCAGCACGCATGCCGCTGTGGCGTGCGGATTCGCGTTCGTGCCCGAGGATCGCGGGCGCGACGGCATTTTCGCGTCGCTCAGCGTGCGCATGAACGCGGGCGTCGCGCGACTGCCGTTGCGCAGCGGTGCCCCGGGCTGGGTCGATCATCGTGTAGAGATTGAGGAGACCGATGCGCTCTTGTCCCGACTTCAGGTGCGCTACGCAGATGCGGACCAGCCCTGCAGCCAGCTGAGCGGGGGCAACCAGCAGAAGATCGTCATCGGGCGCTGGCTGCGTCGCGATGCGCGGGTCTGGTTGCTGGACGAACCGACGCGCGGGGTGGACGTCGCCGCGCGGCGCG
>DATKCJ010000431.1:0-8483 GCA_035513275.1 Opitutaceae bacterium
ACGTTGCCCGTGCCGATCGCGCCCATCATGTTGTCGCCGCCGCCGGCGCTCACGACCACGTCGTCGGGCAGGCCGAGTTTCTTCGCGAGTGCGGGACGCAGCATGCCTGCGGCCTCATGCGATTCCGAAAGCGGCGGCACGCACGAGGCGAGCTTGCGGTCGATCGCGTCGAGCACGGGCTTCGACCAGGTGCGCTTGCGCACGTCCATGAGCGCGGTGCCCGAGGCGTCGCCATGCTCCATGAAATGCGCGCCAGTCAGGTGAAAGTTCAGGTAGTCATGCGGCAGCAGCACATGCGCGAGTTTCTTGAAGTTCGCCGGCTCATGACGCTTCAACCACAAAATCTTTGGCGCGGTATAGCCCGGCAGAAAAGGCAGGCCGGTCATCCGAATCACGGATTTCACGCCGCCGAGTTTTTTGGTGAGGATGTCGCACTCGGGCGCGGTGCTCGTGTCGCACCAGAGCTTCGCCGGGCGGATGACGTTGTTGTCCGCGTCGAGGGGCACGAAGCCGTGCTGCTGGCCCGACACGCCGATGCCGCGCACGCGTGAGCGGTCGATTCTCGCGCCGACCTCGGCGACGACCTGCTCAAGCGCCGCGGTCCAGTCCGCGGGATGCTGCTCCATGTGACCGGCCGGCAGGCCGTCGATGAGTTTGTGCGAAGCGCGAGCCTCGGCGACGACTTTGCCCGAGTCGAGGTCGAGCGCGATGGCTTTCGTGCTTTGTGTTCCGCTGTCGATTCCGATGTAGAGACTCATGAGAGGGAAGTGTGCGTGCTGGGTGCCTTGATTGAAGAAGTTCGACCGTAGAGGAAAGTGCCGATCAGCTCAATCGCGTAGCAGAAGGATGCGAATGGCCAACCGGATTCGTGCGCTCCCATTGGACTGCCGGGAGGCAGAAAACGCGGAAACGGGAGCACGGAACGCGCGAGCAAAGGATTCGCCCCGCGGCGCAGAATCCTTCAACGTCGCCGGCGCTCTGCCTTTCCCAACTCCTCCCTACCAATGACTGAGGCATTCCGTCTGTATCCAATAGACATCGTCGTTTTCGTCCTCTTCGTGATCGGCGTGATCACCGTCGGGCTCATCAAGAGCCGCGGCGAGAGTGGCAGCGAAGACTACTTCCTGGCCGGTCGCGGCCTGAGCTGGTGGCTGATCGGCTTCTCGCTGATCGCTGCGAACATCTCCACGGAGCAGTTCGTGGGCATGAGCGGCAACGCCGCCAGTCATGTAGGCATGGCGATCGCCAGCTACGAGTGGATGGCCGCGATCACGCTCGTGGTCGTCGCATTCTTCTTCCTGCCGTATTTCCTGAAGGCGGGCATCTACACGATGCCGGAGTTCCTCGAATACCGCTACGACGGCCGCGCGCGCGTGATCATGGCGGTCGCGACGATCTTCATCTACCTGCTCCTGCTCGGCGCGGTGACCTACTCGGGCGCGCTCACGATTTCCACGCTCGCCGCCACCGCCGGCTATACTGTCGGCATGCCGATGGCGTCGCTCGTCATCGGCGCGATTGCGATGCTCTACGTGACCGCCGGCGGCTTGAAAGCGTGCGCGTGGGCCGATCTCATCCAAGGAAGCGCCCTTATCATCGGCGGTGCGCTGATAATGTGGTTTGCGTTCGACAAGCTCGGCATGGCCACCGAGGCCGCGAGTGTCGTCAGCGCGCAGACCGGCGAGGTCGTCGTGAAGGCCCTCTCCGCCGACGCGGGCGCGATGGAGCGATTCCTCGATCTCAACGGGACGCGGATGAACATGTTCCTGCCGTCGACCGACTCGATTCTGCCGTGGACCGCACTGCTGCTTGGCTTGTGGATTCCGAACTTTTACTACTGGGGTCTCAACCAATACATCACGCAGCGCACGCTCGGCTCGAAGTCGCTCGCGCAGGGGCAAAAAGGGATCGTGTTTGCGGCAGGCATGAAGCTGCTGATCCCGTTCGTGATCGTCGTGCCGGGCATCATCGCGTTCAACCTCTACTCGGATGAGATGCGTTTCGAGGCAGGACCCGACACGACGCGCAGCATGATCCGCTACATGAAGGCGAATCCGGCGACGCAGTTCGTGAGCATCGCCGAGGCTCCGGGCGAGGCCGAGGTGGCAGCGTGGGCGCATGGACGCTACGCAATCGCCGTGTATCCCGACGCCGCGGCGCGTGCCGCGGTGAAGGCGCGCAACGTCTGGGTGCTGCCGACGACGCGCGACGCATTTGGCGCGGAGGCCGCGGCGGCGAACACAGTCTTCGTGAGTGAGGACCATTCGTGGAAGTCCGTGAATGCCGGACTCGCGGAGGAGATTGCGGCGTTCAACGCTTCCGTGAGCGCAGCCGCGGGCGCAGCCGGGCAGGGAGTCGCGACTGAGAAGTTGATCGCGTATCGCTACGACACGGCGCTCGCTCAGCTCCTCGCCCACGTGCTGCCGCAGGGCAAGGGACTGACCGGCTTTGTGCTCGCGGCGCTGCTCGGTGCGGTCGTCAGCTCGCTTGCAGCGATGCTCAACGCCGCGTCGACGATCTTCGCGATGGACATCTTCAAGAAGCACATCGCGCGCAAAGCGGAGCAAAAGACCGTCGTGTTGCTTGGGAGAATCTCGGTTGTCTTTTTCTCGATCTTCGCGGTGCTCCTAGCGCCGCAGCTCGGAAACCCGAAGATCAGCAACAGCATCTTCACGATCATCCAGGAAGGGCAGGGGTTCATCTCGCCCGGCATCCTGGCCGTCTTCGTGTTTGGCCTGATCTCGCGGCGCGGCCCGGCCGTGTGCGGCGTCGCAGGATTGCTGACGAACATCGTCGCCTACGGCGTGCTGAAGTTCGCAGTGCCCGAGTTGCAGTTCCTTAACCGGATGGCGGTGTGCTTCGCGCTTAGCATGGCCGTGATGCTCGCATTCCGCGTCTTCAAGCCGCTTGCGCAGCCGGTCGAGTTCAAGGCGAACACCACGATCGCACTCGAGGGCTCGAAGTCCGCACGCATCGGCGGATGGATCGTCGTCGCGCTCACGATTGTGCTCTACGTCGTGTTCAGCCCGATCGGAATCGCGAAATGATCGGGAGTATCCGAAAGGCGTTCGAGGCCGCCTTTGGCCGGCCTCCGGAAGTCGTCGCGCGCGCGCCGGGCCGGATCGAGTTCATCGGGAACCACACCGACTACAACGGCGGCCCGGTCCTTGGCGTGGCGATCGACCGCAGCGTGTGTGTGGCGATCGCGCGGCGCGACGATGGGATGCGGCGGTTCGCGAGCGACGCGTCGCACGGCCCAAGAACTGTGGAGATCGTCTCAGGACCGATCTCGAAACAAACGGGCCGCGCATCGTGGACGAACTACCCGCTTGGCGTCCTATCGGTGATGCCGTCGTTTGGATTCAAGATCCCGGACGGCTTCGACTATCTCGCGATGTCGGACCTGCCTTCAGGCGCGGGGCTCAGCAGCAGCGCGGCGATCGAACTCGCGTCGGCATTGTGTTTTCTTGCCGCGACGGGGTCGTCGTGCGCGCCCGAAGTGCTCGCGCAGATGGGCCGGAAGGCGGAGAACGATTTCGTCGGCGTGCCGTGCGGGATTCTGGATCAGGGCGTGAGCGCGTTCGGGCGCGCAGATCACCTCGTTCACATCGACTGCCGCGTGTTGAAGTTCACCCACGTGGCGATGCCACCCGGCGTGAGCTTCTGGATTTTCAACACGCACACGAAGCACGCGCTCGTCGACGGCTTGTATGCGGCGCGTCACCGTGAGTGCATGCAGGCTGCCTCTGCGCTGGGCGTGACGCTGCTTGCCGATGCGACGCTCGCGCAGCTCGACGCGACTGGCGGAATGCCGGACGTGATCGCGAAGCGCGCGCGCCACGTGCTCGGCGAAATCGCGAGAGTGGACGAGACAGTGGCTGCTCTCGCAGACGGACGAATGACGCGCGTCGGCGAGCTTCTCACCGCGTCGCACCGGAGTTCGCAGCACCTGTTTGAGAACAGCACGCCGGAGCTCGATTCTCTCGTGGATGCGCTGGCAACTGCGCCTGGCGTGCACGGAGCACGTTTGACCGGCGGCGGATTCGGCGGCGCTGTGCTCGCCGTAACGGGTCCGGGATTTGGCGAAGGCGATGCGGCATCCGTCGGCGCGAAATATGAGGCGCGCTTCGGAACGCGTCCCGAAGTGCTGCACCTCCTCAGCGGCGACGGCGCACAGCTCGTCTTTCCGGAGTGAGGCTGAACCTGAAACGGCGATTCAGAGGTAGGAGCCCGCTTGCGGGCGATTTCTGTCGCCCGAATCGCGCGCGAGCGCGCTCCTACCTCTGAGTGAAATCAGCTCATGCGCTAAGCCGCGTGATCGCGCGGCGGATGAGCGCATACGCGAGCGGGACTTTGTAGGCGTTGTGCGCGTCGGTCTCGGCGTCGCGCAGGATGATGTCGGCGACACGCGAGGCGTTCTCGTCGCTTGGCACTTTGCCCTCGAGAAACTCGTTTGCCTCTTCGACAAGCCACGGAATGGGCGCGATGCAACCGAGCGCCACGCGGACGCCGTGCAATTTGCCGTCTTTAATTCGCGCTGCCGCGGCGCAGCTCACGAGTGCCCAGTCGAACGCACTTTTCTCTGCCATCTGCAAGTAGGTGTTGCGCAAGCCGCGAGCCACCGGCACCTCGACGTGCAGGATGAGATCGTCCGCCTCGAGCGAGTTTTGCGCACGGGCCTCGCGCCAGGACGCGTCGTAAAGCTTCGCGATCGGCATCGTCACGCTCTTCGCGCCGCGCTGCACCACGATCCTTGCTTCGAGTGCGGAGAGCATCACCGCGAGATTCGAAGTGCACGGGCTCAGGCACATGCAACCGGAAAAGAGTGAGTGATACTTCGTGTTGCCGCCGCGCGCGTAACAACGTTTCCCGCCGTTCTTCAGACACTCGACATCGGGATGCCGGTAATACCAGCAGCGAGAGTGCTGCGCGAGGTTTCCGCCGACGGTCGCGACGTTGCGCATTTGCGGTGAACCGACTTCCTCCGCGGCCTCGGCGAGTCCGGGGAGCGATTCACGCAGCGCCACGTGCGAGGCGAGCGCAGCGAGCGTCGCGTTGGCGCCGATCGTCCAGCGATCGCCCTCGCGCGCTATGTCGCTCGTGCCGGGAATGTTCTTCACGTTCACAAGAACGCCGGGCGCAACGAGGCCGTCCTTCATCTCGCCGAGGAGATCGATCCCACCGGCAATGTAGCGGCCGCGATCCCGGACGAGTTCGACAGCGGACTCCGGCGAGCGGGCAGTGGCGTAGGTGAAGGTTTTCATGCAGGAGGAATTTGTCGGTTGAAGTGCGAGTGGATGATCTCGTCTAGATCGGGAGATTGTCCTGAAGCGTGTAACCGTTTCCCGACAAATTCCTAAGTTTAGGTTTTCGCGGAGCGAAAACCTGCGAGAACTTTGTCGGGCGTGATTGGTAGAGAACCCACGCGCACGCCAAGCGCGTTGGCCACGGCGTTGGCGATGGCCGACGCACTTGGAATCGTGCACGGCTCGCCGACTCCGATCACGCCGCGCTCCGGCATGTCGAGCAGCAGGATGTCGATCTCGGGAATGTCGACGACGCCGGGCAGCTTGTAGGTCTCGAGGTTCGGGTTGAGCACGACTCCCGTGCGGTCGTCCATGATGCGCTGTTCGTAGAGCGCGTAGCCGATGCCCATGATCACGCCGCCGTTGATCTGGCTTTCGCACGTGAGCTTGTTCACGACCGTGCCGCAATCCTGCACGGCGAGAATCTTGCGCAGCTTCACGAAGCCGGTCTCGGTGTCGACCTCGACCTCGGCGAACTGCACACCGCAGGCGCCCGTGTTGGAAAAACCTTCCTTCCATTTGCCCCGCACGATCAATGGCGCCTGGCCGATCTTGCGGCAGGCCTCGAGCCAGTGCTCGCCGCGCGGATCCTCGATGCCGCTGATCTGTTTCAACTCGGCGAGGACGTTCTCGCATGTGTCGAGAATCGCAGGCGAAACCGACGCGGTCGTCTGGCTGCCGCCGCTTCCACCCGATGGTGGGAATCGCGAGTCGCCGATGCGCACCGTGATGAGACCAATATCGATCCCAAGAATTTCCGCGGCGACGACTTGCACGACGGTGCGCGATCCCGTGCCGAGATCCTGCGTGCCCACGCGCACTTCGACTGTGCCGTCGCTGTTGATCTGCGCCTCGGCCTGAGTGCCACGCCCGCCGCTCATCCAAGCCGCGCCCGCGCAACCGACTCCGATCTTCACCGGGCCGGGCGACGAGCCGGGCTTGCGGAACTTCTCCTTCCAGCCGAAACGCTCCGCGCCGATTTCGTATTCGCGACGGCGAATCTCGGAGGGATCATTCTTCAATCGGATCTCGACGGGATCCATGCCGAGCTTCGCGGCGAGATCGTCCAGCGCGCCCTCCATGCCGACCGACGCAACCGGATGACCCGGCGCGCGCATCGCACACGAGGCACCTGCATTCACCGCGACGCTGCCTTGTTGCACGCGGATCGCCGGAACCGTGTAGATGTAGGGGGCGGGGAAGCCCGCGCCGCCGCTGCCGCCGCCGCCGTCGACACCCGTTGCGTGACCCGGCGTGCCGAATGCCTTCAGCTCAAACGCTGTGATTTTCCCGGATGCATCTGCGCCGATCTTGATCGTCTGGAACGACGACGGCCGGTTGCCGACCGCAAGCGCCTGCTCGCGGCGCGAGAGGATCAACCGCACCGGCGCACCTGCGATCTGCGCAAGCCTCGCGCACACGATGCCCTCGACACCGGGCCCGAACTTCGAGCCGAACCCGCCGCCCATGTGCTCGCAAATCACGCGCACCTTGCTCTGCGGAATGTTGAGATTCTCCGCGAGTGCACCTCGCACGCCGAAGACTGCCTGCGTCGACGACCACGCCGTCAACTCGTCGCCGTCCCACTGTGTCACGTGGCCGTGCGGCTCCATCGGGTGGTGGATCTCGATCTGCGTGCCGTATTCGCCCTCGACCACTGCTGCAGAGGCCGCGAACCCCGCATCGACATCGCCGGTGACCTTCGCGCGGCCTTCACCGAGATTCGGCTGGTCGGGCATGACGCGCGGCGCACCTTCCTTGATCGCCTCGAGTTCATTGACAACAAACGGCAGCGGCTCTGCGTCGACCTCGATCAACTCGAGTGCGTCGAGCACGGCATCGCGGCTGATGCCTGCGACCGCGGCGATCTCCTCGCCGGCGTAGCGCACGGTGAAGGCGCCGTTTCGCATGGCGAACGCCGCGCGGATTCCGGGCGCCGCGCGGGCCTTCTCGACGTTGACCGAGCGGATGTTTGCCGCCGGCCACTTCGAGCGCAGAATCGCGCCGAACAACATTCCGTGCGGTGCGACGTCGGTGGTGAATTTTGCGCGGCCGGTGACTTTCGCCGGAGCTTCCGCACGCGGCGTGGATTTGCCGAGGTATCGGGTGTTGCTAGGCCAGGGCATGTTCGTGCGGGTGGATGATTGTGAGCCGGTCGGCGACCTCAGTGCCGCTGGCTGTGAGTGCTGCTGCCACGATGCGCGGCTGCGAACCGCAGCGGCAGAGATTGCCCGAGATCGCGTGGCGCACCTCGGTCTCGCTCGGGTGCGGATTCTTCCGAAGAAGTGCGGTGAGCGTCATCACCATGCCCGGCGTGCAAAAGCCGCACTGCAGCCCGTCCTTGTCGACGAACGCCTGCTGCAGCTTCGTGAGCTCACCGGACTGTGCGAGTCCCTCGATCGTCGTGATCGGCGCGCCATGCGCCTCGATCGCAAGCATCGAGCACGCGTAGACGGGATCGTCGCCGAGAAGCACCGTGCACGAGCCGCAGCTCGCGCGATCGCAAGCTTCCTTCGGGCCGGTCAAGCCGGCGTGCAGTCGCAGCGCTTCCAGCAGCGTCGTGCGTGGCTCGAGTTGGAAAGTCATCGTGCCGCCATTGACGCTGAGCGTGACCGGCACGGCGCCCGGGCCGTGGACGCGTTCAGCATTCACATCCGCTAGGGCTTTCGCCGTGGTCTCCGCACCGAGCGTCGCTGCGGAAATCGCACTCGTGCCTAGCCCCTTGAGAAACGCGCGTCGCGTAAAGCCGTGCGGGGCGGATGGGAAATTGGACGACTGCGCCTGGGGTTCGATCGGGTCTTTCATTTCGGCGAATAGCCGTTTTCCATCGTGCGAGATAACGCGATAGAGCCAAGCGAGCCGCGGTTGAATGCGGGACTTATTCCCTGAGCTAACCGGGTGCTGAAGGCGCGCTGATGCGACTCAGGTGTCGCAGCGATCGAGATCTGCGGGCGTGTCGATGTCGACCACACCGTCGGGAAACGGAACCGTGTGCACAGCGTCCGCGTGACGCCGATGAACGTCGCGCGCGCCGGAATCGCCACTCAGCGCGACCAACTCGTTGAAAAACGCACTCGGAAAGATCACGGGTGGACCGCGGCCCTTCCCGTAGTCGGCGAGGTGGATGCTCGAGGGATTGGTGACCGCAGCGTGAAGGAAATTCCTCAGCACCGCCGC
>DATKCJ010000432.1:0-5521 GCA_035513275.1 Opitutaceae bacterium
AGGAAGCTCCAGCAGGAGCGTAGGATGGCGGGATGGACGGGACTCGAACCCGCGGCCTTCTGCGTGACAGGCAGACGCTCTAACCAACTGAGCTACCACCCCGTGATGGGAAAAACGCGAACCGTAGGTTGAGGGGGGGTGGAGTCAAGTGTCGATTGGGAAGCGGCTTTCAGCGCCCGAAAAACGCGGAATTCGATGGCATTGAAACCGGCTAACTCATGACAAACTGCAGGTAGCGAGCCTTCTCCCTCCTCCGCTCCTTGATCTTCGGGGGACTCGCCGAGGGGCGTGTTTCTCCCTGGGCGAACGTCCGCCGGTCCGGCGACGCGCCTCTCGGAGAGAGGCGCGCTACCCCCCGAACAAATGGCCTTAGCGCCCGACCGTGACGGTTTTCTTGAGCCTCAGGTCCTCGTCGCGCGAGGAGTTGCCGACGAGCAATTCGACCGGGCCGGGCTCGACGGTCCACGCGTGAGCCTCGACATCCCAGTAGGCGAGATCGGAAGCGCGCAGCGTGATCATCGCGGTGGCGGTCTGTCCGGGTTCGACAGTGAGGCGCTTAAATCCCTTCAACTGCTTGCGCGGCCGCTCGACCTTCGACTGTGGGTAGCGCACGTAGAGTTGGACAACCTCATCGCCTTTGCGCGTGCCGGTGTTGGCAACGTCGACGCTCACCTCGAGCGTGCCGTCGGGCGCGAGGGTGTCGGCCGACCGCAGCCTTGAGATTTCAAACGTCGTGTAGCTGAGCCCGAAGCCGAACGCGTATTGCGGCTCGTGCGGCGAATACATGTAGGTGCGGCCGTTGCGTATGTCGTAGTCCATCATCGGCGGGAGCTGTTCGAGCGACTTCGGCCACGTCTGCACAGTCTTGCCGCCGGGGTTGTAGTCACCGAAGAGCACGTCGGCGAGCGCGTTGCCCTGCTCCTGCGACGCGTGCGTGATGTGGAGGATCGCGGGCGCGTGCTCCGCAGCCCATGGCATCGCATACGGAAAGTTCGCCACGAGCACGACGACGGTTCGCGGGTTCGCTTCGTGCACGCGCCGGATGAATTCCTCCTGGTCAGGCTGCAGAACGATCTCGTCGCGGTCCACGCCTTCCTTGCCCTCGCTCGGCGACGTGACGATCTCCCATCCCGCGTTGCTCTCGGGGTGGTTGCCGATGCAGACAATCGCGATGTCGCGTGTGCGGACGGCCTCGACTGCGATATCGCTCATGTCGGCGACCCAAGTTACGCCGAACTTCGAAGGTGCATACCGGATTGGCGGTTGCGCAAAGTCTCCGATGCCTTCGCGCGGACTCACGCGATACGGCGGCGTGCCCGAATACCAGTCGAGCAACACAGTGTTCGCCATCGGGCCAACGACCGCGACCGACTTGATCGCCGCTGGATTGATCGGCAGAAGGCCGTCGTTCTTGAGCAACACGATCGATTCGCGCGTGACCTCGCGCACGAGAGCGCGGGTCGCGGGATCGTCCCACGGCTCGACGCCAGGTTCGCGGCCGACCTGCGAATACGGCACCATTTCCGGCGGATCGAACAGGCCGAGATTCATGAACAACCGGACGCGTCCGCGCAGCGCCGTGTCGATTTCCGCTTCGGTGAGGAGGCCGCGCGAGACGGCCTCAAGAGTCGGTTCCGTGTGCCGGTCGAGAAAAAGATTGATGCCCGCCTTGATGCAGGCGGCCGCAGCGCTCGCGAGGTCGGGAAACGCCTTGTGCTCGTCGACGAGCAGACGCATGCCGCCGCCGTCGGTGCAGATCACGCCGTCGAGCCCCCATTCGCCCATCACGATCTCGCGAAGCATCGGGTGCACGTGCGCGGGTGTGCCGTTGATGGAGTTGTAGGCGGCCATCATCGCGTTTGCACCGCCGTCGCGGATCGCCATCTCGAAGGGCCGGCCGTAATACTCGCGCCACAAGCGCTCGTCGAAATCCGACGATGTGTGGAAGCGGCCGTTCTCATTGCTGTTTGCGAGAAAGTGCTTCAGCAGGCTCGCGGCCTTCACGTAGCGGGGATCATCGCCGTGCAGCCCGCGCGCGAACGCCGTCGCCAGCGTGCCGACGAGAAACGGATCCTCGCCGTAGACCTCCTCAGTGCGACCCCAGCGCGGATCGCGCGCGATGTCGGCATTGGGCGACATGACGATCAGACCCGAGCGCTTGTATTTTTCGCTCTGGACGAGGTATCGAACTTCGGTCGCCTGGTTCGCAGCAACGCGTTGAAGGAGCTCCGGGTTCCACATCGAGGCGAGACCGTAGGCTTGCGGAAACTGCGTCGTCGGCGTCGGACTGCGCCGACCCCAATTGCTCGGTCCACCCTGCGCGACGCCGTGGTAACCCTCGGAATTGCGAGTGCCCTCGACGCCCAGCCGCGGAATCGAAACCTGAAACCCAAGCCAGTCGACCTTCTCGTCGAGCGTCATCCGGCCGATCAGATCGGTGATCCGCTCCTCCTTGGGCACGTTCGGATCGCGGAATGGGTAATCGTATTTCATGGCTTCGTTGGCACCGAGGCTGGCCGCGGAGATCGCGAGGAAAATGGCAGCGGGCGCACCCGCGGAAAATGTCGTCCTGAACAGGGCGGGATTTTGGGGTTCCATCGCCGCGCATGATTGCAATCGACGCGCACCGACGCGAATCCGAAGTTCGGAGTTCCGCCTTCAGGCGGTCCGGTCCGAACGCCAGCCCGCGCAGACCGCGTAAACGCGGAACTCCAAACACGGAGGGCGGCTGAACGTTTGCCCTTCCGCAGTTCTTTGCTTTGCACGCACCGCGCGATTGCACCAACTTCTCCCGCGACGCCCGCCCATCGGATGATTCATCCAGCCACGGCCCCTGCCCTTCCGCCCGAGCGCCGCATCTTCAAGCGGCCCGCGAAGCGCACGATCATCTACGCGGTGGCCACTCAAGCGGGCCTGCTGCTGGTTGCGGTTTTCGTCGTCGTGCTGGAGCCGCTCTTCCGAAGCGATCCGGAGTTCACCGCGCGCAAGACGATCTACCTTCCGCAGAAAGTCCTCGAGCAATCGGTCGCACTCTCCGAATTCCAACAGACAGCGAGCAAGCCGATGTTGATGGACCGGCTGACAACCTCGGCGCTCATGCCGACGAATCTCCCAGCGATGCCCGCGGTGCCGCGCTCCGACGCCACGCCACTCGATCCGTCGGAGATGCTCGCGGGCGATGCGCAGTCGCTACTCGCGCAGTCCGGGCTCACCGGCGCGATGGGCGGGCTGAAGTCGCGCGCGTCGGTCGCTGCGTTCTTCGGCGTGAGCGACTCGGCGGAGAAGATTGTCGTCGTCGTTAACACCTCCGCATCCGTCGTGCGCAAGGCGCGCTCGCGCGGCGTGACGATTGAGAAAATCCAGGACGAGATGATCAATCTCGTGCGCGGCCTCGACTCGGGCACGCAGTTCGGGATCGTGCAGTTCTCACAGGGCGCGCGCAGCTTCGCGGACTTTCTCGCACCGGCAACGGCGCCGAACAAGGAGGCCGTGACGAAGTGGGTGCCGGACAATTTGAAAGGTAACCCGGTCGCGGGCGCAGGCGACGCCTACTTCGGTCACGAGGCTGGCATGGCGGCCGCACTCGCACTGCAGCCCGACGTGATCTTCCTGCTCACCGACGGGCAACTCAACCGTCGCACGGTCGAGGGCGGACGCGTCGCCTACCCTGAGATTCCCTACAACGATTTCCTCCGCTCCGTGCGCGCGATGCAGCGCCGCTCGGGCACCGACGTGCGGATACACGTCATCGGCTTTGAGATGGAGAAAGCCGACGCGGACAACATGCGAAAGTTCGCCGGTGCATTCCGCGGGCAAATCCGCGAGTTCTGAGGAAGAGATCGACTACCGCGAACGCTCGCGAAGGGACGCGAAGCAGGAAAAGCGATCGGCCTGATTTGAACTGAATCTTGTCCCGGGTTTCTTCGCGGGACTTCGCGCTCTTCGCGGTTCAACGATCCCGCTCCGCCAGCGCCTCACTGACGACTGATCGCCACAGCGCGACTTCCCCCGCGATGCCGTGCTTCTCGAGCAAAAGCGCGACCTCGTCCTCGGTCGGCTCGACGACGTCGTGCCGCGGATCGCCCGGCAGGTGTGGCAGCACGGCGCGCGCGATCACCCAGCACGCCCACGCGCGCGCCGCGCGTTGTTCGCGGCGAGGCCCGGGCATCCGGTCGGCTAGGTGCTGGAAATGCACGCGTGGATTGCCAATGAAGACATCGGGCGGCGCGTGCGCGAGAATCCACGCCATCGCTCGGTATGGCAGCGGCCACTCAATGAGTTCGCGCTCGTCGCCGCGCAGGTTTGAGCCGAGTGCGCGGTCGAGACAGAGCATGGCGCGGGCGGGAAGTCCGCGATTCCAGAGGAAGTGGCCGTATTCGATCGCAGTGCGGTAGAACGCCCCGTCGCGCCGGATGCCGTGCACACGAAAATGACTCCAGTCCATCCCTTCGCGCGGCGGGGGCAGATGCGGGCAGGCGGTGAATCGCGGATCCATCGCGCCCATGAGAGCACGCGCGGGCCGTGGGCGGAAGTGTTTTGGAGGCAAAGTTACACTTGGAGGATGGACAGCGATTGCGTATCTGGTTGGTGGTGGCACCAGAGCAACTGAAGAAGGTTCACAACATCCGCGGGTGGCGGAGCTTCATCCTCTGGCCGCTCGTGGCGTTCTTGCGCCTTTGGGGTCGCACGCTGAAGTTCGAAATCCCCGCGGCGGATTTTGCGCTCTTCGGGCTGCGCGACGAGCCGGTGATCTTCGTGCTTTGGCACAACCGGCTCTTCGCCGTGCCGGAACTCTTCCGCCAACTGCGACCGTCGAAGCGGATTCATGCCCTCGTCAGCGCGAGCAAGGACGGCGCGTGGCTCGCAGCGTTCTTCGAACTCGCGGGTCTGGGCACGGTGCGAGGCTCGAGCAGCAAACACGGTCGCGCTGCGCTGCACGGACTCGCGGATCGCCTCGATGCCGGCGATGACGTGGGACTGACCCCCGACGGGCCGCGCGGGCCTGCCTACAAGTTGAAAGGCGGCGGCATAACGCTCGCGCGCAAGGCCGGAGTCCGAAGCGTGTTGCTCGGCATCAACTACGATCGTGCGTGGCGGATCCCGAGTTGGGACCGCTTTTTCGTGCCGGCGCCGTGGTCGATCGTGCGCGTCAGCTTCGCAGTGCGCACAGCCGCTGAGCTACGCGGGAGCGAAGATGCGATCGCGCAGATGGAGTCGGACCTGATCGGGCTGAATCCCGATCCGTTGGCGCCCGCCGGAAGTTACGAGCGCGCCCAGCCGGAGGGACGCTGAATCCGGCTAGAACGACGGGGCGAGAATGACCTTCTTGCCCGGCGAGGCAACGAAGTCGTCACCTGCGCACCATGTCTCGTCGTTGATGAGGAACTTGAAGACGATCGGACGGGCCGTGGTCGGCACGATGAACGCCCAGAGGTCGTCCTTCACGCACGTCATCGGGACGCCGCGCTCCCAGTTGATCCCGGGGCCTTCGCCGCGGATATACATCGTGTTGCCGAAACCG
>DATKCJ010000433.1:0-2977 GCA_035513275.1 Opitutaceae bacterium
CTCCGACGTGCGTAGCGCGTCTAGCGCGCCACCTACAATGCGTCCCGCCGCCGCACCATTTGTCACCGATTCGTCACCGTAGCGGCACCGTTTCGGCACAATGCCCGGCTACACTCGCCGCGCCATCTGACAGCCCGCGACTCCATGCCAGGCATGCCACTTTGCACATCGCCCTCGTAACCGAAACCTACGCACCCGAGATCAATGGCGTGGCCATGACGCTCGGGCGCCTTGTCGACGGGCTTTCGGCCCGCGGCCATAGAGTCACGGTCATCCGGCCTCGTCAGCGACACGAATCGCCGCGCTACAGCGTCACTCACCGCCTCGCCTGTCGGCAGGTTCGCCTTCCCGGAATTCCGCTGCCCGGATATCCTCAACTCCGCGTAGGTCTTCCCGCGCGCCGGCGGCTGCTCGCACTCTGGCGCTTGGGCCGGCCCGACGTCGTGCACGTGGCGACCGAAGGTCCGCTCGGATGGTCTGCGATCAACAACGCAAACCGTCTCGGTATTCCCGTGACGTCGAGCTTCCACACGAACTTCGACCAATACGCGCATGACTACCGGCTCGGCTGGCTCAAGCCGCTGGTAACAGCGTGGCTGCGCCGCTTCCACAACCGAACGCTGCGCACCTTCGCCCCGACGCGCGAACTCGTCGCGAGACTTGAGACCGAAGGCTACAAGAACGTCCGCCTTCTCTCGCGCGGCGTCGACACCGCGCTCTTCAACCCCGCGCGCCGCGACGAATCGCTGCGACTCGCGTGGGGCGTTGCCCCGGGCGATCCGGCGATCATCCACGTCGGCCGCCTTGCGAAAGAGAAAAACTACCCGATGCTCTTCCGCGCGTTTGACGCCATCAAGGCCGTCGAGCCGCGCGCGCGCCTCATCCTCGTGGGCGACGGGCCGATGCTCGCCGCGTGTCAGCGGATGCAGCCCGAGGCCGTCTTCACCGGGTTCTACACCGGGCCGAACCTCGCGCGCCACTACGCCTCGGGCGACATCTACCTGCACCCGAGTTTCACCGAGACGTTTGGAAACGTCGTCACTGAGGCACTCGCCAGCGGGCTCGCCGTGAGCGCATTCGATTACGCCGCGGCACACGAGTTCATCAAGACCGGCGAGAACGGTCTCCTTGCGCCCGTCGCCGACGAAGCCGCGTTCATCGCAAACTCCGTGCGCCTCGTGCAGGACCGCGCACTGCGCGAACGCCTCGCTCGCACCGCCCCGCTCGCGACAGCCGAGCGCTCGTGGGAGACTGTCGTCGAAACTTTCGCGACCGACCTCAGTGAGGCGATCGCCGTCCACCACCTCCGCACCAGCGCCGGTTCTTCGTCTGGGAAGCTCCGGCAGCCCCAAGCATCGCCAACACGATCCTGAAATGCGCAAGCCCACGCTCAACGTCCGCACCGTCATCCTCTCGGATGTCCACCTCGGCACCGAGCACTGCAAGGCCGCCGAGGCCACGCACTTTCTCAAAACCGTCCGTTGCGAGCGCCTCATCCTCAACGGCGACATCATCGACGGCTGGCGCCTCACGCGCAGCGGCCGCTGGCAGAAAGAGCACACGCGCTTCATCCGCCGCGTGCTCTCGCTCGTGCAGAAGCGCGACGTCGAGGTCGTCTACCTGCGCGGCAACCACGACGACTTCCTCGCGCGCCTCATGCCGATGCGCCTCGACCTCCTCAGCCTCGCCGAGGATCACATCCTCGAGACCGCGCACGGACGCTACCTCGTGCTCCACGGCGACGTGTTCGACGGCGTCGTGAAAAACATGGTCTTCCTCGCGCACCTGGGCGACGCCGGCTACGCGTTCCTGCTGCGAATCAATCGCGTCTACAACTGGTTCCGCCGGCTCCGCGGCAAGGAATACTACTCGCTCTCGAAAGCCATCAAGGCGCGCGTGAAACAAGCCGTGAGCTTCGTTGGCAAATTCGAGGACCAAATCTCGGGTCTCGCGCGCCAGCGCGGCTGTGTCGGCGTCATCTGCGGCCACATCCACACTCCCGCCGACAAGCGCATCGATGGCATCCACTACCTGAACTCCGGCGACTGGGTCGAGTCACTCACCGCGATCGTCGAGCACCACGACGGCCGCTTCGAGGTCGTCGCATTCAAGGAGTTCGTGGAAAAGTTTCCCATGCCCGCCAGCGAGCAGCACGACGACGCGACTGAAACCGGCTGGCTTTCCAACGTTTCGCACGAGACCGCTGAGGTGCTGAAGGCGTGACCGAATGTCCACCTTCCTCCTGGCTGTCTTGGCGAGAGCACCGAGCAGCACATGCTGCGTGGTAGAGCCCATGAACCAAGTCTGTCATGGCGAGGAGCGAAGCGACGCGGCCATCCATCTGGATTTCAGATGGATCGCCACGCCCGACTTCGTCGGGCTCGCGATGACAAACAAGGGGTGTTCATTAGCAGGAGTCCCGCATGCGGGATGACGAAGCAATCCATCCGGATGGATCGCCGCGGCGCGAGGACGCGCCTCGCGATGACACGTCGAAGAAGATGTTAAGAGAGGCCGCGCGCCGCGTGCTCGCCCACCCTGCCGTGGCCGACAAGACATTCCTGATCTCGATCGGCGACCGCACCGTCACCGGACTCGTCTGCCGCGACCAGATGGTCGGCCCGTGGCAGGTGCCCGTGGCGGATTGCGGCGTGACGGCGACTGCGTTCGACGTCTACACCGGCGAGGCGATGGCGATGGGCGAGCGCACGCCCGCAGCCGTGAACAATGCCGCGGCGTCCGCGCGTCTCGCCGTCGGCGAGGCGATCACCAACATCGCCGCCGCGCAGATCGGCGACCTCGCCCGCGTGAACCTCTCTGCGAACTGGATGGCCGCGCCTGCGGTCGAAGGCGACGGCGCCGACCTCTACGCAGCCGTGCGCGCCGTCGGCATGGAGCTTTGCCCGGCGCTCGGCATCACGATCCCCGTCGGCAAGGACTCGATGAGCATGAGCACTGCGTGGCGCCACGACGGTAA
>DATKCJ010000434.1:0-39196 GCA_035513275.1 Opitutaceae bacterium
CGCCTCGAGTTTGATCGCCACGATCAGACCGTAGATCACGGTCAACACGGCGCCCACGAGCACCGTGAAGTGCCCGACTCGCTTCGAGAAGCCCAACGAGTTTTCCAGCAGTCCGGGCGAGAGGATTGCGGAGATGAAACCGAGAAGCTTGGCGACGATGTCGCCGAGGAATGTGCTCTTTGGTGGAAAAAAGCCGGCTGTGCTGGTCGGCGCCTGACTCGAGGCCGATGATTCCATGGTCATGACGGTGCTTGGGTTTGCCGTTGGGGTTTACGGCCGGACCGACGCGGGTCCGGAGGCTAGGGGACGATACGGGCTCATTTTTGCCGCCACTTCGAAGGACGGTCAAGACGAGGTTCCCGCCTGAGAGCAGTCCGGCGCTACTCCAGCGAAGATTAGGGCTTCCCCAGACGGCCGAGCCGCGTAGTTTTTCGCGCAGCGAAAAACTATGGCCTGGAGAATCGATGAACATGTGATCCGCGGCGAGATCGACAACCGCATGCGGGGTCGCGTGCGCGGCCGCATCTGGTTCGCGGGACGCGAGGAGCCGGTCGCGTTGAAGCTCGAGGGCAATTGCTGGCGTGATCTCGCGGGGCGCAAGCTCGAGTTTTCAAATCCCGAGCCGAAGGCCGGCGACCTCGAGGGCCTCGCTGCGCTGCAGGACGGCGTCGCCGGCGACATCACCGCGTCGCGCAAGGTGAAGGTGCCCGACATCCCGATGAGCCAGATCGGCGAATACTATGCGGCGAAAAAGCCGTTTCCATGGCACTGGGGAAATTCGCTCTACCTCGAATGGTTCAGCGCGCGCAACGGCCGGGTCGTGATCGAGACTGCGAGCTTCGAACTGAAGATCGGCGACGATGCCGCGTGGGAGATGACCGAGGAGCAGGAGAACGAGCAACGAAAGGCAAACGGCACCGCGATGACCGGGTTCATGGACCGGCTGGTCGGGGCCGCAGGCGCCAGTGACGTCGACGCGTACGACGACACACCCGAGGAGTGGAACACGAAACCGCAGACCGAAGAGGAAGCCGAGGCGATGCAGGCGCGCAGCGATCTGCTCGGCGACCGCGTCCAGGCACGACTCGATCGGGAGGGTGAGAGCGCAGACTTCAACCAGATTGTCGACGATGAGATCGATCGGATGCGGCGCGAACGCGGCGAACCAGAGCCGACCGAGGAGGATCTTGCGCGCAACGCAGAGTGGATCGAGGAAGTGAATCGCGACGCCGAGGAGGCGCTCGCGAATCCGGATCCCGAAGTCGAGGCGGAGCTCCACTACAAACATCCGCTCGCGATGCGCGCCTCGGACCTGACGGTGCAGTTGATGCGCGAATCGGAGGAGGAGAACTGGGTGCCGGATGGAGCGAGCAACGAGCACCCGGTCGCCGAACTAGTCGGCTGCGTGATGTGCGCCACGGGAAAACTGGCCGGCGCGCTCAACGGCAAATACTGGCCGCCCTCGGTCGACGAATGCGCGGGCGTGATCGTGCGGCTGAAGAAGGCTCGCGGTTATCTCGACGATGCGCTCCGCGCGGCCGAATCGTGCCAGGAGGAAAAACTGCTCGCACCGCAGCAGCTCGGGCCGATCGTGGTCGAGGTTGTGGATATCGCACACGAGGCCGACGCCCTCATCGCCGAGCTCCGCGAGAAGCTCGAGCGCGGGACGGATTGAGCCCACGGGTAGGGCGGGACCGCTGGCGCAGTCCGGGTAGCGCGGGTCTCTGACCCGCGTCGGCAGGTCAGAGACCTGCCCCACTCCTCACTCCTTCACCGACTCGAGGATCTTCGCCTCGAGTTCACGCGCCCAACCGGCGACGAGCTTGATCTGCTCGTCGGTGAGTTTCGCGTCGCGGTGCGTGATCGTGTAGGAAGGCAGCGGCATCTCGCGCGCCTCAACCATCTCGTAGGTTTCCTCGAGCTTGTGGGCCGCGCGCTTGGGTGGGTATGAGGCGAACTCTGAAAAGTTCAGGTGCTCCTTTCCCTCGCGGATGTGTGAGTCCATCCACCAAGCGACGGGCTGCACGTTCGTATACCACGGGTAGCTCGTGTTGTTCGAGTGACAGTCGTAGCAGTGGCGCTGGAGAATGTTCTTCACGGCTTCTGGCGTCTCGTGGTTCGCGAGAATGTCACCGGGCGTCGAACCGTTCGACTCGTTGCGCGCCGGTCGGATGAACTGGATGGCAATCGCCGCGACCGCGACACCGGTGAGAATCTTTCCGCAGAGTTTCATATCGGGCGGAAACTTCGCCGCGGCCCAACGCAGATGGCAAGCGAATCAGCCATGTCCGCGAAATCGGAGCGCTAGGAGCCGGACTCTCCTATGGCCTCGCGCACCAGGGCGCTGATCGCCAGCGGTAGCGAAAGTGAAAGCGCCAGATCGCGTGCGATGGGACTCATCTTGGCCCACGTCTTGCGCAGGATTCCGACGAACTTTTCGCGGGGATACTCAGCGTGCTGCGCGGCAAACGTCTCGATCTCGTTCTCGAGAAACACAAGGCACGCGGCATCCTCGAGAGCCTGCGAGCCGGGATTCGTCTTCAGCGCGGTCTTGGAGACCCAGGTCGCGACTTCCCCCGCGTCCGCTTCGCCGACGCCCGCCTGGAGCAACAGTTCCTTCGCGCGCTCAGCTTGTTTCACGTAGAGTGACTGCCGCCATTTGAGATAGCCGGCGCGTCCCTCCGGAAACGTATCGCGCGGCACACTCCACCGCTCGAGGTGCTGGCAACGCGCCGCGAGCCGCAGCAGTGGCGTCGCATCTGGCACGAGCCGCGCGACCCACGCCTCCATCCGGTCTGCGTAGACGAACTCAGCGGCACGACCGTCGTCCGTCCGGTTCGGATCGGCCGCATGTGCGGCATCGACGAGTTCGCGAGCACGGGCGTAGGAGTCCATGCGGCAAGTCCAGCGCGAATGCCTCCGTGCGGCAAGCGGACGGTGCGGTGGAGGAGAGAGGTTGAAAACCCGACTTGACGCCTCACATTTCAGACATTACAGAAATAACATGAAACTCACACCGACGATGCAGCGGTTCATCCTCCACTGGGGCGAGATGGGTTGGCGATGGGGCATCAATCGCTCTGTCGCCCAGGTGCATGCCTTGCTCATGCTCTCCCCGAAGCCGCTGCCGGCCGACGAGATCGCCGAGGCGCTCCAGGTGGCGCGCTCCAATGTCAGCACGAGCCTTCGCGAACTCGATGGCTGGGGACTCATTCGCACGGTGCACGTCTTCGGCGACCGGCGCGAACACTTCGAAACACTAAAGGACGTTTGGGAAATGTTCCTGATCATCCTCCGCGAGCGAAAGAAGCGCGAACTGGATCCTACGATCGCCGCGCTCCGCGAATGCGCCGACGCCGCGTCCGCGGGCAAGGCCGACAGCGAGCACACGCAGAAGCGCCTGAAAGAACTCGTCGAGTTCATGGAGCTGACTTCTGTGTGGGCCGAAAAAGGCGCGGCGCTCTCGCCTGCAGCAGCGCGCAAACTCTTTCACCTCGGCGACAAGGTGTTTCGGCTCGTCTGACCACTCTGCAAGCTAACTCCAACAAAAGGCAAAGCCATGAACCACACCATCACAGCCTATCTCATCTACCTGCCGGTCTCGATCGCGATGACCGTCTGGGTCGCGCGCACGCTGCACAGGAATGGGCGTGTGTTCCTCGTGCAGGCATTTAACGGCCGCGAGGACATGGCGGACTCGGTCAACCACCTTCTCGTGGTGGGTTTCTACCTGATTAATCTCGGTTTCATCGTGTTCGCACTGCGCTACGGCGCGAAGCCGGACGACTGGCAGGCGACAATCGAGTTTCTGAGCACCAAGCTCGGCATCGTGCTTCTGGTCCTCGGGGCCATGCACTTCTTCAACATGTTCAACTTCGACAAAATGCGGCGGAAGGGCCTCCGCTCCGAAGGCGCCACCGTCGAACCCCCGCCGCGCATCGCCTGACGCCCGTGTGCCTCGCTTTCACGACCCGGACGTCTGTCTCGCCCGCAAGTCCTGTTGCGCCGGCCGGGACGGAAGCACGCTCGCGCACCACATGGTTTGTGGCGGATTGGCGGCGCATGCTGTTCGTCCACTACCGGATGCCTGTCGACAAGCTGCAACCCGAGGTTTCGTTTCCGCTGGATCTCCATGAAGGCGACGCATGGGTCAGCCTTGTGTTCTTCCGACTGGAAAGGATGCGTCTGCCTGGCGCCGGCGATATCGGACGCGCGATGCTGCGCCCGATCTCGGACCACGCGTTTCTCAATGTCCGCACCTATGTCCGGGCCGAGGCCGGACCGGGCATCCACTTCCTCGCGGAGTGGATTCCCAACCGGTTGAGCACATGGATCGGACCGCGGACTTACGGGCTCCCTTACCGGCTGGGCCGGTTCGACTGCAGCCTCGCGGGGTTGGATGACGGCGTCGGCCGTATCGCGCTTGAAGACACGGCTCTCGCCGCAGGACTCAAGCTCGTGTTTCCCGTGCGAACGGCGGCTCTCACAACCGCGCGCGCCGGCACGGTTGAGGATTTTTTGCTCGAGCGCTACACGGCCTACACCTGTCGCGACGGCGTGCGCCGTTGCTTCCACGTGGCCCATGAGCCGTGGCTGTTTCACTTGGTTGACTGGCTGAGGACCGACACGACACTCGTCGAGCGCGCCTTTCCTTGGTTCACCGCCGCCAAGTTTCACAGCGCCCATCTCACCCCCGGTGTGTGTGACGTGCGCATGAGCCGGCCGGTCCGGTTGCCGACGGGCGAACGCCCATGAAAATCGTCCTGCCCGGCGGAAGCGGTCACGTGGGTCGAGTGCTCGTCCGGGAGCTCGCCGCGCGCGGACATGAATACGGTGTGCTGTCGCGCGGTGCTGCCGACGTGCCCGGCGCCGCTCGCGTGGTCCGTTGGGACGCCCAAACGACGATCAACCGCTGATCGGCTCCGCTCCCTCGTTCAGGACGCGCAGATACTCGTCGTAGGCGAATACGCGATTCCGGGCGTAGCCAGTGATCTCACGGGCAATGCCTTGCTCGACCAGCAGGCGCAGGGCCGAGTTTGCCGTGGGCGCGCTGAATCCGTGCTCCGAAACAAGGCGGGGTGCAGTGACGACCGGCTTGCGCTGCAGAACGTCGTGGAGCTTGAGAGCAGACATGCCCTTGCGCCCGAGCGCATGAAGGCGTTCGCGATCGGCCTGGAAAATGCGCAACAGCCTCGCGGCCGTGTCCGCCGCCTGATTCGCTGTCTCCTCGACGCCTTGCAGGAAGAAATCCATCCACGACTCCCAGTCGCCATGCGTGCGCACGCGCTGGAGCAGTTCGTAGTAAGTTGCCCGATGGCTCTTCAGAAAGAGACTCAAGTAGAGCAGTGGCTGCGGCAGAATCAGGTCGTGACACAAAAGCAGGGTGATGAGCAGTCGCCCGGCCCGGCCGTTCCCATCGAGAAAAGGATGGATCGTCTCGAACTGCGCGTGTGCGAGACCGGCGCGAACGAGCGTGGGCAACGAAGCGTCGTGGAGGAACTTCTCGAGATCGCCCATGCATTCCAAAACCCGATCCGGTGGCGGAGGGACGAAGGTCGCATTCCCCGGCCGCGATCCGCCGATCCAGTTTTGGGACGTGCGAAACTCACCCGGCTGCTTCTTGTTGCCCCGGCCCTTTGCGAGAAGCACGCCGTGAATTTCCTTCAAGAGTCGGACAGAAAGGGGGAAGCCCTCACGCAGACGGGCCAAGCCGTGCTCCATCGCGGCAACGTAGTTCGACACTTCGACTACGTCATCGATCGGCACACCCAAAGCGGCGTCGTTTTCAAAGAGCAGCAGTTCGGAGAGCGACGATTGCGTGCCCTCGATCTGTGAGGACAGCACGGCTTCCTTTCGAACGTAGGAGTAGAGAAAAAGCTGCGGGTCGGGCAGCAGGCTCGTGACACCCGCGAGCTTCCCGAGCGACACGTTTGCCCTCTCTTTAATTAGAACGTTCCATTGGACGGCCGGTGCTGGCGGCAGCGGATTCGGCACAAACGCGAAGCATCGTTCGCCCACGAACGAGATAGGCACTTTAAAACCAGATGGGCCGCGGTCCATGGCGAAGGAAACCATCCTTCCCTTAAACAAGGGAAGCCTTATTTAAGGAAAGGCGCGGATCCTTAAATAAGGTTTTCCGTATTTAAGGATGCTGAAACTCCTGCACGTGCGGCACATGCGCGCGATCGTCGCACCCTCACCCCAGGATCCGACGCAGGCTCTCGAGGTCGAGCACCTTGGCGAGCGACTCCTCCTGCACGACGGCTGCGGCGAGCGCGGCTTTCTCTTTTTGAAGCGCGCGGATCTTTTCCTCGACAGTGTCGCGGGCGAGGAGCCGGTAGGCGATGACGTGCGCCTTCTGTCCGATGCGGTGCGTGCGGTCGATCGCCTGAGCCTCAACCGCGGGATTCCACCACGGATCATAAAGAACGACGTAGCTCGCGGCGGTGAGATTGAGTCCAGCGCCAGCGGCTTTGAGCGACAGCAGGAAAACCGGCGGCCCGTCGGCCGCCTGAAATTTCTCCACGAGTGCCTGCCGGTTCTCGGTCTGGCCGGTGAGCATCAGGTGTGCGATGTCGCGCGCGACGAGCTCGGCGCGGATCAGCTCGAGCATCGTGACGAACTGCGAGAACACCAGCACGCGGTGCCCTTCGGCGACGAGTGGTTCCAGAGTCTCGAGCAGCGCATCGAGCTTGGCGCTGGAGGCAGATGGTTTGTCCGCAGGGTCCGCCGCGGCGGTCTTCTTGCGGCCCGATGGTTTGTCCTTGGGCAACTCCGCGCCGAGCAGCCTCGGATCGCAGCAGATCTGGCGGAGGCGGAGCAGCGATTGGAGGATGTTGAAACGCTGCGCGTCGAAGTCGCGCGCGCTCTCGACTTTCAACAGCATCGCGCGCGTGCGCTTAAGTTCCGCCTCGTAGAGCGCGCGCTGCTGGCCGTCGAGTTCCACGATCATGTCCTCCTCGGTGCGCTCGGGCAGGTCGCGGGCCACCTGCGACTTCGTGCGGCGCAGCAGGAAGTGGCGCACACGTTTCGCAAGCCGCGCGTGGGCCGCGGCGGGATTCTCGCGGTCTCGATACAACCGGTTGAAGGATGACTGCCCGCCGAGCAAACCGGGCTGGGCGAACGCGAACAGGCTCCACAGATCGAGCAACCGGTTTTCGACCGGCGTGCCGGTGAGCACGAGCCGGTGCGAAGCTATCAGTGCGCGCGCGGCACGAGCGGTGGCGCTGGTGGGGTTCTTGATGTTCTGACCTTCGTCAAGGATCACGGCGTCCCACTTCTCCGCGGCGAGCACTCCGGCGTTGAGCCTGAGCTGCGCGTAGTTCACGACGATCAACTGCGGCGCCTTCGGCACGGGGCGCACGTCGCGCGGCGAGATTCTTCCCGTCGCGAGCGAGGGAGCGAAACGCGCCGTCTCGGTTTCCCAGTTGAAGACGACCGACTTCGGACACACCACGAGCGCGCGCAACCCGCGGCCTTCCTTCGCGGCCCGCTCCGAGAGCCAGAGGAGCCACACCAGCGCCTCGAGTGTTTTGCCCAGGCCCATGTCGTCGGCGAGCACGCCGCCGAAGTGGTTTGCGGAAAGGTGCGCGAGAAAGTGAAACCCCTCCACCTGATACGGGCGCAGCTCGCCGTGAAATCCCGCGGGCACAGCCGGCGCGGGCAAGGAGCGGATTGTGGCCGCGCGCTCGCGGATCTGGCGTGCGAGCTTTGCGGGCATCGCCTCGCCCAGCGCTTCGTCGGCGAGCTGGAGCGCGTGAAACTTTTGCGCCTCGCGACTCGTGTCGTCGGCGAGCGTTGCGGGCTCGAGCCCGAGGCGCTCGAGGCGTTCGCCGGTTGCTTTATCCTCGCTGATCTCAAGCCGGCGCCAGCCGCGGCCCGCGAGCCGGATGAAACGGCCGCGCGCTTTTCGCAGCAGCGTGATCTCCGCTGGCGTGAGCGTGGTGTCCTCCACGCGCAGCGACACGCGCACGTCGAACCAGTCGATTCCGCTCTCCTCGATCTCGAGCGAGAACCTTGCGCGCGTCGGCGCTTCGGCAAACGCGCGCAGTTCCGGTCCGAGTTCGACGATGACGCTATCCGGCATCGCGGCGAGCCACGCGGCAAATTCCTCGGGAAACGAGGGCGCCGTGATTTCGCGGATGCAGCGATCCGGCCCGGAGTCATTGGGAGTCCACCACAGGCCGGGTAACGCCCCGAAGTGATCGACGGCAGGTTGCAGCGACGCGTAGTCGTGCAGGAGAAACGCGGCGTCGGCCGGACGCACCACTTCGCGGGCGGAGGTGTTCCATCCGGTTTCCTGCAAGAGGACACGTGGCGAGCCATCGGGCGCGATCCCTTGCAGCTCGACGAGGAGCACCTCCTCCCTTGGCCCATATTGTGAATGACGCGGCTCCAGTGTCGCACGGATCCGCGCGCGAAGCGGCTCGGAGCGGAATCGTCCGGCGGTATCGCCCGGAAGTTTCACACCCGTGCGCGCGGCAAACCGGCCGGCCTCGGGAAGCGCGAGCGCCGCGCGCGGCACTTCGCATGCGAAGTCTGCGTCGGCTGCCTTGGACGGCTCGCGCGGTGGCGGGAGGCCCTTGAACAACGATCCGTCTTCCGCGACGTAGATTGCAGGACTTGCCGGCACATACATCAACGACCCAGGCGGCGGCGATCCGTCGGGCAGAACAAGCCGCACCGTTGCGAGTTCGGGGTCCGTCGGATGATCGGCAATCTGCCAGGTGAGCGGGCGCGGATCGTCGACGAAGGGGCGGCCGTCGGAGTTGACGATCCGCGGTCGGGTGGTCGGGTGGACGAGCATCTGGCCCAACAGGGCGCGGTCCTCGGGTTCTTTCGCGGTGAGGGTGGTGCGGTTCCGGAGGCGGTAGTTGGCGCGAAGGAAGTTGAGAAGCGCGTTGCCGGCGTCGTCGACGGTGAGGACGCTCTCCGCCGGATTGCTCAGCATGTCGCGAAGCATTTCCACCGGCATGGTGCGGTATGCGCCGTCCGGGCCTTTGGGTGAGATTTCAATGTTCCACTTCTTTGTTCCGATGCGCAGACGCATCGCCTGGCGGAGCTGGGGAGCGATCGTGTTTGCGGCGACGTGATCGAGCGCGGCAAAACGCTCCCGCCATTCCTTCAACTGTGCGTCGCGCCTCGTGGCGTCGCGCGCGGCGCGTGCCTTCTCGAGCCGTGCGAAAGGCGCGGCAAAGTCGGGCAGCGAAATGCCGTTCTCGGTGAAGTAGAGCGCGACGAAGGGCCACAGGTCGATCGGCGTCGCGGGCGGCTTCGTCCACCAGCCAGGGAAGGGATTCTTGTAGTTGTGGCGGAGCGGTGCGCGGTGTGCAGCGGGCGCGAGGTTGCGCAGTGCTTCGAAGTCGAACCAAGCGTGGCGGCCGGAATCCACCAGCGACTCGTGCAGTGTCTCGAGATTGCGCATCCACGCGACTTGCGCGCGGTCCGGTGCGCGGCCCGTCGCCTTCATGAATGCGGACACGAGCGGTTCCTCGCCCGGCCGGATGTTCATTCCGCCGATTGTGACGGCAGGGACCGGTTGCCGTGCGGTGGACTTGTGGCGCGGATCGTCGTGCCGGCGCATCCATGCCTGTGCGGCGGCGTAGGCGTGTTTGCAGTCGATCGAAACCGGGCAGTCGCAATCCGAGAACCAGGCGTCGCCCTCGTAGTTGAGATCGACTCCGTAATCCGAAGTGCCGCGCACTATCGCGCTCACCCACGGACCTTCGGCGCTGATCGAGATCACGCGACCCGATTTGAAGTATTCCCTGCCGCGCGACTTCGTGCGGGCTTCGAACGAGTCGAGGTAGCCCGCCAGAGCCGCCAGCGCTTCAGGCGAGGCCGGATCGCGGGATTTGGGCATGGCGGAAGTGAGTGAAATTAGTTGATTTCAAAGCCACCCGGTTGAGGCGCCCGACCATCTGCGCGAATCCGGTCATCTCGTGCGCGCCTAGCTGTCGGGATGCGCGTCAAACCGCGACTTCCACGTGGTCGGCCACCGACTGCGCTCGGGGCACCCGCTTGCCGCGATCACGCAGATCCTCGACGTGGAGTTCGATCGCATCGCGAATCAATCGCATGACCGCAGGCCGGGTCCTTGCGACGGCCACGCAACCGGGCAGGTCGGGCACGAAGGCGCCGTAGCTCTTCGGGCCCCTCTCGATGATGATTGTGTAGCGGCGGATCATGGCTTCAGGGATTGAACTCCGGAGTTGTAGGAGCCCGCTTGCGGGCGATTGGGAGCACAGGCCGTTGGTGGGGTGGCTTGTCATCGCTTGCAAGCAAGCTCCTACCCGGAGACCCCTCAAGCCGTTTTCTCATCCAGCATCGCGAGGAGTTCGGCCTCGCTCACGCGGACCTGCTGGAGCGTGTCGCGGTCGCGCAGCGTGAAGGTGCCGTCTTTCTCAATCGTCTCGAAGTCGACGGTCACGCACCAAGGCGTGCCGATCTCGTCCTGGCGGCGGTAGCGGCGGCCGATCGCGCCCGACTCGTCGTAGAACGCGTTGTGCTTTCGCTTGATCGCGCGGTAGAGATCCTGCGCGCGCTTCACGAGCTCGGGCTTGTTCTTGAGGAGCGGAAAGACACCGACCTTGTAGGGCGCGATCCGTGGGTGGAGTTTCAACACGACGCGCTTCTCGCCCTCGATCTCGTCCTCGTGGTAAGCGGCGCACAGGATCGCTAGCAGGATGCGGTCGACGCCGACCGCGGGCTCGATGACGTGCGGCACGATCTTCGTCTTCGACGCCTCGTCGAACCACGTCTGCGGCACGCCGGAGAATTTCTGGTGCTGCTGCAAATCGTAGTCGCTGCGCGCGGCGATACCCCAGAGTTCCTGCACCCCGAAGGGATACTTGAACATGATGTCCACCGTGCGGCGCGAGTAGAACGCGAGCTTCGCCTTCGGGTGCTCGAAGAGCGACAGGTGCGATTCGGGCAGGCCGATGGACTTGAGCCAGTCCTGACACCACGTGAGCCACTCTTCGTGACACGCGAGCCAGTCCGCGTCGGGATGGATGAAGTATTCCATCTCCATCTGCTCAAACTCGCGCGAGCGGAAGATGTAGTTGCGCGGCGTGATCTCGTTGCGGAACGACTTGCCGATCTGCGCAATGCCGAAGGGCAGCTTCACGCGCCCCGTGTCGACGACGTTGCGGAAATCGGCGAACATGCCCTGCGCGGTCTCGGGCCGGAGGTAGCTCTTGGCCGATTCGTCGCGCAGCGCGCCGACGTAGGTCTCGAACATCATGTTGAAAGGCCGGGGAGCCATGAGGCTCCCGGCCTGACCCGTCGCAGGCGACGGGATCAGAGGGATCTCCTCTGGAGTGGCTTCCGTCATGTCGCGGGGGGCGACCGGCATCAGCGCGCCGCGAATCGCGTTCTTGCGCTTCAGTTCCTCTGCCTTCTCTTGGAGCTCTTCGGCTGTCCGCTCGCTCTCGAGCGCAGAAACGCAGCCTATTTGTTTTTCGTGACCGTCGTCGTCCCGGACGACGACGGGAGCGAAAAACAGCTGGTCCGCCCGGAACCGCTGCTTGCTCACCTTGCAGTCGACGAGCGGGTCGGTGAACCCGGCCACGTGGCCGGAGGCTTCCCAGACCTTCGGGTGCATGATAATCGAGGTCTCGATGCCGACGATGTCGTCGCGGCGGTGGACCATGTCCTGCCACCACGCGTTGCGGATGTTCCGCTTCATCTCGGAGCCTAGCGGGCCGTAGTCGAAGAATCCGTTGAGACCGCCGTAGATTTCGGACGAAGGGAAGATGATCCCGCGGCGCTTGCACAGCGACACGAGTGTTTCCATCAGGTTTTCCGGGGCGGCATTCGCGGGCATAAGGCGGCGAGCAATACCGGAACGAACGCGGACCGGTCAACGCCGCGGTTCTGCGGGAGGAGGCCACCGGCTCGTCCGGGCACGGCGTCCCTCGCGAGACACCCCCTACGGTAAACATCAGGGATTCCCGTAAACCTGCCATGCGGGAGGTTTTTTGCCTTGGATGTGGCATACGTTGAAACGTATCGTCTGCGTCTCACCACACTGAATGTTCAACTCCCCTGAGCCGAAGAGCTGTGGCAGAACGCTGGCTGTTTCTATCCAGGGGCTTTGCGCGTTCGTTGATCGCGATGGCGATGCCTGACCGATCAACACAAGGTTCCAACAGGAGCCAAAACACCCAAGCAAACACATGAAATCCATGAATCGATGCAGGAAAACCCTTCCGGCACTCCTCGCCTTCGCGATCGCGCTTGCCGCGCCCGCGTTCGCTGAGGACGCCGTTTCCGTATCAACAGCAGATAACGAAAGCCCGTCGCTTTGGTTCGTAGAGTTCGCAGGCGCACCGCTGGCCAACGGCGGCAAGAAGGGAGACCTGCAGAAGGCACGCCATGAATTCGCCGCTGCCGCGAAGGCCGCAGGTGCCGAATACACCAAGCGTTTCGAATTCGAAACCCTCTGGAACGGCATCTCGGTGCGCGTTTCACCGGCGAACCTTAGCCGCATCGCGCGCCTCCGCGAGGTGGCGAACGTGTGGCCGGTGGACACTTATACCCTGCCCGAGCCGATCGCCGGCGGCGTTCCTGAGCTCATCTATGCGCTGCCGATGACCGGAGCCAACACGGCGCATGACGCCGGCTTCACCGGCGCAGGCATAAAGATCGGTATCATCGACACGGGTGTGGACATCGACCATCCGGATTTCGGCGGCACGGGCGTGCCCGGCACGACTCCGTTCCCAAACGCAAAGATCGTCGCTGGCTGGGACTTCGTCGGCGACGCGTATGATGCAAATCCGAACAATGCGACCTACAACCCGATTCCCTCTCCGGATCCGAATCCAGATGATTGCGGCGGTCACGGCACCCACGTTGCCGGCATTGCAGCCTCAAACGGTGTCTCAAAGGGAGTAGCGCCGGATGCGAAGCTTGGCGCCTATCGCGTCTTCGGCTGCAACGGCAGCACCGATGCGGATATCATGGTCGCAGCCATGGAGCGCGCGTATCTCGACGGCATGAACGTCGTCAACATGAGCATTGGTTCGGCCTTCCAGACCTGGCCGCAGTATCCGACCGCGGCGGCGGGCGACCGCCTGGTTGCGCGCGGCGTTGTCGTTGTCTGCTCGATCGGCAACAGCGGCACGAGCGGGCAGTTCTCCGCGAGTGCGCCGGGCATCGGCAATGCCGTCATCGGCACCGCATCGTTCGACAACACCCATCTCTCGCAGAAGGCATTCACAGTCGACCCGGGCAACCTTCTTATCGGCTTCGGCACCGCGACCGCCGCACCTCTCCCGCCGTCGAGTGGTTCGCTCCCGCTGGACAAAACCGGCACGCCCGCCTCAGCCGCCGATGGCTGCCCGCCGTGGGAAGCTGCCTTCGGTGGCGCACCCGGTTACGCGGGTGGCGCGTGGCTCGCCCCTGGCAGCATGGCCGGCAAGGCGGTCCTCATCCGTCGCGGGACCTGCGGATTCTGGCACAAGGCCTTTAACGCTCAACAGGCCGGTGCCTCTGCCGTGATCCTATACAACAACACCACTGGCACCATCAACCCGACGGTCGCCCCGCCTGCCGCTGGCCTCACCGCTATCAACATCCCGGTTGTTTCGATCACAGCCGCTTCGGGCGCCACGATTGACGGGCTTGTGCCCGGCGGTGCCACGCTCACTTGGGGCAACCAAACCGTCGTCTCCGCAGTCTCGACGGGAGGCCTTGTCTCGAGCTTCAGCTCCTACGGCTTGAACGCCGAACTGACCGTCAAGCCCGACATCGGCGCACCCGGTGGAAACATCTGGTCGACGATTCCCATCGAGCTGGGCACCTACGGCAACAACAGCGGCACCTCGATGGCCTCGCCCCATATTGCGGGCATGGCAGCCCTCCTCCGTCAGGCCAAGCCCGGCATCTCGGCAGCAGCCGTGCGCGACGTGCTGCAGAACAGCGCAGAGCCCAAGAACTGGTCCGCCGCTGCTGGCCTCGGGTTCCTGGACTTCGTGCATCGCCAAGGCGCCGGCCTGGCCCGGATCGACCGCGCCATCGCGGCAACGACGACTATCACCCCGGGCAAGCTCTCGCTTGGCGAGACCGAGGCAGGCCCGGTTACCAAGACTCTGACGTTCTGGAACTCCGCGGCAGATGAAGTCACCTACAACCTGGCTCACACGCCGGCACTCGCGACGAGTTCGTCCAACAATCCGGGCTTCGACGTTTTCGATGCACCTTCCACCGTGGTGTTCAGTTCGTCGAGCGTGACGGTCCCGGGCTCTGGCTCGGCGACTGTGGATGTCACCGTCGATGCCAACGCAGGACTTCCGGCCAACGGCTACTTCGGCGGCTATGTCGTCGCGACGCCGGCCGGTGGCGGCGAGGCGCTCCGCGTGCCATACGCCGGCACCAAGGGCGACTACCAGGCGATTCAGGTTCTTGTGCCGGCCACGGCCGGTTTCCCTTGGCTTGCGCAGTTGAACGCGGCCGGCACGTCGTATCTCAATCGCACTGCGACGGGCGCCACCTACACGATGGAGGGCAATGACATTCCCTTTGTCCTGGCGCGCCTCGGACACCCGTCGCGTGAACTCCGGCTCGAGATCTTCGACGCGGCCACCGGCGAGCCGATTCACTCGGTGTTCAACTATGCGTTCAAGGAGGAATACCTCCCGCGCAACGGCTTGTCGACAACCGGCACACCGACTACGTTCTTCGCCTTCGCGTGGGACGGCACCCGCCAGTTTAACAACGGCAAGGGAAATGACTTCGTAAAGATGGTCCCGAATGGCGACTACCTCCTGAAGCTCAAAGTCCTGAAAGCCCTCGGCGATCGCTCCAATCCGGCGCACTGGGAAGTCTGGACGTCCTCGACCGTGACAGTCGCGAGGCCGTAATCGCGTCAACCGGTCCGCACCCTGCGGGCCACAATCTCCGCGGGCGGGAGCGAAAGCTCCCGCCCGCTTTCTTTTTGTGACGAGGGACCGTCGCGCCGAAAGTCGGTGAAATACTTGTGCATTCCGCCGCGAGTGGCGGGAATCTCTCGGCTCACCATTGAGTGGAGCGATACGGAAACATGGACGGATGCCCCGCATGCTTGATCCTGCCGCCAGCTTTCACGGCGTTGGCGATGATAATGAATCGCGCGGATGCGCGGGTCGGCGACGCGATGAACTCCCGCGCGCTCGCGGCGGAGCCGGCACCGAGTTCGAGCGGAACGGTCGAGCCACAGCAGATCGAGCGGACGTCGATCGAACATCCGTAGCGCACAACGCGCTTGGAAGCGGTTGCCGCGATCGCAACCAGCCCTCGCTCATCGAGCGCATCGCGAGTTCTGCTCACGCTTCTGACAATTCAGCGTGAGGTCTTCACGACGACGTTTGCGAAAAACATTCTGCATGTTTTTCAGAGGGGATTTGACAGCTTTTTCAGAGGAGGAACGCGTATTCGTTTTCATAACTCGTTTACCTCAAGTTTCTTGAAAGTGTCCGACACGCGCGCACGCTGGGCACCCCGCATATAAAACCCAGTCATGAAATACATCCGAGACCTCCTCCCGCGTGCCGCTTCACTCCTGGCGATCTTCGCCGCAGTTTCCGGCTTCGCTGCGAATCCTGAAAACGTGACCGTCAACGCAAACGTGCCGACGATCGCGAATCTCTCCGTCAACACGAACACGGTCACGATGACCTTCGTCGCGGGCGACTTTAACATGAACTCCGGCGAGGCCATCAAGACGGCCGCCGCGGGTTCATCGTTCCAGATCGCGACCAACCGGAACTGGACGCTTTCGGTGAAGGCCGGCGCGGCCAACTTCAGTTACACGCCGACCTTCGGCGGCGACACAGCCACGAAGCCCGCGGGCGATCTCGGTTTCAAGCTGAGCACCGACGGCGCCTACCAGGCGGTCACGACAACGGACCAGACCGTCTCGACCGGCTCACGCGGCGGCTACGGAGTCGCGGGCAACAGCCCCGTCGTCGACTACAGCCTGTGGAGCTACCTTGATCAGGACTCCCCGGGGTCCTACTCACTCACCCTCGTCTACACGCTCACCTCGAGCTGAGCCGCGGAGCACCGAATTTAATCCAGCCATACTACAACCCCGACACTGTCGGGGTTGTTATCTTTTCTGGTAGAACGGCCCAAGGCCGTCTATAGCCCACGAGAAACATGCGTCTGCTCCTCACGATGATCGTTGCCATGGTGGCGTCGGTTGTCGCGCGGGCGCAGGCCGTGGATATCCGGTCGATCACGCCGGTGGTGAATCTCACGGTGCCCGTGTCGGCGTTCAACCTGGCGACAGGCGCGGCCTCGGTGACATCGCCCTCGGCGATCAGCACAAGGCTGAGGAGCAACAGGAATTGGAACTTCACGGTTCGCTCCGGGAGCACGACATTCGCGCACACGCCGGTTCCGGGCGCGCCAACCACTTCGAAACCGGTCTCGCAGTTGCTGATTCGCGAGAACGGCGCCGGGTCGTTCCTGCCGATTTCGACCAGCAATGTCGTCATCGCGTCGGGTCCGAACGGAAACAACATCGATCGAGACTTCGATCTGAGGTTCGACACGACACTGGACGACTCGCCGGGCCAATACGCGGTGACGCTGGTCTTCACGCTCGTGACGCTATGAGTTTTGAATCCGGCGAACATTCGGCCACTTGGGGAAAATCCGTCATTGGTTGGCCCGTAATCTCATTCTCTCGCACCGCGGGAACGGGACTTTTCCCGGCGCTCTTCAAGCTATGGACGCTATGTCGCGGAAGTCACCGTAGGGCAGGTCTCCGACCTGCCGACGCGGGTCGCCGGTTCGACCGGCTCACGGTTTGCAAGAGACCCGCGCTACTCAACTTTTCGATTCTCCTCCTGTTCCTCGCGGCGCCGGTGCTGGAGGCCTTCGTTGGAGTCGATCGCGGGGAGCTCCTGTTCAAGCTCGTGCCCGGCCACGGTGCGGCATCGACAGTGACGGTCACGAACAGCGGCACGGAGCTTTCGACCGTCTCGCTCTCGATTGAGGACTTCAAGATCGCCGACGGCCGGCCAAACTTCAGTGCGCAGGAGCACAGTCGTGCGCTCGCTTCCCGGCTCACGGTTTTTCCAACAAGCTTCGAATTGAAGGCGGGTGAGTCGCGCGAGGTGCAGGTGCTTCTCGATCCGGGCGACGGCCCCTTCGAGGCGGGGACTTACTGGGCGGTCGTCTTTGTTCAGACATCGCGTCTGGCGGACATGGTGCCCCCGGGCGGCGACCGGCAGGTGCAGGTGCGGGTCGTCGAGCGCGTCGGGGTTTTCGCGTTCGCGGATGCGGAGCCAGAGCCGAGACCATTGCCAGCCGACGTCGAGATCACCGGACTTGAAAATGCCGGAAAGAATCTCGTCGTCTCGGTGAAGAACCCGTCGCGCTATCTCCGGCTCGTGACCGAGGGCTATGTGCTGGCGACGCCGCTCGATGGCGGCGCAGCGCAGCGCTGGCCGATGCAGACCTTTCGCGTGCTCCCGGACTCCGTCGTGCGGATGGAGATTCCGGTGCCGGAGGCGGCCGCGGGCATGGGTCGCTGCAACGTGCTTGTCGCGCTCGACTACGGTGCGGACGAGCTGGTTGCAGGCGAGCAGGAGTTTGAGTTTTGAAGCGCGACGCGGCGCCGCGACATTCCCCCAGCCGCAGAACGGCATGCAGGATTGTGTTCGCGCTCGCGGTCGCCTGCGGCGGATCCGCGCACGGCTCCACTCCGCGAATTGAATTCACGACCAAGGAAGCCTCGGGACGCGGCGTGCATCCGGTGCGATTGCTTGTCGATACCGACGGCCTGGCGCGGACGAGCTCGCTGGTTTTCGAAGTCCCGCCGGGCGCGCGATTCGTGCTGCCTCCACCGACGATCGTGCAAGAGGGGGCGGGCGCGCTGGCGACGCGCGTGTTTCACCTTCTCGTTCTGCCCGAGGCGCGGGCCGGGACGCTGACACTACGCGGATCTTTGGGCGGGAAACCGTTCGAGGCGCAACTGCCGGTGCAGGGATTGCCGGACTTTCGTGTACTCGGCGCACCGAACGAATTGCTCGTGGCGTTTTCCGGTGCGGAGATATCCGCCACGCTCGTGGTGAGGAACCGCGGCAACACGCCGCTCGATTTTCGTGTGTTTGCTCAGACGGGCGACGCCGGTCCCGAGGTGGTGATTCGCGGCGATTCGTTTGAACTCGCGCCGGGCGCGGAGAGAGAAGTGCTAGTGGTGTTGCGGGCTCCGGCGCGCTCGCGCGTGACAACCGAGCACACCGTCGCGGTGCAGGTCGAGGGTCGCGCGGCGGGATTCGCGCGGACCGATCCGGTGATCGTGCGGGCGCTGTTCGTTCCGGAGAATCAGAAGCCCGAACCGTTGTTCGCCGTGCTCAACGGGAACTTCGACTTCGGCATCCACGATGAGGCCGGGCGCACCGAGTTCGCCTCGCAGCTCCGGATTTCGGGCGAGATTTCGCCCCGGGTGACGATCGATGCACGCGCGCTCGACGGAGATTCGAGTGTGCTCGGCTCGCAGCTCGAACTGGCGGGTCGCGACACGTGGCATGTGTCCCTCGAGGCGCCTGGCTGGCACGCGACGGTCGGCGAGGCGCGTGCCGCATCGCTCGGATTTTTAGCACCGGGCGTCTACGGCCGCGGCGCAGCGGTCGGCGTGCGAAAATCCGCATGGTCGGTGGACGCATTTGCGCTCCGCGATCGTTTTATCGGATCAGTGCGCGAGGCGGCGGGTGTGAAAGTGAGCGGCCCGGACGAATCGTGGGAAGCGGGCGCGATTTTGCAGCGCAGTCGCGACATCGCCTTCGCAGAGGAGGAGCGCGCCGGCGCGTATGCAGGAGTCAATTGGGCGTGGTGGGGAATCAAGGGCCACACGGAGGTGGCATTCGCCGGCACCAAGGAGGCGGGCGAGGGCATCGGGCTCGCGCAGTCGTTCGCATACGATGACGGGCGCACACTGGTCGACGCGCGATTCGAGCACGCGGAAGAGGGGTTCTTCCTCCAGGATCAGAGCAGCCAGCGCCAGTCGGTGCTCTCAGAGTGGAAGGCCGGTGCGGGTTGGACGCTGCTCGCCAACGCGGATCGCTCGGCGCAAACGGGCAAGCTGCGCACACTCCTTCAGGAGCGCGAGAACACCGGCGGCCCCGACGACCCTCCCGAGATCATCGAGCTCATCAACCAGATTGCGACGAGGCAGGAGGTCTACAGCGCCGGCGCGCGGCGCGAGTTTGCCGCGGGCACATTGAGAGGCGTCTTCAAGCGGCAGGAGCGGGCGGGCGAGCTCGATGTGCTTCGCGAATTTGTCGAACATGCCTTCGAGTTCGAATGGACGAGCCGGCCGGACAATCCGTGGTGGCGGCTTGGCGCGACCGTCGGGCGCGAGGAGGGCGACGGCGGCTCCGCGAAGTTCGCCGAGTTGAACGGCTCGGTGTATTGGAGCCCGACAGAGTGGAGCCAGATCGAGGGCAACGTGCGATGGACGACAGCGATCTCTGGTGAGCCGCAGGGCTTTCGGCGCGAGGGACTTCACGGGCAGATCACGGCGTCGATCACGCCGGCGAAGGGCTGGAAAGCCAGTCTCCGGATGGAAGGCTACGACTACGCGGACTTCGAGCCGCGCACGCGCATAGGAGCCCTGTTGAGTTTCCCAATCGGTCGCAGCAGGTGGACAGGCGCAATAGAGTGGGCGCGCGATACGCATAGCGGCGACGAGTCGGCATGGCTGGTCGTTCGCGCGCCGTTTTCGATCCAGATGCCGTGGAGGCCGACCCGCGGCACGATCGCCGGCCGCGTGACGGATGCGGCGACGGACACGGGAATTTCCTCGGTGCTCGTGAGCAGCGGACGCTATCGCGCGATGAGCGATGCGACAGGCCGCTATCAACTTCCCGCGATGGAGCCGGGCGCGCGCGATATCGAGATCCAGACGCCCGGCGGTTGGATGCGAAAGCCCGGTGTGCCGACACGCGTGGAGATCGTCGCCGGAAAGGCCGACTCGCTCGACATCGGACTGGTGGAACTCGGGACACTTCGCGGCGAGGTCATGATTGTCGATTCCGCGGGAACCGTAAGAGCCGCGCCGGCGGGTGTGCTTGTCGCGGAGGGCGCGGATGGAGCGACGCACGAGACACTCGTGTTCAGGGGCGCGTTCACCATGCGGCTGCCGCCCGGCACATACCGGTTGAGTTTCGTGAGCGAATTGCCGGACGAGGTTGGAAAGCAACTCTCCGCCGAGGTCACGGTCCGAAACACAGAGCCGGCGACGGTCCGGCTCGAAGCCCGCGAGCAGACGCGTCGCATGCGACGGACGCTGCTCCCCGGTAGCGGCAGCCCGGGCGGCAGGAAATAGGCGGGCGTCCGTTCCGAGTGTGGGTCGGGCTTTACGCCCGACTCCGGGCGATCGGCCGATCTGTCGGGCATAAAGCCCGACCCACACTCGGAGCATTTGCTGCAAAAGTTTCTGGAATGCAGGACTTGCGCGCTGGAGGCTCCAGATCAACGCGTTGCGAGATCATTGCGAACGGGTTGCGTTTTAGCGGCGTGAGAAGACCGTTAAAGAAGTTCCCCTATGGTCCGATTCGGAAGCATGCACTTCCGCCGTTCACGTCCGGTGCCCGCTGCCGCCGTGGTCGCACTGACGATCGCGGTCGGGTGCGCCGCAGCCGTTTCTGCGCCGGCTGTCGAGGTGCGTGTTCACTCGAAAGTGGAGGCGGTCGCCCATATGACCGGTCCGGCGTCGATCGAGTTGGCGCCGGGCGAGAGTCGGGAAGTGACGATCAAGGTCGCTGCCAATTTTCCGTGGAGACTTTCTTTTGGCTCCGCAAATCCGACGATCACATCCGACCTGTTCGAGTTGAGCGGACGTGCCGGTGGATTCGAGAAGGCAGGAAACACGATCAAGGTCTTCTTCCGGTGCGACCCCGCTGCGGCCGGGCCGCAATCGGGCGAGATCGAGTATACGATCGAGCGGCTGTAGCGAAGGTCCGCGTTAGAAAAGAAAAGACCCGGGCGGTAAAGCCCGGGCTTTGAATTCGATAGACTCTCGTGCGGGTCAGAGCTTCTCCATCGACTCCCCGGCACCCTTCCATCCGGCGAGGCCGCCCGCGTAGTGTCGGACGTTTGTGTAGCCGAGTTTCACAGCGGCTTCGGCGGCCTTGGCATAGGCGCCACAGGACGGGCTGCCGCAATACGCGACGACGAGCGCGCCTTTGTCGGCGGGCAGCACGCTCGCGAGGTCCTTCTTGTGCTGCGCGAAATCGATCGCGCCTGGAATGTGACCGGCCTTGTAGGAATCCGAGCCGTTCACGTCGATGATCGTTGCCGACTTCTCAGCGACGGCGACCTTCAGATCCTCATGCGAAATGTCGGCATATTTGCCGGCGAACGCGGAAACAGTGACGAGTGAGGTAACAAGCAATGCTAGGAGTGTTTTTTTCATGTCGATGCGTTCGACCGCCGTGAACGCAGATTGTTTCGAGGCGAACGAAATTGTAACGCGGGGACTTGTTCGCGCAAATTCGTGCAATTCGTGTCGAACCTCCGCGCCTACGCGCACTTCGGGCAGCTATTGATCTGCTTGAAGAAGTCGTTGCCCTTGTCGTCGACGAGGATGAACGCCGGGAAATCCTGCACCTCGATCTTGTAGACGGCCTCCATGCCGAGTTCGGGATACTCGATGAGGTCCATCTTCTTGATGTGATCCTGTGCGAGCAGTGCCGCGGGTCCGCCGATCGAGCCAAGGTAGAATCCACGGTGCTTCTTGCACGCATCGGTGACCTGCTGCGAGCGGTTGCCCTTTGCGAGCATGATCAACGAGCCGCCGTGTGACTGGAGAAGGTCGACGTATGAATCCATCCGGCCTGCGGTCGTCGGCCCGAAGGAGCCCGACGCATAGCCCATCGGCGTCTTCGCGGGACCCGCGTAATAGACGGGATGCTTCTTCAGGTAGTCGGGCAGGCCCTCGCCGCGATCGAGCCGCTCTTTGAACTTCGCGTGCGCGCTGTCGCGCGCGACGACAATCGTGCCCGTAAGCGCGACCTCGGTCGTCACAGGATACTTGCTGAGTTCGGCGATGATCTCCGGCATAGGCCGGTCGAGGTCGATGCGCACGCCGCGCGTCTTCACCACGCCGCGGAATTTCTCAGGGATGAACCTGCCCGGATTCGTCTCGAGCTGCTCGACGAAGATCCCGTCGCGCGTGATCTTCGCCTTGATGTTGCGGTCGGCTGAGCACGAGACACCGAGGCCGACGGGGCACGACGCGCCGTGGCGCGGCAGCCGGATCACGCGCACATCGAGCGCAAAATATTTCCCGCCGAACTGAGCGCCGATGCCGCACTCCTGCGCGAGCTTCAGAATCTTCGCTTCCCACTCGATGTCCCGAAACGCGCGACCGCCGGCGCTGCCTGAGGTCGGAAGCGCGTCGAGCTGGCGCGCACTCGCGAGCTTCACGGTCTTCATGCACGCCTCGGCCGATGTGCCGCCGATCACGATCGCGAGGTGGTAGGGCGGGCACGCGGCGGTGCCGAGTGTGAGGATTTTCTCGGAAACGAATTTCGCGAGACTCGCGGGATTCAGCAGCGCCTTCGTTTCCTGGTAGAGAAAACTTTTGTTCGCCGAGCCGCCGCCCTTCGCGACGAAGAGGAAATCGTAGTGATCACCCTTCCCGGCGTAGAGGTCGATCTGTGCGGGCAGATTGTTGCCGCTGTTCTTCTCGTCGAACATCGTGAGCGGCACAGTCTGCGAGTAGCGGAGATTTTCCTCGGTGTAGGTGCGCCAGATGCCCTTGGAAATCCACTCGGCGTCGTCGACGCCGGTCCACACTCGCTGGCCTTTTTTCGCAACGACGGTCGCGGTGCCTGTGTCCTGGCAAAACGGCAGGATTCCCTTCGACGCGACCTCGGCGTTGCGCAGCATCGTGAGCGCGACGCCGCGGTCGTTGGCCGAGGCCTCGGGGTCGTCGAGGATCGCGGCGACTTGCGCGAGGTGATCGGGACGGAGCATGAAGGAGCAGTCCTTCATCGCCTGGTTCGCGAGCATCTCGAGCGCCTCGGGCTTCACGCAGAGCATTTCGTGTTCGCCCCACGTTTCCACGGTCACGAGGCCGGGATCGGTCTCGAGCTTGCGATACGCGGTCGTGTCGGGACCGAGCGGGAACGGGTCGTGGTATTCGAAAGCGGGCTGGCTCATGTGTGGAGCGGACACCGTAGCCGAAAAACGCGCGGAGAAAAGCCCTGCGATTGGATGCGCTCCTCGCAGCGGGGCCAAACAACGCGCACTCTTGCACAAGGCATGCACGGCGTGGCGGGGGGCGCAGGCGTATAATTTTCCATAACCCCAGTGCGGCCCGAGCGCCGCCGTCCAACCGGCTCCTGTCCGGAGCCAACCCAACGCCCAAAACATGGTCACAGCAATCGGCGCCCGCCCCAAGCCCTTCCTCGAGCCCGCGTATTGCAAGAGCTGCCTGCGTTGCGTCGCGGCGTGCCCGCGGGGCTGCATCACACCGGGGTCGACAATCAATCCCGAGACCGGCTTGGTTCCGGTGGAATTGCACCTCGATTCCTGCACCGGCTGCGCCTTGTGCATCGAGGCGTGTCCCGAACCGTTCGGGCTCAGGTCCGCCGAGGAGTTCAGTGCTGCCGCTGAGTTCGAACTCGAGGATCCGGCAAAATTGTTCGGCGAAAAGATCGTGGAGCGATTCGACTCGAAAGAGATTCCCGATGAGTGGATCGACCTTCCGGAGTGCGAGCCGATGGTGCTGAAAGGCGCCTACGCTTCCGCGATAGGCGCGTTGCTCGCCGGCTGCCGGCACGTGTTCGGCTACCCGATCACGCCGAGCACTGAGGGCTCGGAGTTGATGGCGCGCATCCTCCCGAAGTTGAACGGCGCGTTTGTGCAGGCGGCCAGCGAGACCGCCGCGGTGAACATGATGTATGGTGCCGGCGGCGCGGGCGTGCCGAGCATGACTTTCACGAGCGGGCCAGGATTTTCGCTGATGCTCGAGGGCATCAGCTACATGATCGGCGCGGAGACGCCGGGCGTGTTTGTGAACCTGATGCGAGGCGGACCCGGGCTCGGAAACATCGCGCCCGAGCAAGCCGACATCAAACTCGCCTGTCGCGGCCTCGGCCACGGCAACACACACGCCATCGTCCTGGCGCCGAGCACGCCGCAGGAGATGCTCGATCTGACGATGGAAGCGTTCGCGATGAGCTTCCGCTACCGAAACCCGGTCGTCGTCCTCGGCGACGGCTACCTCGGGCAGATGACCGGCCAGGTGCGCCTGCCCGCCGCCATGTGCAAGCCGGGGCTTCCCGAGTGGGCGGTTTGGGGCGACCGGAGCCACCGCCACAATCTGATCTGCTCCATTTATCTCTCCGAACCGGACCTCGAGGCGCACAACGAGCATCTGAACCGAAAATACGCGCGCATCTCGGAAAACGAACAACGGGCCGAGAGCTTCTACTGCGAGGGTGCGGAGATTCTCGTCGTCGCGTGCAACACACCCGCCCGGATGGCGAAGGGTGCCGTGGAGAACGCGCGCAACCGCGGCATCGCGGCCGGTCTCTTCCGGCCGATCACGCTGTGGCCGTTTCCAATCAACGCGCTGCTCGGCGTTCTCGGCGGCGTGCGCGAGATCGTCGTTGTCGAGGCGAGCCCCGGCCAGCTTGAGGACGAGATGAGGCTTGCACTCAGCCACGCCTGCGTCGCGCCGCCGCCGATCACCTCGGTCCGGCGGCTCGGAGGCATCCTCCCGCGCGAATCCGAAATCGTGAACCGACTCGTCGAGGAAAGTGAGGTCCTGTCATGAGTGTATTCTACGACCATTTCGAGCGTCACGCGCACGGCAAAGGCCTGAAGGGCCAGAGCACGCATTACTGCCCGGGTTGCGGCCACGGGCTCGTGCATCGCGACCTCGCCGAGGCAATCGGCAACCTCGGGATTCAGGATCGCACGATTCTGATCAGCCCGGTCGGGTGCTCGGTCTTCGCGCATTACTATTTCGACGTCGGCAACAGTCAGGCCGCGCACGGTCGCGCGCCCGCGGTTGCGCTCGGCCACAAGCTCGCGAATCCCGGAGCGATTGTCGTCAGCTACCAAGGCGACGGCGACCTCGCATCGATCGGGCTCGGCGAGACCATCTCGATTGCGCAGATGGGGCTGCCGATCACGGTCATCTTCATCAACAACGCGATCTACGGAATGACCGGCGGGCAGATGGCGCCGACGAGCCTGCAGGGGCAGCGAACGGCGACCAGCCCTGAGGGGCGCACGCCGTCGATGGGCCAGCCGCTTCGCATGGCGGAACTGATCGCAGGGCTCGACGGCCCGATCTATGTCGAGCGCGTCGCGCTCTTCGATGCGAGGCAGCGCAAGAACGCGCGCCGCGCGATCGAGAAGGCGCTGCAACTCCAAATCGACGGGCGCGGCTACTCGTTCATCGAGGTTCTCGCGGAATGCCCGCTCCACCTGCGCATGACCCCGGCCGAGACCGAGGAGTGGGTGAAGACCGTGATGGAGCCGGTGTTTCCGCTCGGCGTGAAGAAGGACGTGAGCGTCGAAACGCATTTCGAATACGGGAAACCTTCCTTCAATCTCGAGGAAGTGCTCGGTCTCAGCGGCGCTGAACCTGCGATACACGGCGGCTTGCGCATGCAGCCGCAGAACGCGATGACCGCGCTCGGCGTGGGCATCAAGTTCGCCGGCGCTGGCGGTGACGGCGCGCAGACAGCCGCGCTCCTCGTGGCGCGTGCCGCAATCGCGGGAGGTTACGATGCCACGCAAATTCCAAGCTACGGTCCGGAAAGTCGCGGCGGCACTTCGTATGCCGATGTGCAGATCGTGCGCGGCGAGGTGCTGAACCCTGCGGCGGCCGAGCCCGACATCCTGGTGGCGTTCAACGCGCAGAGCCTCGCGAAATTCGCGGGCACGGTGCGTGAAGGCGGCACTATTCTATACGACAGCACCGTTATCCTCGATCCGCGCGATCTTCCGGAAGGTCGCCGGATCTTCCCGGTGCCGTTCACCGCGATCGCGAAGTCGCTGAACAAGCTGTTGGTGAAAAACACCGTGGCCGTCGGCGCACTGCAGGCCGCGACCGGAATCCTGCCGGCGGAAGTTTTCCTCGACACGATTCGCCACCTGCTGAGGTCGAAGCCGTCGGCGATCCCGATCAACGAGGCGGCGTTTTCGGCCGGACGAGCCGCTGTCGCTCCCGTGCTCGAAGAAACCGGAGCGGGAAGATGACACTTATGACTGAGTCCGCGTGCGTCGTTGAGACCCTTCCCCGGCAAGGAAGCGTCCCGCCCGACCGCGGGAGCTTCGTGTGCGAAAGCGAGGCGTATGCGCTCATCGGACGATCGGAATTGGCGCCGCCCCGGCATTCACGAACTGGCGACGCGAGCCGCTTCAAGAAAGGCGAACAGGTCGTGCTCAAAGGGCTCGGCGAGGATGTATGGCACAAGTCCGAACTCGGCGCGGTGCAGTTCATGGCGTTCGATCGCGCCGACATCCTTCGCGAGGCGGCCGCCATGCGTGAGAGAATCCAGAAGGCGGGGCACCGGTGGCTTGGCGCGCTGGTTTGCGAGCACATCGACATCGTCCGCGTCGGATGGCTCCCGACGGAGTTGCTTGTATCTTTGTCGCGCACCGAGGCGGGCTGGGTCGTGGTGCTTGGTGCTGGAGGCATGAGTGCGGACACACTGGGCGCGCACGTCGCGCCGCTGTTGTGGCCGGTGGATGCGGTGAGCCCCGTGGTGGCGTTTTCCGAATTGGAGGAGCATTTCCTCGGCCGCGTGCTGCTGGGCACCGGACGCGGATTCACGGCGGTCACCTCGCGCGAGAAGTTGAAGGCGATGATCGACTCGATTTGGAAACTCGCGGGGATCGCGGAAGCCGACGGGCTCAACCTGCTCGAGATGAACCCGGTCGCTTTCGACGCGGATGGCGACGCGCGGCCACTCGATGCCGTGGGCCTCCGTGGCGCACGCGCACCTTCGCGTGTCGCGCCGCCCGCTGGTTTCATCGAGTGTTTGCTCTCGACGCGAAGCGTGGCGATCGCGGGCGTGTCCGCGACGCCCGGGGGCGTCGGCCGCACCATCCTCGACAACATCATGCGGTGTCCCTCGCTGAGGGGGCACATAGTGATCCTGAAACCTGGCGCGAAGAATCTCCTCGGGTTTCCCTGCATCCGCGGTGTATCCGCGCTGACGACGGATCCCGTGGACTTGCTCCTGCTCGCGATTCCGGCGCCCGCCGCGGTAGAGGTCGTTGAGAAACTGATCGCACAGGGCGGCGGCGCGCGAGTCGTGGGTATGGTTGCTGGTGGAATCGGTGACGGCGCCGACCGCCTCGGGTTCGGCGCGCGGCTGTCCGCACTCCTTTCCGACGCGAGGCGGCAAGGTCGGTGGACGCCCGCGATCGTCGGACCCAATTCCATGGGTCACTGGGTGCCGGGCCGCGGGCTCGATACGACTTTCATCCCGCGAGAGAAACTCCCCGAGGCGCGCGACGCAGGCGGATCACTCGCGCTTCTGAGCCAGAGCGGGGCATTCCTGCTCTGCCGGCGATCGCGACACCACGGGCGGGGCTTGCTGATCGGAGCCGCGCTCGGAAACCAGATGGACGTCTCTCTACCCGACGTTCTCGACGCGCTTGTTCCCGTGGCGGACTGCCGCTCGGTCGCGGCGTATGTGGAGGGATTTCAACCGGGGCAACTGGCTGCAACAGTGTGCGCGGCGAGGAAGCTCGCCGCCCGCGGCGTCAGGATCGTGATCCACCGCGCCGGCCGGACAACGGCGGGCCGGATGGCGGCGGCGAGCCACACCGGCGCGCTGCTCACCGGCAACGCGGATCAACTGATGTTCGAGCGCGCACTCCTGACACGCGCGGGCGTCCGGTTCTCAGAAACGGTGGCCGACTTCGACGCGGCGATCCAGTGGCTCGCGGCGTTTCCGAAAATCCGGCCCGGTCCCGTCGCAATGATCTCCAACGCGGGGTTCGAGTGCGTGACGGGAACTGACGCGCTCGCCACCAAGGACGGGAAGGCGACCGGATTTAGAACAGCGACGCTCACGCACGCCACGACGTCAGAGCTCGAGCGCATGATCATGGCCGAGGGCCTCGGCGGCATCGTGAATCCGCAGCTCCCGCTCGACCTCACGCCGATGGCGCGCGAGTCCGCCTGCCTGCGCGCCGCGGAGATACTCGCACGCGGCGCCGCGGAGACACTCGTCGTGGGGCTGGTGCCGTTCACCCCGCGGCTCAACACCGGCGGCGAGGCGCGCTTGTCCGCGGCGGCCTTTGCGTCGGTGGCGAAGACATGCGGCAAGCCGATCGGAATCGTAATCGACGCAGGCGAGGTTTTCGCGGAGTTCCGGAGCGCGTTCGTCGAGCAGGGCCTGCCGGTGTTCGACCGCTTCGAGGATGCGATCCGCGGGCTCCGCACGATTGGGTGAAGGGTGTGAGCGGTTCTATGTAGGTTGCGCGCTCGACGCGCAACGTGGCGCGGCAAGCGCGCCACCTACAAATCTGTCCGCCCGCACGATCGCGTGAGCAAGCAGGCGCCATTCCATAAACCCCAAAGCCGGTTTGTAACATAATACGTTACAAACTGGCTTTGGGGCGCGGCGCGGTGCTTGTAACGTATTACGTTACAAACAGCGTTGTGCGGCTGGAAGCCTCAGCAAGCTCCATCTCCCGCTTCCTCAGTCCGTCTTCAGTCCCTGCACGATCCGGCCGGTCTGGACGGCGGCGATCTGCGTGAGCAACACAGAGCACGTGAACAGCACGACGCCGTCGCGAATCTCGATCTGTGCGATGCCGCCCGAGCGCATGAGGATGACGAGGATCGCGACGACGAAGACGTCGAGCATCGACCACTTGCCCAGGTGCGACACGAAGCGGAACATTCCCTGCGCGGAGTCGCGCGTGAGCGCGGGCACGAGCCAGATGGCGAGCAGCGCGAGCATCTTCACCGCGGGAAACGCCACGGTGAACACGCCGAGGATCATGAAGAGGAAATACTCGTTCGCCTCCAACAGCGAAACCAGGCCGCTGATGACCGAGACCTCACTTTCGAAGATCCACATCTTCGTGACCTCGGTGAAGGGCCTGAACAAGCCGGCCAGGTAGAGCGCGAAGGCCAGCACGAGCATCCCGAGCGTGAACCAGCCGCGGCGGCCGCCGGTTTTCAGAATGGTGGGTTGTTGTGCGCGCATAGGAATGTGAATGCGAATGAAGAGCTCACGTTCGCCGTCGCGAGTCGTGTTTCGCTCAGCCGTAGCTGCCGAGCGGGACAACCGCGCTTGCGGCTCGGTTGGAACCGGAGGACACTCCGTCGTGGCCCTGCGCGTGAGCGCAGGGATCCGGATCCCGCCGCTCACGCGGCGGGCTACAACCGGAGATGTTTCTTGGGAGGTAACGAGGCGTGCTTCGGGCTTTCACCGGTTTGTCTGCCTCCTTACGTCGGCAGCTATGTCCGACCGCATGGATACGGCTCATGGAATGAAGTAGGCGGGGTTTGGAATCTTGAACGTGCGACCCGTGTGCTCGCCGGCGAGGTCGCTCTCCTGGTCGCCCACGCACGCGATGATCGTCCATCCTTCGGCCGCGAGGCGTGCACGTTCGCGCGCCTTGAACACGCTGGTCGGTTCGGTGGAATCGTCCTCCTTCAGGATCAGCGCCTCGAAACCGGAGAACCCCGTCCCGAGGAGGTTTCGCGCGGTCGCCTTGCGCGTGAGTTCCTTGCGGCCCGACAGGAAGAACACCGCCACGCTGTTTGCGCGCGCGGTCCTGTGAATTTCAAGCACCGGCGCGACTGGCGGACAGCGCGCTTCGAGCACCCACGCGTCCCAGAGGTCATCCTTGTAGGCAAAGTCCATTTCGCGGATGTGAGGGTAGTTGCTCAGCGCCGTCTCATCGATGTCGAGCACCACGGCGAGCCGCTCGCCCTCCGCGCGCGCTGCGGCGCGATCCGCGATAAACGCGACCGCCTCGAGCGCGACCGGCTCGATCTCTGCGAAATACGCTTCCGAATCCAGGTAGGCGCGCACGCGCTCTTTGAGCAGCCCGAGGTTCTCCGGCGCGGCCGGGAGTGAAGCGGCGAGGAGCGCAAACACGGCATGCGCAATGACAGTGCGGACCTTCATCGGATGGGCCGCCCATCAAACCGCGCCGGACGGATTACTCCAGCCGTTTCGCGGCCGGGAGTGGCGCACTCTGCTGGTCAGCGAAGTGCCCAGCTCAGTGAACATGCAGGCAGGATGCTGGCGTGGTGTCCCATGCGAAATGCGGCGCCTTGACGCCCGTGACGTCAAACATAGTATTACGGCCATGATCAAGACCATCACCAAGGTTGGAAACTCGCAGGGAATCATGCTCGACGCCGCCATCATGGACCTCGCGCGCCTCAAGGTCGGCGACCAGGTGAACCTCACGGTGCACGAAAGCGGTGCGATCTATCTGACGCCGCTGCGGCCGGAGGTTTCGGCAGAGGAGGCGTCGAGAGCGATCAAGAAAGTCATGAAGGACTACACCCGGACGATGAGGCGCCTCGCATGAGCGCCACGCCTGACAATTGCTTCTTTCTGACCGTTGCGCTTGTTCGGGAGGTTCATGCTGAGGCGATCGCAAGCTTTGGCGGTTCCGATGGCCTGCGTGACGAGGCACTTCTCGAGTCCGCAGTCGCAGCGCCACAGGCGACGTTCGGAGGTGTCTCGGTCTACGCCAGCATGGAGGAGGTCGCCGCGGCGTATCTTTTCTACATCTGCCGCAACCACCCGTTCATCGATGGAAACAAACGTGCGGCACTCGGCGCGTGCGTGCTCTTTCTCCGGCTCAACAACATTGAGACGACGCCTGACGGACCGGACTGGGAAGTCCTCACGCTCGACGTCGCCGCGTCGCGTCTCAACCGCGATCAGACAACCGCGCGGCTCAAGGCCCTGCTCGCGCCGCGCAGGAAGAAACGCAGGAAGAAGAAGTGAGGGAGTGAGAGAGACCACGGACCACGGACCACGGGACCACGGGACTAAGGGACCAAAAGACCAAGATACAAAAGGACCAAGAGACCACAGATCACTTCGTGCCAATTCGTGTCTCTCCGGGCCGAGACCCGAGATCCGAGACGCTAGACCCTAGACCCCAACTCCTCCTCTGCCGCCCTACGCCGCGCGATGACCATCACGACGATCACGATGATCAGCGCGACCGGGCTCGCGAAGATCGCGAACAGCGGCCAGAGGTTCGACCCCTTCGAGAGCGCGAAGAACGAGTAGGCGTAGATGGGCAGCATGAAGACCAGCGGCAGGGCCGAGAGCAGCCGCGTCATGCCGCGCAGTTTCCAGAGCGCATAGACTTGAAACAGCGGGTAGGCCGGCAGGCTCAAGAACGCCAGCGGCACGAGCAGGGTGACGATCACCGACCACAACTTCCCGAGAGCCGTCGACGGCTCGGGCTCTGCCTTCATCGCCTCGCTCACGGCGCGTTGCTGAGCCGCCGCAAGTTCCGCGGCCCACGGCGCGGTTGACGCCTCGGTTGCGCCCGCGCGCCACTCGACCGGCGCGGACGCCGGCACGGCGAAGAGCTCCTTCCAACTCGCGTCGAACACGCGCACGTGAATCTCGTCGATCCGCGTGTCGTCATGCGCGAAGACCCAAACAAGCGCTTCGCCCGAACCGGCGGGGTGCACGGCCGACGGATTCATCGCGAGCTTGTCGTGCCTTGATTCCTCGAAATAGCCAGCCGCCTGAAATCTCAGCGGTTGATCTGATTCGTAGGCGACGCGCACGTAGATGTTCTGGCCGCGCGCAAGCATGCTGCCCGGATCGGGCGTGACGCCCGTGACGCGCACCACGGGCGGCGTCTGTGCGACGGCTCCGCACGCGACCAAGCCGAGAAGGACCAAGCAGACCGGGAGGCGTGGAATCGGAGATCCGGAGATGAAGAAACGCATGTGTTTAGCGCAGCTCTGTCACGAGCACTTTTCCGTCGTGAAGCTCGAGTGTCACGAGTGTCGGCTCGTCCTTGCGATGGCGGACGACGAGATCCGCGGGCACTTCGACGAAGTTGAGATGATAGGTGGTGCCGCTTCGCGTGGGGCCGTCGAGCGAATTGGCCGTGAGGATCGAGCGACGGTACGGCGCATCAAGCGGCGTGCTGCGGATCTCGATCCGGTAGTCGCCATCAAGCCCGTCGGGCCATGTCGCCGGTGTGTGCATGAACGTGACTGTCGTAGCGCCAGAACCGCGCAGTGCACGCGCTTCATCGCGGATCTGGTAGGCGAGCCGCGTGGCGGAGTCGGAGACCAAGCGCTCGCATCCAGTGAGCAGCGCGATCACGGCGAGCAAAACGGGCAAGGCACGAAGCATGGCGTGAGCATGCAATTGGGTTCCCAGTGCGCAATCCGTCACGTGTGTTGCCGCGGACTTCCCGCGGGTATTAGCATTCTTGTGATGAACACCCCACTGCTCGCCACGATTGTCGTCCTCACCGTCGGAGTTTCCTGCTCGCTCGCGCAGAGCCTCCAGCCGCCGGTGCGTCCTGCGGATGGACCCGGCGCGCCGAAGTGGAACGTCGCCGGCGCGAAACCGGGCGACACTGAGCTGCGCGCCGCGCCCGGAGCCAACCCGCCGGCCGATGCCAATGGCGACTGGCTGATCGGACCGGACTACGTGGCGGCGCCCGAACTCACGCCGGTCGAGGGCGTGCCGCAGGGGAGAGTGGAGCAGTTCGTGATGAAGTCGGAGGACAGCAAGTTCTACCCGGGCATTGCTCGCGACAAGCCCGGCACGGTCGATCCGGAAAACCTGCGCACGCTCGTCGTCGATTCATGGCCGCAGTCCTACACGCGCACGATCACCGTCTACATCCCGGCGGGTTATGTGACCGGAACGGCGGCGCCGCTGCTCGTCGTGCACGACGGACCGAAGGAAGTTGGCAAACCCGACCTCATGATCCCGCGCATCCTCGACAACATGATAGCGCAGCGCCGCGTGCCGCCGATGATCGCGGTGATGATCGCCAACGGCGGCGGCGACGCGCAGGGCAGCGAGCGCGGACTCGAATACGACACGCTCTCCGGGAAGTTCGCGGAGTTTATCCAAGCCGAGGTGTTGCCTTCAGTGGAATCGCACTACGGCGTGCGTTTCACCGACGATCCCGACGGCCGCGCGGTCATGGGCGTGAGCTCGGGCGCCGCGGCCGCGTTCACGATGGCGTGGTTTCACAACGAGTGGTATCGCCGCGTCATCAGCTACACGGGCACGTTCGTGAACCAGCAGTGGCCGTTCAACCCCGAGACTCCGGGCGGCGCGTGGGATTACCACGCGCGGATCCTCCCGAAAAGCCCGGTGAAACCCATCCGCATCTGGATGCAGGTGGGCGACCGCGACCTTCTCAACCCGAACGCGCTGCGCGACGACATGCACGACTGGGTCGAGGCAAACCACCGGATGGCCGCCGTGCTCAAGGCGAAGGGCTATTCCTATCAATACGTCTTCTCACTCGACACGTTGCACGCCGACCGCCGCGTTCGCGAGCAGACGCTCCCGCTCGCGCTCGAGTGGGTGTGGCGTGGATATCCCTTCGGCGAATAGGTGCGGCCCGGGTATCTGTCTTGCCGCGCGAACGTCAGAACGGAGTGAGTTTCACGACGAGGCGATCAAACCCCACGGCGCGCTCGTAGAGGTCCGTCGCCTCCACGTGGGGCACAGCGTCGAGCACGGTGATACCGCCCGTGCGAGTGACGAGCGATTGCAGCAGCGAACGCAGGATCAATCGCGCATGCGCGGCGCCGAGGCAAATGTGCGCGCCGAAACCGAAGGCGACATGCGGGTTCGGTTTCCGATCGAGGCGGACCTCTTGTGGCGCGTCGAAGACTGTTTCGTCCTGGTTGGCCGACGCCCAGCAAAGCGACACCCGGCCGCCAGCGGGGACGGATTTTCCCAAGACGTCGGTGCCCTCATGGCTGACACGCCCGATGTGCGTGAGCGGCGTGATGACTCGCAGGAACTCCTCGCCCGCGAGGACGATGCGCGCTGGATTCTCGCGGAGAAACGCGAGCGTCTCTGGATGGTTGGCGAGGTGCGCGATGACCGAGGAGATGGTGTGGATGATGGTATCGCGGCCGCCTGCGAATGTCAGGTTTGCGAAGCCCATCATCTCGTCGCGCGCGAGCGGCCTTCCGCGGAACGTCGCTCGGATCAGCGCGCTGAAGAAGTCGTCCCCCGGGGTCGTTGCGGCGCGATCGAATTCCGATTGCAGGTATGCTTCTAGGGCGCCGCCCTTCTTCGGGCCGTCTCCTTCGTGAAACACGTGTATGCCCCAACTGATCCATGTGTCGGCGGCGGACTCGGGCATGTTGAGAAGATGCGTGAGTGCGTGGGATTGGAGCGGCAGCGCGAACTCTTGAACAATCTCGATCGACTCGCGCGCGTGCGCAGCGAGGAGCATTCCGTCGACGAGAGCCTCGACGCGCGCAATCACGTCCGGCTCCTTGGCCCGGTGGAAGATCGGCTCGACGATCCCGCGGTATTCGGTGTGCTCCGGTGGATCGATTTCGATGGGCAGTTGCCGCATTGTCCTGACGTCCTCCTCCGACGGAATCGGCACGCGGAACGGGGCGTCGGAGCTGAACCTGCGCCAGTCCTTCGCGGCCTCGCGCACACCGGCGTGGCGGAGTATCATCGGAACAGTTTCACCCTGGAACGGGCACTCGAGGCGACCGGATTCCCGGCGCGCCGGACCGAAGGGGTCGGGAGCGGGCGAGGGCTGCTTGGACTTCATTGCGGGCTCCGGGATGAAAGAGGTGAATCACGGAGCACGGGCAGCGGCGGCGAACCACATCCGTGCGAATCCCGTGAGTATGGAATCATGCTTTTAGAAACGACGTCAGGAGATGCTGCGGGAACTGAGGGTTGAAATTCAACTTCCTAGCCATCGCGAAATAGACCTCTCGATCGGCGGAATACCGGACCCCCATCGCAGTGAGCAAAATCCGCTTGCTCTCGATTTCGATGTGCGAGTCGCAGATCGCCGATGCGTCGGGACGCGCATCCTCGAGCAGTGTGGCGACCATCCGGGAGTCCGGGCTGCCGGCGCGCATCGCAGTGTGAGCCGCCGCGAAGTGGTGCTCGGCGCCCTGTTCGTCGCCCCGGCGCAGGGCGAGCAGATAAAGCAGCAGATGCGCGCTCGAGTCGCCGCGCAAATCCTGCGCCGCGAGGACAGCCGCTCCGTCCGCGTCGCCGGCTGCGATCGAGGCCCGGAACTGGTAGAACGGATACTTGAAACGCGAGAGCTGCCGGGCGTAGGTCTCCATGTCGCCGGTCAACTGCGCGAGAGCCGCCCCCAGGAACGCCTCCGAGTCGTCCAGGAATTCCGGCGGCAGGTTCGACGATTTGCACGCGGCCATGTAGGCATCCTTCCGGCCCGCGGCCTCCGCCGGGTCATTCGTCGCCGCGTAGGCAGCGATCATCTCCTCCTCGACGAGCGCGAGTTCGAAGGGCCTGGACTTTCGTTCCTCGGATATCTCCGCGAGCAGTTCCGACGTCTTGCCCAGCGCCATCAAGAGTTCGCGCCGGTTGCGCGTGAGCGCCTTGCTTGCGATGCCGGCCTTGAGAGACTCGTCGTAATGGGCGAGCGCTTCTTCGAAGCGACCCGTGGTCGCAGCATTGTAGCCGATGGCATTGTAGGCGTAGTGGCACGGAGGGTCTGCCGCGAGTGCGCGTTTCCAAAGCCCGTCCTGCTCGGCACGATCCGCCACCTGACGAGCGAGCAGGTAGCAAAGCGCGCCGTTGTCCGGCTCGGCCTGAAGATAAGTGCGATATTCGCCCACCAGATCGTGATCTGGGAAATGCATCGCCATATTCCCCTGATAGTAGCGATGCCACTCGACGGGCACCGGCCTCACCCCGAGGTTGATTTGAAAAAAAGCGCGCAGGTCTTCCGCCTCGAGCGCCATGGTCGCGGGACCGAGGAAATCCTCGTCACTCCTGTGTTTCGCGAGAAGCGTGAGAAATTCGCGGACGGCCGGATAGCCCAGCTTCTCACTGATGGTTTCGATGATCTGCGGCAGCCCGGGGTCCGGCACGTTGTAGAGCCGGCGTTTCACGAGCCGCGTGGTGCCGGACGGCAGGCTTATGCTCTCGGCGGCGGGCTCGATCACGAAATCGGGCTTGGGGAGGAAGTAGGTGAGTTGTGAGACGAGAATCCGAAAGCCCGGCGTCTCATCCTGCGGCGGAGCCGTGTCGTCCTTGTAATAAGGCACCTCGCCATCGATCAGGACGGCGACGCGGTCGGGATTGATGATCGCGACGTTTTCGGATCCGAGGTGATCGAAGAACGGAAGCGAAAAATTGAACGTGCGCTCGCCGCCCACCACTTCCGAACCGGCGGCGTCCGTCAGCGTAAACTCGCCTTCGGCGAGCGTGAGGACCTTCGACTCCCACGGTGCCAGCGAGTGCTCCTCGCCGTTGAGGACGACGGTGTAGGGCTCCCCGAGTCCAGAGGTCAGCACGACGGTGAGGTTCTGCGTCTTGTGGTAGCAGTAGGCCGAGATTCCGATCAGGCCCGCAACGCAGACCGCGACGAGCATCATCATCGCGACCCGCGCGTTGAACCCGCCAGACGTCGCCGGCGTCGCGGAGGTGGCGGCTGCGGGAGCATGCGACGCACTCCCGGTCGGGAACATGTCGTGCAACACAGCGTCGGTCACGTCGATGCCGCCGCACAGGTTTTGGTAGATCGACTGGACGGTGTAGATCGGCCCCCACGGGATGCCCCACCATCCGAACAGGAACGACGCGAGGATGTAGGGCCAGCCCGCCGCCGCCGGACTCTGGGCCGCCTTCACCAGCCGGATGTCGCTCGGCCGCTTGAAGGTCATCAGGACGACCGACACACAATAGGTGTAGATCACCATCCGGCCGCCACGATTGATTTCGTCCCGAATGTATTCGGGCGACATGCCGTCCACGCCATGAATTTTCATAAGAGGAGAGGGCTGTGGGCGGCCCTTGGTGGGATCGAATCAGGTTTCGCACGTTGTTGGCAATAGCGCCATCCGCGCCAAAGTCTGGCCAGCGTAGTTGGCAGCGGCATTTGAGCCCGTGCTCCCGAGGTGTCCCGATGTCGCGCGTCGACAATCCGGGCGCCTTGCGCACAGTGGGATCATGCAGATTTCTCTTCGCACGGTTCTGACTATTACCGCACTACCCATGGCCATCCTCGCCACTTCCGCCCACGCCAAACCCGAGACGCGCAACCGCGCCGAAATTCCCGAGCAATACCGCTGGGACTTCACACCCATCTACGCCAACTGGGAGGCGTGGGACGAGGGGATGAAGGCGATGGAGGCGAAGATGGACGAGTTCGCCGCGCTCAAGGGCTCGCTCGCCGGCGGGCCCGCCGCCGTGCAGAAGGCCTACCTGCTCTACGACGAGATCGGCATGCTCCAATACCGCGTCTACCGCTACCCGCAGCTTCAGCGCGATGTGGACACTCGCGACCAGACGATCGCCGGCAAATTCCAACGCGTCGGCGCGGTGTTCGCGAAGTTCGGCACCGCCACCGCGTGGTTCCAGCCCGAGTTGCTTACGATCCCGCAGGAAAAAATGGAGCATTGGATTAAAGACACCCCGGAACTCGAGCCCTACGCGTTCACGATTCTCGACACCTACCGCCAGCAGAAGCACGTGCTCGACGAGAAGGGCGAACAACTCCTCTCCTACGGCGCGCGTTTCAACCAGACGCCGAACTCAATCTACCAGGAGCTCAGCACCTCGGACATCAAGTTTCCCGCCATCAAGCTCGCCGACGGCAGCGAGGTCGTCGTCTCGCCCGCCAACTACGGCGCAATTCTCGAGACCAACCGCAACCAGGCCGACCGCGCCGCCGCGTTTGAGGCGCACCTCAAGACCTACTCGGCAAACGCGAACACCTACGCCGCGATCTACAACTCCGTCCTCCAGCGCGGCTGGGCTGGCGCGCAGTCGCGCAGCTATCCGACCACGCTCGCCGCCTCGCTGGACAACAGCGCGATCCCTGCCGGTGTGGTCGAGACGCTCGTTGAGACCACGCGCGCCGGCACGGCGCCGTTGCAGCGATACATGCGGCTGCGGCAGAAAATCCTCGGTCTCGCGGAGCACCACTTCTACGACGGAGCGGTTGCGATCTTCGAATCGACCGCCACCTATCCCTACGACACCGCCAAGGACACCGTCATCGCCTCGGTCGCCCCGCTCGGCGCCGACTACACCGCGAAATACCTGCAGTTCGTCTCGGGCGGCCGCATCGATGTCTACGAAAACGAGGGCAAGCGCAGCGGTGCCTACTGCGCCGGGGTCTACGGCGTCGGTCCCTACCTGTTGATGAACTACAACGACACGCTCGACGCGATCTTCACGCTCGCGCACGAGGCGGGGCACGGGATGCACACCGTGCTCTCCTACGAGAGCCAGCCGTTCGTCAACTCGAGCTACACGATCTTCGTCGCCGAGGTCGCCTCGACCATCAACGAGCGATTCCTTCTCGAGCACATGCTCGCCCGCACCGACGATGCGAAGGAGCGCTTCCTGCTTCTGCAGCACGCGGTCGACTCGATTCGCAACACCTTCTACACGCAGGTGCTCTTCGCCGATTTCGAGTTGCAGGCGCACAAGCTCGCCGAGAGCGGCCAGCCCATCACCGCCGAGGTACTCAGCGGCATCTACCTGAAATTGCTGCAGGAGTACTACGGCGACTCCGTGACGATCGACGAGCTCTACAAATACACCTGGGCGCGCATCCCGCATTTCTACAACACGCCCTACTACGTTTACCAATACGCCACGTGCTTCGCCTCCTCAGCGCAGCTCTTCAAGGAGATGACCACGGGCGACGAGGCCTCGCGCGCCGAGGCGACGGAACGCTACCTCACGCTCCTGCGCAGCGGCGGCAACGACCACCCGATGAAACAGCTTCAGAAAGCAGGCGTCGATCTCTCGAAGCGCGAGACTGTGCAGGCCGTCGTCGACCAGATGGACGAGCTTGTCACGCGCATGGAGAACGAAGCCGCAAAGATCACGGGGGACTAGCGGGGCGGAGCAGCGTCAGAGGTTCTCTTCGTGGGTCGGGCTTTACGACCGACTCCGTGGCAGTCCCTGTCGGGCGTAAAGCCCGACCCACAACCGGAGGCCTCATGTAGGTTGTGCGCTTGCCGCGCAACGGGGGCGGAGTGGCGCGGCAA
>DATKCJ010000435.1:0-2311 GCA_035513275.1 Opitutaceae bacterium
GCCGCTCCCAGTCTTCGCCGGGCACGAGAATCAAGTCGTCGTGCGAGGCGGTAAAACCGCGTCCGCGGAGTGTCCTGCTCATTCGCGCCGCAGTCTCACTGAAGAGAGCGGCCCGGTAGCACACCACGACGTCGTTGTCGCGGTGGGACCATTCGCGCTCGAATCGCGTCTGGCCGGCGGCTTTCAGGAACTCCTCCATCTCGCGTCTTCGTGTGGCGCCTTTCACATCGACGAAGGGCACCAAGTGGCCGTCCTCCTCGTACGCCATCGGTAGCAGGCCGTGAGTCCCCTCCGGTCTCGGAACGACTCCCGGTGCGAAGCCCAGACCTCGAGCGCGCTCGATGTTTGCGGACTCGGTATTCCAGAGCGCGTCCACCAACTCGCGCATCCACATCGCCTCCGCCCGGAATCGGCTATGCTCTGGGAACCTGGCGACGAGCTCCGCGGCCCGGTCGCGAAGGTCCACAGCTAGCGGAAGGACACTTCCGGATCCTTGCGGCCCCGAGCGAAGTGTTTCGAGAGCCACCGCTCCGAGCTCCGACCCGTGCAGAAACAGCAACGGCGCCCAGCGCATGAAAGCCTCGGGGCCGTCCTGTGTGCGCCTGGCGCGAGCCATGATGTCGACGCCCGCCATATCCGCTTCGCGCAACATCGCCGGCGCCGAGACCCATTCGCGACACGCGACGCCGCCAAGATTCCGATCGGCCCACTCTCCGCGTGTCGGCCCCGCGTTCAGCGCTGAAAAGAACGCGTGCGCCGCGATATAGCACAGAACATGATCGGTTAGGGTCGCGGCCGCGTTGCTCGGCGCAACGCCCATCGGATACGGCGGTGCCATCAAAGGATGACCGCAAAGCGCATACGCCGTGACGAGTTCATGAAACCGGCGCCCGCTCTCCGGCTTCGACGCCGGCAGCGCCGAAGGAGCAGATTCAGTAGGATTATTCATCGAGTAGCGGACCGTTCCCCGCTCCTCACGCTGCTCGTAGTCGAAGCAGAGCGCGATGCACTTCGACAAGAGATATGCAAATCTGAGGACGCCGCTCGGAAAGACCACCAGCGGGCGGTCGCCTGTCGGAACGGCGATGAGCGAGTACCACAGATCGCCAGTCGAAATCGTTCCGAAGACGATCTGATTGCATGCCGCGACCTCGGCACCCGAGTTGGGCATTCCGGCGAGTGCGGCCACGGCCGCTCGGACCGCGCGCTCGACGACGACGAAATCCCGAGGGTTCTCGAGCGGCGTTTGCCGGCGTTCCTCCGAGACGTTGAATTTCGCGAGCTCGGCGTCGTCCCATCCGGCCGCCTTGAATCTCGCTCGGAGCCGGTCGGGCGCGACCGAGAGTTGCAGGGCATCCGGCCGTAGCCGCAGGTGGCGAAAGGCTCCTTCCTGGAGATCGTGAAGCAACGCCAAGGCAGGCTGCATGGGACGATCCTTTCGTTGCGAGCGAGGCAAACGATAACCGAAGCATACCGGAAGCTTCGATGGTCAACTGAAGGTGTGGATAGTCGATTGGAACGTAGCGCTGAAGTCGTTCGTTATTCACGGCCGGCCAACGAGCATAGAGGAGGAGCGGGACTTTGTTGGCAATCGCGGCAAGAGGGCAGGGCCCTCGAAAGCCCTGAGTACGAGTGGTCCGGCGTGCATTCGTCAGGTCGAGATGGGCGGAGAGGTTGCCTCCCGCGTCGTGCAGGGCGTCCAGCTGCGATGCGGCGCCGGCTCTTCCACGTCCACCACAGCCGGAAGCCCCGTCGGTGCCAGGCGATGACAGTCTCAGGCGTGACGATCACCAGCGACGTACGCCATCCAGTCCAGACGCGGGAGAGCATGACCCAGAGGCACCGGTCCATCTTGCAGAGGCGCAACCGTACCGGTCGGGTGCGTTGTCACACCTGCAGTTGGTGCTGTCACGCGAGGATCTCGAGCTGGAGCACCGCGCGCGAGAGCATGCACGAGCGGTGCAACCCGTGATCGGTCGGCACTGGAGTAGCTGAGGAAAATTTCGCTCAAGGCTTGGTGAGCACAGCGAACGGCTCCTCCGGGTGTCCTGGTTCGTCGACACCTTCACCAAAGCAGTTCGTAGATGTGCCCGTTCGTCCCGCGATAGGCGACATGCTGGTTGGGCGCGCGAGGGCTGGCGTAGTAGACAGGCCGGTCGGCGGCGGACGGCGCAGCGTAGGCAGCGGTCAGGTCGACATGATGTACTGCCGTCTCGCCGAGAAAGTGCCACAGTTCGTGCAGCCTGCCGTCGCCCGAGCGGAAGATGACGTGCTGGGTGTTATCGCCCGGGTTGTAGCCGCCCGAGACGTT
>DATKCJ010000436.1:0-12588 GCA_035513275.1 Opitutaceae bacterium
GAGCCCCGCCGCTGACCACCTGCGGTGCGGTTCTGCATCGATGGGGCGCCGGGCCCGGCTATTGGCCCGGAACCTCACGCAGTTTTGGCAATTGGACATTTGTTGCGGATGCAGGGCCATGGTATCTTATCGATCCAAGAACATGCCCCAGCGCCTGAAAGCAGCAGCCGTCATCCTGTTGGTCGCGATCGTGGCCTCGCTCGCGCTTGTGCAGCAGCGCAAGCAAAAGGCCGCGGAGGTTGCTCCGGCATCGCACGTCGCACAGGCGCCGCACGCCGGTGCCGCACCTTCGGCCGCTTCAGATCGTGCAAACATCGCTTCAGCCGCCGGAGCACAGCCAGCGACCTGGGGAGTCCTTCGCGAAGCGCCGTCGCCGGGACTGGGCGCGCCGGCGCATGCATTGCGCCACCGGTGGATTGCTGTGGAGGAGGATTTGTTCACCGCAAAGAACTCACCGTTCTGGGCCGCGAAGGACGAACGGCGCGTGGTGCTCAACCTGTTCCCCGACGCGGTTCTCCAGGTGAAGATCGATCGCGCCGAGGTGCTCGGCGTCGGCCGCTACGGCGCGCAAGGCACCATCGAGGGCCGGTCCGGTTCGCGTGTGCTCTTCGCGATGGCGGGCGATTCGCTCAGCGTCGCAGTTTTTGATCCCGAACTCGGCAGCTTTGTCGTCGAGGGAATCACGCCGGGCAACACGATCGTCTACGAGATCGATCCCGAATTTCCGCTGGCGTGCGCGGGTGGGAAGAGGCCGTTTCTCGATCAGGATGCGATTGCGGCGCTCGCCCGGCGCGAGTCCGCAGTGGGCGGTCCTCCGAGCGGAACCGTCCCCACAGTCGAGGCATACGAGGAGGGCACACCGGTCATCGACGTCATGGTCGTCTACAGCCAGGAGGTGCTCAGCGCCGCCGGATTGAACAATATCATTTCGCGGATCGATCTCGCGATCATGGAGGCGAACTCCGATTTCACGCGGAGCGACATCGCAGCGCGTCTCCGGCTCGTGCACACAGCGCTAGTCAACGCGCAGGAGAACGGCAGCTTCGACACTGCGCTCGACCGGCTCCGTCGCACCGACGACGGTTTCATGGACGGGGTGCACGCACTGCGCAACCAATACGGCGCCGACCTTGTCTCGCTCGTCATCCTAAACTCGAACGACTCGACAGTCGGCCAGGCCTACCTTCTCAACGAGCCATGGAGCCTGGTGAACGAGTTGTTTGCATTTTCGGTTGTGCAATGGAGCTCACTCACTGGCTCGAGCACGTTCACGCACGAGTTGGGGCACAATCTCGGCTGCGCGCACAGCCGGCACAATGCGTCGAGCCCCGGCGCCTACGGTTACTCCTACGGCTACAAGTTCAACGACGCGGGCGGCACGCTCCGGCGCACGATCATGGCCTACACGCCCGGCGCACAAACCCGCGTCTTTTCGAATCCTCGGTTGCGCTACCCGTTGAGCAATCCCAACGGCATCCCGATGGGCGTGCCCGCGGGCCAGTCGGGCGAGGCGGACAACGCGCTCACCGTCGATCAGTCCGCTTTTGAAGTCGCGAACTACCGGCTCCGTGCCGACGCGTTTGCGGAGGGCCATCTCATCAACGTCTCCACGCGTGCCCTCGTTGGCAGTGGCTTCAGGCAGTTGATCGGCGGCTTCGTGATCTCCGGTCCGCCGAAGACCGTCATCGTGCGCGCAGTCGGCCCGTCTCTCCTGCCGCCGCCTTACAACATCGCCAACGCGCTCCTCGATCCGAAGCTCGAAATCCGCCCGCCAAGCGCACCGGAGACGCTGATCGCAGCAAACGACGACTGGATGCAGTCGCCCAACGCCGCCGCGTTGCAGGCGACACAGTGGGCGCCCACCGATCCGCGCGAAGCTGCAGAGATTCTCACGCTTCCGGCTGGCGACTACACGGTGATGGTCAGCGGCAAGAACGACACCACGGGAATTGGTCTCGTCGAAATCTACGAGCAAGGGCGAAACGGGAACAAGGTGATCAACCTCTCGACGCGCGCCTGGGTCGACACCGACTTCAACGTCATGATCGGCGGCTTCGTCATCGAGGGCGCACCGGGCGAAACCAAGCGCGTGCTCATCCGCGTGCTCGGACCCACGCTCGAGGATTATCAAGTGCCCGACGCGCTCTTCGATCCCGCGGCCCGGCTCTACAACGCCGCCGGCGAGCTCCTACTCGACAACGACGATTGGGACGCCGGCCCGCATCAGGAAGAAATCACCGCGCTCGGCCGCGCACCCGGCAACCGCCGTGAGCCCGCCATGCTCATCGACATCGCACCCGGCGCCTACACCGTGATTGTCCGCCCGTTTGAAAATCCGCCGCCCGACGGCATCCAGCCCGGCATCGGCCTGATCGAGGTCTACGAAATCACGACCGCGCCTTGAAAGGTGCTTTGGATCAGAAGAATCTTTGAGATTCGAACTGTAGGAGCGGTCCCGCGGCTGAGGAACCGAGATCATTGAGCGGACGTTCGCGATGAGTCGTGGCATAAACGCTCCTACGATTTCAAACAGCGGCCGATGGCAGGTCTCTTCGCTTTCGTGCAAGGCAGCAACGAAGAGTAGGTGCGCCCCCGTCGCGCCACGATCTGTGCACCTCAACCAATGTCCTCCGACTTCGACGCTGGAAGCAGCAGGTGTTAGTCAACCAATACTTGACTAGTGGCCTTGGGAGGTAGTCCGCTTGCACAGGATGTGATTTAATGGGTGGAGGGCGCGGCAGGGCGCGGGTCCCTTCGTTATCTCGGGGCGCGTATTGCGCGCCCTTTTCGTTGGGCGCCGTCGAATCCCTCGACAGGCCCGGGACCTCGAGCGGAGTCGAAACGGCCGCGTTCCTACCAAGAAGCGCACGACCTACGCCCCCACTCACCGCTTCCGCAGCACGACCACGATGTCATCCTTCGCGTCGTCGAACTCGCGCGTGAGGTGGATGTCGTGGTTGAAGTCGTGGCACGCGACGATCTCGAACTCGGGCACGCGCGCGATGAGTGCACGAAGTTGCTTCGCGTCGTAGGTGCGGCACAGCCACTTCGACTCGAACCGATGTGTGCGCACCGCGCCGTCGCCGGCCCGCTCGCGCACGGTCATACGGTTTCGCAGCCGCTCCGTGCACGTGCGACGGTTCGCGGGCCAGGTGTCGGTCGTCGAGACCACGCGGATGCCGGCGCGCTCACCGTTCCAGCGCTCATGATCTTGGAAGCGTCGCGAGTAGTCGGTGAGGTGGATGCCGAACACGTAGATGCCACCGCGCACGAGGCTCGCGGCGACGCGCCGCATGTGTGCCGCCGCGCCACGCCCGGTGAGGATGTATTTGAAAGTGCTCAACAGGCAGAACGCGAAGTCGCACGGAGGACACGGCTCGAACGACTCCATACGCGCTGCGAAGAGCCGCAGCGGCTGCGCCCCGGGATTGCGCAAGGGGCGTGCCCGCGCGTATTCGAGCATGCGCTCGTTCAGGTCGAAGCCTGTGGCCGACCAACCGCGACGCGAGAGTTCCACCAGCAGCCGGCCTGTTCCGCACGCGGGCTCGAGAGCGCGGCGCTGTGCGCCCGCGCGGCCATACGCGGCATGGACGTCCTCAAGAAAGTCCGCCTCCCGCGGCGTGTCGGGGTCGAATACGATGTCGTAGTAGCGCGGGTGATCATACCAGTCGGCGTTTTCGAAGCGGGGCATCGCGGGTTCACTGTCGCCGGCACTCAGCCGGCGGCGAGGGAAAAAGTCTCGAGGATCGCGTGCTCCGCGCCGCCGGGAAGCAACCGGCTCTCGAAGAGATGGCAGCGATCAACGACGAAGGTCGGCCCCTGAAACCCTGCGTGCGTGTGCACGAAGTCGCGCACCGCCCCCGGCGTCGCGCCTGCGCAGCGCGCGAGCGTGAAGTGCGGGTGGAACGAGCGCATATCTGGCGCGAGTCCCGCGGCGAGGATCGTGTCGTCCACCCGCTGGCGAAGCTGATGCAGCCGCGGGTGCGCGAGTTCGAGGCCCACCCAGACGACTTGCGCGGCGCCGCGCAGTGGAAACACTCCGACTCCTCCGATCGTGAGCACGAACGGTGCGACGTCGCGGATCGCGCGAAGCCCGACGGCGAGCGCGTCGACATCGCCAGAGTGCGTCTCGCCGATGAAGCGCAGCGTCAGGTGCAGAGTCTCCGGGCGTGTCCATTTGAAACCGGGAATCGGCGTGGCAAGTGCGGCGAGCGATTCGCTCACCGCAGGCGGCGCATCGATCGCGACGAAGAGGCGGCGGGTGGCGTCTGGCATGGTTTGTTCGAGGGGGCGCATCCTGCGGCCGCGGGATCCCTGATGTGGGTCCTGAACGAATCGCATGAGAGTGTCCCGGGGACAAGCCGTCCGCCGGTAGGGCAGGTCTTTGACCTGCCGACGCGGGTCAATAGACCCGCGCTAGTGCTCACCGCCTGTGATAAAACCTCGCGAGCGCGTTCACCACGACTTCCTCCGCCGTGTAGGGCAGGTAGAGCGTCGGAGGCGTATCGGCTGCGACTGTGTGGTGCGCGGGCATCACGCTCTGGCTCAGATATAGCGAGCGGAGATTCCGCCGGCCGTCGGCGCTGCTGCATCGGAGAAAAAACTCCTCTCCTGTCGTATCGGTCCATTGATCGGAGCAGATGATGATGTTGGCGGGGTTCTCCGCGACGAATGGACCGGCGGCCTCTGTGGTGGAGAAGCTGACTGCGGGGAAACCCACCTCGATGAACGCCTCGGCGATGAGCCGGCCCGCCTGGGGATTCGCGATGACGACAACAGCCAGACCCGGCAGCTCGTGCTCGTGCGGCGCGGAGCCGATGCGGCGGTAGAGATTGGCGATGGTGATGACCGCCACACCGAACGAACGCACCGTGCCCAGCGATATCTCCTCGGGGTGCTGCTCGAGGTCGACGATCATGCGCGAGAGTGCGCGGCCCATCATCGTGATGTCGAAGAGGTCTGAGTCGACCGCATCGTGGATGATGTCGCCAAGCAGATTGTTGAGTTGAGCGAGCGCGCCCATGCGCTGCGTGCCGTCGGGTGCGGCTGTGAATGTCTGGACCATCTCGCGCAGTCGGCCTTCGATCGCCTGGGCTTGATTGCTCATCGTCACGCGAAGATCTCCGCGGACGAACTGCTTCTCGGGGCCCGCGCTGGCGGCGTCGCGCTGCTTGGCCTCGGTTGCCTCGGCCGCGCCCGGCAGCGCGTGTCGCCGGCCCTGTGCGAGTGCGTGACGCACCATTTCCATCAGGCGGTTCGGGCTGACGCTGTTCTTGTTCAGCACCACGTCGGCACCGGAGGTCTTTGCCTGCTCGATAAGCGCGGAATCGTAGGAGTGTGTGAACACGAGCACCGGGACTCCTTCGGCGCCTGGGATCGTGCGGATCTGCTTGAGCAGATCCACGCCGTTCATGCCGGGCAGCATCAGGTCGAGGAGGATCAGGTCCGGCACGGATTTGCGCACCTGGGTGAGTGCGGAGATCGGGTCCGCGGCGACCTCGGCATGTAGGCCCTCGGCCTCGAACTTGCTCTGATAGACCTTCAGGACGAACTGGTCGTCGTCGATTACTAGGATGCGTTTCATCAATAGGTCTTCTCCATGGGGGGCGGCGGAACGGACCGCAGCAGGGGTTGCATGGCCCGGCGGCACTCTTCAACAGCTTCGAGTGCGGCGGCGAGCAGTTTGTCCGCGGAGGTGAGTTCGCCGCGACCGATGGCTTCTTCAAGCGTGCGAAACGCCTTCGACGCCGCGACCATGCCGGCTGTGGAGCTGCTGCCTGCGCCGGTGTGGGCGTGACGCTTGGCGTCCTCGGTCCGCGCGGACACGAGGGCGGACGTGATTTCGGGCGCGAGCTTGGTGACGCGATCGAAATACATTCGCGCGATGTCTGCGATCGCGGCCGGGTCGCCTGAGCCGAGTTCGCTGAGCCGCGCACGATCGACGATGCCATCGTCGATCGCGGGTGCCTGGAGCGCGGCGAGTCGTGGCATCCGCGTAGGGGCGGGGCGCTCGCGCGAGTAGCCCGCGAATTTCTCAAGCACGTCGCGGAAATTCTGCTCGCTCACAGGCTTCGTGAGATGCTCGTCGAAGCCGGCCGCGAGGCTCGCGGCGGCGTCGCCCGCCATGGCCTTCGCGGTGAGCGCGATGATTGGCTGGCGTTGTTTCGACGGATCGCGGGGTGCAGCAGCCTCGCTGTCGCGGATGGCGCGGGTGACGGCGAAGCCGTCCATGCCCGGCATCATGAGATCGAGGAAGACGATGTCGAAGCGCCCGTCTTCGTAGCGCTTGAACGCCTCGGAGCCGTCGGAAACCGCTGTGACGACACAGCCGAGTCGCTCGAGGTAGTTGCGCACGACGCGGCGGTTCACGGGATCGTCGTCGGCCACGAGCACGACGGGCGATTTTTTTTCAGGCGAACTCGCGGCGGCAACCGTGTCCTTCTTCTCCACGACAGCGGTGCTGCGCATGGGCCTGCGCAGATGATCGAGGAGTGTCGACGGGCACACGGGCTTGAGGAGAAGTTCGATCGTCACGGTGGAGCGCGATCGCGCCTGCGGCTCAAATGCCATGCCGAGCATTCGGACGGGCTCGCCGGGCATGCCCGCGAGTCGGTGGAGCAGGGGAAACGCAGCGAGTTCAGGCAGATCCAGGTCGACGAGGGCGAGACGCAGCGCGCTCTTCTGGCCCAAGGGCCGATCGAGCCATGCGGAAGCTTCGCTCGTGGTGCGGAATGCGAGCACGTTCATGCTCCAGCGAGTCATCAGGGTTCCCATGATGTTGAGAAGCCTCGGGTTGTCCTCCACTACGAGCACCGTCTGCCCCTGCAGTTGCGGCTGATCGAGCGTCCACGCCGGAGGCACGGCGTTTGTCACGGCTTGGAGCGGAAGCGTGAAGAAGAACGTGCTTCCGCGATTCGGCTCGCTCTCGAACCAGAGCTTGCCACCCATGAGCTCGGCGAGCTGGCGGCTCGTGACCAGGCCGAGGCCCGTGCCACCGTGCATCTTGTAGGTGGAAGAGTCTGCCTGGTTGAACGCCTTGAAGAGCCGGTCGCGTTTCTCCTCGGGGATGCCGATGCCCGTGTCACGCACGGCGAACTTCAGATCGAAGGAGCCGTCGGCGTTGGACGAACTGGAGACGGCGACGACGATCTCGCCGCGCTGCGTGAACTTCAGGCCGTTGCTCACCAGATTGGCGAGCACCTGGCGCACGCGCACCGGGTCGGCGCTGATCATGCCGGGCAGGCTCGGATCGATGTCGCAGAAAAGATCGATATGCTTTTCGGCGGCGCGCGCGCTCTGGCTGCGCAGCGTATCCTCGACGAGCGAGGCGAGTTCCATCGGGCGCACCTCAATCTCGAGTTTGCCCGCCTCGATCTTCGCGAGGTCGAGGAGCTCGTCGGCGAGCGTGACTGCGTTCTCGGCGCTCTCGACGAGCGTGCGGCTGAGCTCCTGCTGCTCGGGATTAAGATCCGTCTCGAGCAGCAGCCTGCCCAGACCGATCACTCCGCTCATCGGCACGCGGATGTCGTGGCTGATGTTTGAGACGTAATCGGAGGTAAGGCGCGCGTTCGACACGGATTCCTCGCGCAAGCGCGCAATCTCATCTGCGAGCTGGTGGCGCTCCGTGATGTCGGTGAGCAGCAATTGCACTCCGCCGCCGAGCGGCTCGAGCGTGGCGGAGAACCAGTTGTTTCCCGCCGACCACTCGTGAGTAGGCTCGCCCTTGCCCGCGAGACAGGTTGCGACGACCGCGGCCGCATCCTCGGGTGCGAGCGCCTGCGGGTTGGGAAGACCGGATGCCTTTGCGATTTCGTCAGCGGCGGCGTTCCACGAAGTCACCTGGCCGCCGGAATTGAGGCGCAGCATCGGCACCTTGAAATTCGCGACCCGGAGCTTTCGCGTGCCGTGATGCCCGGCGAACCAGCCGATGGCGATTCCCGCCGCGCCTGCGATCAAGACAAACGCCCACATCGCCAGCCGCTCCCGGTCTGGCAAACCGGCGGCCTCGTCCGCGGCAAACCCCGACATGCCCGAAAGGCACAACGCCACGACGAACGAAACCCGGACGATCCGGGTTGCTGGACTGGGTTTGCGTAACACGGTCGGCGCATTCTCGAAAACTGGACCCATTGTTGCAAGCGCGCCCACCTGTGCGCCGATTTTCACAAGCTGCTTAAAGATGTGGCCTTCCGCACGTAAAACACCTTCGAAAGCCTTTATGGTAGGTGGCGCGCTTGCCGCGCCACGGGGACGCGGAGTTGCGCGGCAAGCGCGCCACCTACAAGGGAGCCACGACACCGGAGTTGCGCTGCTCTGTCGGCTAGCAGAGCGCAACCTACAGGGAAGTTATCACACCGCCGCCGCGCTGCCCTCGATCACCGCTTCCTCGCGTTCGCGTTGGAACTGGTTTGTGTAGAGCGCGAAGTAATGGCCGCGCGCGCGGATGAGCGAGGCGTGGTCGCCGCTCTCCTCGATCTTGCCCTTGTTGATGACCAAGATTCGCGACGCGCGACGGATCGTGGAGAGTCGGTGTGCGATGACGACGCTGATACGCCCGGCCATCACCTGCGCGAGGCCGTCTTGAATCAAGTGCTCGGTCTCCGTGTCGATCGACGAGGTGGCCTCGTCCATCACGAACACCTGCGGGTCGCTGAGCAGCGCGCGCGCGAACGACACGAGCTGCTTCTGGCCCGTTGAGAGCCTGTTGCCGCCTTCGCCGGCCTCGGTGCTGTAGCCTTTCTCCATCGCGCGGATGAAGCCGTCGGCGTTCACGAGCTTTGCGGCGCGCGCGACATCGTCGTCGCTCGCCGCGAGCCGGCCATAGCGAATATTCTCGCCGATGGTGCCCTTGAAGAGGTGTGGCGTCTGCAACACTATGCCGAGGTTCGACTGCAGCCATTGCAGGCTGCGCTTCCGATAGTCGATGCCATCGATGAGGATCTCGCCCTTTGTCGGTTCGTAGAAACGGCACAGCAATCCGACGATGGTCGTCTTGCCACCGCCGCTCGGACCGACGAGTGCGATCGTCGCGCCGGCGGGGATCGTGAGGTTGAAATCCTCAAGCACGGGCGGGCCGTCGCCGTAGGCGAAGGTCACATTGCGAAACTCGATCGTGCCGATGCGCGAGGGCATGCCGTCGATCGCGACCCCTGGCTGCGGGCCGGTCGCGCGCGCGGCCTCGATCCGCGCGAGCACCTCGGGCGAGTCCTTGATCTGTGGCACGGTTGCGAGCAGTCCCATCACGCGCTCTCCGGCAGCCTGTGCCGACTGCATCTGCGTGAGCACGCTGGCCATCTGGTTGATCGGATTGAAGAACTGGCCCGCGTAGCTGATGAATGCCACGAGCGTGCCCAGCGTGATAATTTCCGCGAGGTAGCCCTCGCCGCCGCGCCACAGCGCGAGCCCGGCCGCGACACTGCCGAGCGTGAGCACGAGCGGGATGTAGACGGCGGACTGCACGGCGTTGCGCACCGAGGAGGCGAACATCTTCCCGGAAAGCCCTTCGAACTCCCCGAGATTTTCGCGCTCGCGCACGAGGGTCTTCGTTGTGCGCACGCCGGTGATGCTCTCGTTGTAGGCTGCGGTGATTTGCGAGTTGAACTTGCGGATGTCGCGCGCGCTTAGGATCAGCTTGCGCTGGAAATAGGCGCTCAACACTGCGAGCGGCGGCAGCACGCACAGCACGAGGAGGCCGAGCTTGAAATTGAGCCACAGGAGCGCGCACGAGATCATCACCACGAGGCTCGACGACCAAAGCAAATCGACCGCTCCCCACGCGATGACGCGTGAAAGCCGGTCGCAGTCCGACGTGAGCCGCGAGATGAGCCAGCCGACTGGCCTCGTGTCGAAGAACGCAAACTCGAGCTCCTGCAGACGCGCGAAGCACGCCTTGCGGATATCGTGGCCCATATTGTTCGACAGCGTCCCGGCCATCGTGATGAACGTCCACACGCCGACGGACAGCACGGTGGCGACGATCGTGTAGGCGATCGCGTATTGCACGAGATGCGCGCCGCCGTGCAGTGTGGCGTCGTCGATCACCCACTTCGTGAGGAGCGCGAACGACGCGTCGGCCATCGCGATGAGAATGCAGGAGCTCGCGAGCCACGCGAGGATCCGCGGATGCGCCAGTGCGTGCCGGAAGATTTTGCGCCAGAGGCCTAGGTCGAGCTTCGGCTTGAACTCGTCCTCCATGTGGATGTCTGCGCTCATGATGTTACCTCTTTCTGTGTCTCGGATTCGCGCACTTCGCCGGCGAAGTCGTCCTCGAGCGAGGTCTGGATCTGCCAGAGCCTGCGATAGAGTCCCTCCGCTGCGGCGAGCTCGGCATGAGTGCCGCTCTGGATGATGCGACCCTTGTCGAGCACGATGACACGGTCCGCGGCGGCAAGCGTCGAGAGACGGTGCGCGATGACGAGCGTGGTGCGGATGCCGCGGCGGCTCTGCAGTGCGCCGAGGATCACCGACTCGGTCTCGCTGTCGACGGCGCTCAGCGCGTCGTCGAGGATGAGCACAGGTGGGTCGCGCAGCACGGCGCGTGCGATGGCGACGCGCTGGCGCTGGCCGCCGGAGAGCGTGATGCCCCGCTCGCCGATCATCGTGTCGTAGCCATGCGGGAAAGCAGTGATCGTGTCGTGGATGTGCGCGGCCTTGGCGGCGCCCGCGATCGCGTCCTCGTCTGCGGAACCTTTGCCGAGGCGGATATTTTCGCGCAGCGACTTCGAATAGAGGAAAGGCTCCTGCATGACGACGGAGAGCTGGCCGCGCACCCACTTGCGCGGGAGCTCGGAGAGTTCGTGGCTGTCGAGTCGCACCGAGCCTTCGGTGTAGTCGTAGAGCCGCAGCAGCACGTGGATGAGCGTGGACTTGCCCGCGCCCGACGGGCCAAGGATCGCGAGCGTCTCGCCGGGTCGCACGTCGAACGAGATTCCGTTGAGCGCGGCGACGTCGCCCGCGTGCTTGAAGCTGAGATCACGCACCGTGATCGCGCCGGTGAGCGGCTGCGCCGGAGCCGGCGAAGCGGGTTCGGATTCCTCGACCTCGCCGAGGATGTCGTTGAGCCGGCCGAGCGCGACCTGCGCTTTGCCGAGATCCGTGAGGATGCGGCCCATGTGGCGCACGGGCCATAGGAGCATGTTGAGGTAGGCGAGGAACGCGAAGAGCGAGCCGACCGAGAGTTCGCCGCGTGTGATGAACCACGCGCCGCTGATCAGCACGAGACCGTTCTGCGTGAGACAGATCATGTCCGATGGCGACCAGAACCACGCCATGAGGCGTATGAGTCGCAGGTTGGTGTCGCGGTAGCGCGCGTTGGGCCCGGCGAATTTTTCCTTCTCGTGTTCCTGCCGCGCGAAGGCGCGCACGACGCGGATGCCGGTGAGGTTTTCCTGGATCAAACCGGTGAGCGCGCCCTCGGCCTCGTCGGACTCCTTGAAGACGTGCTTCACGCGCCGCATGTAGAAGTAGCTGTAGGCCACGATCGGCGGGATGAGCACGAACGAGATCAGCGTCATTCGCTTGTCGATCATCAGCATGAGCGGGATCGCGGTGAGCGTGAGGATGACGGCGTTGCCGATTTCGACCACCTGCACGGAGAGGAAAAGGCGGATCGTTTCGACGTCGGACGTGCAACGCTGCACGAGGTCGCCGGTCTCGGCCTTGTCGTGGTACCGGGCGGGGAGGTGATTGAGGTGGTTGTAGAGCCGGTTCTTCAACCCGCGCGCGATGCCGTCGGATGCGAGTGAGGCGTGCCTGCCCTTGAGGTAGGTGAACAGGCCGGCGACGATCGTGAGCGCAACCATCGCGATCGCGCCGACCCAGAGGTGCGCGCGCAGATAGTCGGCACCGCCGAGCAGCCGCAGAACGAGGCCGGGTTCGCCGGGCGCTGTGTCGCCGCCGAGCGCGAAGTCGATCGTCACCTTGCCGACGAACGGCACGAGGTAGTTGAAAAACGTGGCGAAGATGAGCGCGAGGATGGCACCGCCGAATCGGAGGCGGTGGCCGCGCATCAAGTGCCAGGGATGTGAATGTGTAAGAGAGGGGGACATTGTCGGGAGTGCATGCAGGTTGTCGTGCTCACGCCGCCTTTGTTGGAGGCCGGACCGAGCGCCTGAGACATGAACGGCTGCCCGGACCGGACACTTCCGGCGGGCGCGAAACCGACGGCTAAATCGTCGGAGACCAGCCCGTCCGCAAGCTCAACGCGATCGGCTGTTCGATATGGAGCTTCGTGCGGGTCATCGGGATTCCTTGGTCGGGGGTTCGCGCAGAGCGAATCCCGCGGCACAATCGAGCGCAAGCCAAGATTCTGGGGAAAATGGGGGCAGGCCCGTTTAGGTTGCGCAGGTCTCCGACCTGCGAGATCGGATGTCTTGGCGGGTCAGAGACCCGCCCTACTTGCCGCCCTATTCTCCAACACCGGCCGGAGCACCTGCCACACGTTTTCGGCCACGATCCGGTGGCCCTCGGCAGTCGGGTGGATGCCGTCGCCAAGGTTGAGCTCGGGCACGCCGCCCACGCCTTCGAGCAGAAAGGGAATCACCGCTGCCCCGGCAGCGGCAGCTGCAGTCTGGAACGCCGCGCGATACG
>DATKCJ010000437.1:0-3488 GCA_035513275.1 Opitutaceae bacterium
GATCGAAACGTGGAGCTATTTGCAGCGGCTTGAGATCCCGTCGCGTCTCATCGTGTTTCCCGACGAGAACCACTGGATACTGAAAGGCGAGAACAGCCGCTTCTGGTATGCCGAAGTGAAAGCGTGGCTCGACCGCTGGACACTGCCGGAAGAGAAACCGGCGGGCTGAAGCTCGATTTCAGAGTGAACCGCGCTCAGCCCGGAGGCCAGGTCATCTGCCGGCCTGCGAGCATGTGCACGTGCAGGTGCGGAACGGACTCGCAGGCGTCGCGGCCGTTGTTGATGACGAGGCGGAAACCGCCGTCGAGTTTGAGCTTTTGCGCAACGACGCCTGCGGTCGTGATCAAGTGGCCGAGGATTTCCTCGTCGGCTTCGGCGGATTCCGCGGCGCGCGGAATGACGCGCTTTGGAACGATCAACAAATGAATGGGCGCCTTCGGATCGATGTCATGGATCACGATGCACCGGTCGTCCTCGTGCTCGATCCGCGCGGGGATCTCGCGGTCGATGATCTTCTGGAAAATCGTTTTCATCTGATGACACCACGAAATACACGAAACACACGAAATGTGCCTCAGCGCGCGCTGTCTTTCGTGTTTTTCGTGTGTTTCGTGGTCACTAAAGAAACAGCACGCTCAGGTTTGCGTTCGTGCGCTTGCGCGAGGCGGCGAGGGTGGAGATGAACTCGACGGCTTCGTCATAATCACCGCGGCGCCGGCTCGTCCAGCGTTTGCCTGCGGGGCAAAGCGCGTCGCGCAGGTTCGTGACGAGGAGCGTGGCGTTCTGAAAAGGTGCGAGGCCCTTCAATCCTTCGACCACCTGTTGGCGCGCGAAGAGGGATCCGGGAGCACTGCGCGCGTCCCAATGGAAGAATCCGTCGCCGGGCGAGACCTCGAGCACGCCGCGAAGGCGATTGATTGCGTCAGCAACGGCCGAGCTGCGTTCCGCTTCGGGGCGATCGGCGAGCGCGGTGTCGATGCCGGCCTTGATTTGCTCGGCGAGGTAGAGATCCCTTCCGGTCAGCGGAGCGAAGACCGCATTGAGGAGGTGAAGAACAGAGAGGTCGCTTCGGCGCCGCGTCATTTCGATCTGGCGAGCTTGTTGAGTTCTTCGACGAACTCGGCGACGTCGCGGAATTCCTTGTAGACGCTCGCGAACCGGACATAGGCAACCTTGTCGATCACCTTGAGGCGCTGCATGCAGGCCTCGCCGATCGCGCTGCTCGGAATCTCGCGGTCGAACTGCGCCTCGAGTGCATCCACGAGGTCCTCGACCATCATGTTGATCTGCTCGAGGTCGACAGGCCGTTTGTGGCAGGCGGCGCGGATCGCACGCTGAAGTTTGTCGGGATCAAACGCCTCGTGTCGGCCGTCGCGTTTCACGACGATGAGATCCTCCCGCACCGCGGTTTCAGTGGTGCTGAAGCGATGGCCGCACTCCATGCACTCGCGGCGACGACGGATCGTGACCCCGTCGCGCACGATGCGCGAGTCGATCACCTTGTCCTCAATGGAGGTGCATTTCGGGCAGCGCATGTTTCAGGGGCAGTTGACTGTGCGAGGGCTGAAACGCAAGCGCCTGCAGAATATGGGTCTGCGGCGGCGTGGGCAGGCTCGGCGGGATTACACGGGGATTGACATGCGGGTCAAGCGCCCGCGAAGTAACCGGCCGGCGACGGCGTGTCGCTTTCCATTGATGGACAGTCACTTTCAACTCGTTGCCCGCGATGCCGCGTCCGCCGCCCGCCGCGGAAGACTCCGGACGCGGCACGGTTGGATCGAGACGCCGGTGTTCATGCCGGTCGGGACACAAGGGACCGTGAAGGCGGTCACGCCGGCGCATTTGCGCGAGGTCGGAGCCCAAATCATTCTTGGCAACACCTACCACCTGAACCTGCGTCCGGGGTCGACCTTGGTCGCGAAACTCGGCGGGCTGCATAAGTTCATGGGGTGGGACGGGCCGATTCTGACGGACTCCGGTGGCTTCCAAGTCTTCAGCCTCGCGAAGCTGCGCGAAGTTCGCGAAGACGGGATCGCGTTCCAATCGCACCTCGACGGAGCGCCGTGTTTTCTCGGGCCCAAGGAAGTCATGGCGATCCAGCGCGATCTCGGCTCCGACATCGCGATGGTGATCGACGAGTGCCCGCCGTTTCCTTGCACGCGTGAAGCTGCAGCGGCTGCGGTTGCACGGAGTCGCAAATGGGCAGGCGATTGCCTCGGCATCGCGCGCGAAACGGGATTTCTCGACGCGGGGCACCATGTATTCGCGATCGTGCAGGGGTCGACATTCGAGGACCTCCGCCGGTCGGCCGCGGAGGAACTGGCGTCGCTCGATTTCCCGGGCTACGCGATCGGAGGCGTGAGCGTTGGCGAGCCGGAGCCGGAGATGCTTGATCAGGTGGGGTCGACGACACCATTCCTTCCGTCGGACCGGCCGCGCTACACGATGGGCCTCGGCACGCCGCCGCAGATTCTGAAGATGATCGCGCTCGGCGTGGATATGTTCGACTGCGTGATGCCCACGAGAGTTGCCCGCAACGGGCTCGTGTTCACGCCGGACGGTCCGTTCAACCTCCGCAACGAGCGCTTTCGAGAAGACGCGCGACCGATCGTCGAAGGCATGGACAACTACACGTGCCGCAATTTTTCGCGTGCCTATTTGCGGCACCTTCAACTCGCGGGAGAAATGCTCGCGGGCACTCTGCTGACGATCCACAACCTGCATTTCTATCTCGATCTCATGGCGCAAGCGCGGGCGCACATCGAGGCGGGCGACTTCACGCGATGGAGCACCTCATGGATCACGCGGTATGAGGCGGGTGCGGCGGGCGGGTGAATTGGATTCAACGCGTCGCGCGCATGAAGGCCGGTCGGGGTTTGGAGTTTCGCGCTTACGCGGTGAAAGGCACCGCCTAGAGGCGGAACTCCGAATTTATGAGAAGTCGCTCTGGCGTTGCCGCCCGAGACAGACACGTGAGGGCGGATGCGCGTGGTGCGACCTACGGAGTCGCGTTCGGCGGCGCGATCGTCTCGCCAGGAACGAATTCTGTCTCGACGAGTATCTTTCTGCGTGGCGCCGTGGGATGCTGGATGCGGTGGACGAGCCGCGTGACGGACGCGGCGCCGATTTGCTCATGAGGCACGCGCATCGAGGTCACGCGTTTCTGGCCAGGCGAAGCCTCGAGTCCGTCGAATCCTGTGATCGAGCAGTCGCCGGGCACACTCAGTCCGCGTGCCGTGAGATCCTGGGCGAGAGGATAGGCTTGGTGGTCCGCTGCGCAAACCCACGCGGTGACGTGATCCTTCGAGATGAACTCTGCAACCGTATCGGAAACTTGAGACGGAGTCAGGCGCGGCGTGTTCTTGTGGACGTTCAGGACCCACTCAGGGCGGAACTCGAGTCCTTGGATGAAGAGAGCCTCGATGTATCCGCTGAAGCGGCGCGCCACCCAGTGGCCGCCGATCGGATAATCCCACGAGACGAATCCG
>DATKCJ010000438.1:0-13081 GCA_035513275.1 Opitutaceae bacterium
GGGAACGTCACTTTTGCAGTCGCCGCAACTGGCGCAGGACCTCTCGCTTTCCAGTGGCGCAAGGGTGGGGTCGCGATACCCGGCGCGACAACCGCGACTCTTGCAATCGCCAGTGTCCAGTCCGCCGACGCGGGTAACTACGACGTCGTGGTCTCAAACGCCTTCGGCACGGCAGTCAGCAATACCGCGACACTCTCGGTCGTAGAGGCCAGTGTTCCCGTTATCACCCAGCAACCGCAGAGCGTGACGGTGAAGGTCAACAGGAACGCGACATTCAGTGTTTCGGTGTCGAGCACTTCGCCGGTTACTTACCAGTGGTTCAAAGACAACACCTCAATTTCCGGTGCGACTTCTTCGACGCTGAAACTCACGAAAGTGAAATCCTCCGACGCCGGAATCTACCATGTGAGAATCTCAAACGCATCCGGCTCGGCAATCAGTGACGACGCCGTCCTGACAGTGCAGTGAATCCTCGCCCCTGATCGGCAACGAGGTGTTTCAAATCCCGCAGCGGGACAACAGCGTCGATCAAGGCAGATTGGCAGTTAGCCCTCTGTCGAACCGCAGTTTACTCCGCTGCAGCCAGCTGCACCTGAGGATCCGTTGGATGGCTCTGGAAACCCGCGAGCTGCATACCGAGCTGCACTTCCGGCGCGTCCATGAACACCTTCCACACGAGACCCGTGCGGTAGTTCTCGGCCATGACGAGCATGATCCCAACATCGATTCCGATCACGTATTTCGAAACCCAACCGGTTTGCGGATTGAACGCGTCCACGAAGCCGTAGCGCTGCCACACTTTTTCGCCACCGGACTGGCGCATCGCGCGTAGAGCGACCAGGCACTCTTCCGGCGCGAATGGCAGTGATCCGCCCGGCGCGCACGGCACGACAGTTCCGTCGACCAAGTCGGATCCGAAACCGCCCGGCCCGCCCCAGGCGATGTAGCCGCTTGCGCTGTCCGACGCAGTCAGCCCCCACATATCGCGCGGCCACGCGTCGAATTTTTTCGAATGCTCCGCGAACCAGTCGCGCTGCGCGAGCGTCGCCTGCACCGAGTTCACCCAGTAGTCCGCGTGCGCATCCCGCTGGCCTCGAAAATCAAACCACGCATGCGCGTATTGGTGTGTGAACAGCGGTCCTGCATTGATGAACTCGCGACCAGCGAAGTTCACCACAGGCTCACGCCGCCACGCGTTCCACGTTTCCGGGTGCAGCTCGTTGGACGGTGCGCCGATGCCGAGCAGATAGAGACCCATTTGCTCCGCATAGCTGTCCCACCGCCACTCGATGAAACCCGTCTCCGGCCGCCAACCGTGCGTGAGCGTCGTGCCGCCGTTAAGCGCCCACTGCCAGTCGACCCGGCGGTAGATCATGTCAACCAGCCGCGTTACCTCGGGATCGTCGAAGTATTCCCGCGCGCTGATCGCACCCGAAAGAAAGAGAGCTGTGTCGATCGTCGAGGCCTCGGACTTCCACACGCGGGCGCCCGTCGATGCGTCGATGAAGTGGTAGATCCAGCCGCGCTCGTGCTCGACGTGCTCCGCGACGAACTTCAGCACCGTCTTGACGCGGTCGAGTGCCTCGCCCGGCTTCGACCAGCCTCGCGCATCCGCGATGCACCATCCCGTGAGCGCGAATCCCGTCGCCGCGATGCTCGCCGGCGTCCTGCTCATCGTCGCGCCATCGGCAGCGGCGCGGTCGTGTGTCAGGCCCGTGACCGGATCGCTTTGCTCCATGAAGAAGAGCACGGCACGACGCTGAATCTCGTTCAGGAATGTCGCGTCATCGGTGAGATCCTTGCCCTCGCGCGTCTCGATCGCCGCAGACCGGCACTCCTGCGCGACGAGCGATGCTCCCGCAAAGATAACGATCGCAAGTGACCTGGCGTTCAGAAGCTGGGTTTTCGGTCTCCGCATCGGACTCGGGAATGTTGTGGCTACACGTGTATCGGTCCATTCCTCAAGAGCTTAACCCGCCATTTTAGCTGTCGTTTCACGGACTGGCTCGCCCCGGTCGGAGGAGCTAAATGATGCGGTTTCGAAGGCAGGCGCGACCGCTGGGCGCCGCCAGGCCAATCACGGACGCGTCAGGAAAGCTCCAAGTTCCAACATCCAAGCTCCATTGCATCACGAGGCCTCCAATGCTGCGGCCGCGCATTCCGCGGATGCGAGGGACCGGCGCGGCAAGCTGGGGTCTCGGACTTGCCGCCCACTCTCACTCTCACTTTCACTACATGGTTCACCACTGAGACACGGAGACGCAGAGAAGGGAGGGGAGTCCCTCCGTCGCTCTTCGAGCTAAGGCGAGACGACTCTGCACGACGAGATGCCGCGGCAATACTCCTTCGCCCGCAAAGCTATCGAAGACACGATGGAGGACGCGGGGGGACGAATCCTGGACTTGAATTCGAGCGCCAAAAGATCCGCAATCCGAGATCCGCAATCCGCAATGTCTCGGTCCCTCAGTCGCGGTCCGTGGTCAGTAGTCCCGTGGTCCGTAGTCCCGTGGTCTCGTGGTCCGGTGCCTCTTCGCATCCTACGTGCTGAACGCCACCCGCGGATTTGTTTTCAGAAAACTGGCGATGGCCGCGGCGAAGGTGGCGCCGAATTCGGCGCGCTTCTTTTCGCCGACGCCGGGGATGCCTTCCATCGCATCGACGCTCTCCGGGTAGTAGCGCGCCATGGCTCGCAGCGTGGCGTCTCCGAAGACAATGTAGGCGGGCACGCTGCGCTTGTCCGCGAGTTCCTTGCGGAGCACGCGCAAGTGCTCGAACAAAACCTCGTCGCACGCGATGTCGCCCTCGCGGCGGACGGCGCGCTTCGACTTGGGGAAATCCATCTGCTTCGTGAGCGTGACCGGCTGGCGCACGCGCAGCACATTCATCCCTTCCGCGGTGAGTTTCAGCGTGGCGAACTCGCCCTCAGCCACGGAAACGTAGCCGAGTCGCATGAGCTCGCGCCCGATGGCGGCCCACGCCGGCCGCGCAAGTTCGCGGCCGATGCCGTAGGTCGTGAGGCGGTCGTGGCCGAAGCGACGGACCTTGTCGGTGTCGGCACCCGTGAGCACCTCGATCACGTGGTTCATCCCCACGTTGAAACGGCTGACCTGCGCGATGCGGTAGAGGCACGAGAGAAACTTCTGCGCGACGACGGTGCCATCGTAAGTCTCGCGCGGCTCGAGGCAGTTGTCGCACGCGCCACAGTTGTCGAGCGGGAATGTCTCGCCGAAGTAGCCGAGCAACTCGGCGCGGCGGCAGCCGGAGCTCTCCGCGTAGTGCACGATCCGCCGGAGCTGGGCGCGGGCGACTGCCTGCTCGTGCGGGTCGGTGATCTCGTCGAGAAAATGCGTCTGCTTGACGACGTCGCCGGCACTGAAGAGCAGCAGGCAGTCCGCCGGCAATCCATCGCGGCCCGCGCGGCCGGTTTCCTGGTAATAGCCCTCGATGTTCTTCGGCAGGTCGTGATGGATGACCCAGCGGACGTTGGGCTTGTTGATGCCCATGCCGAAGGCGATCGTCGCGCAGATGATCCGGGCGTCGTCGCGGAGAAACGCCTCCTGGTTGCGCGAGCGCTCGGCGGTGTCGAGGCCGGCGTGGTAGGCACGTGCGGAGTAGCCGCGGGCCGCGAGCGAGGCGGCGACCCGCTCGGCCGTGGCGCGGCTGGCGCAGTAAACGATGCCGCTCTCGTGTTCGCGCTTGGCGATGAAGTCGACGATCTGCTTCAGCGGTTGGTCCTTCGCGAGCACGCGATAGGCGAGGTTCGGGCGGTTGAAGCTCGCGACGAATGTCGCCGGGTCGCGGAGTTTCAGATGCGTGATGATGTCGGCCCGCACGCGCTCGGTCGCGGTAGCCGTGAGCGCCATCAGCGGCGCGTCGGGCAGGGCGGCGCGGAGCCTCGCAAGCTGACGGTATTCAGGGCGGAAATCGTGACCCCATTCGGAGACGCAGTGCGCCTCGTCGATCGCGAGGCACGAGACGTTCCACGCCTTCAGGTTTTCATGCCAGCCATCGAGCATCAGTCGCTCGGGCGCGGCGTAGAGGAGCTTGAACTCACCTCGATGCAGTCCGCGCAGGCGCGCTCGTGCCTCGTCGGCACCGAGCGTGGAGTTGAGAAACGTGGCGGCGACTCCGGCCGCCTGAAGCTGGTCGACCTGGTCCTTCATCAACGCGATCAACGGCGAGACGACGACGGTGAGACCCGGCCTCACGAGCGCGGGCAGTTGGAAGCACAGCGACTTGCCGCCGCCAGTCGGTAGGAGCGAGAAGACGTCGCGACCCGCGAGCGTGGCCTCGATGATCTCGCGCTGTAGCGGGCGAAACGTCGAGTAGCCAAACGTGCGCTTGAGGTGCGCGGCGAGATCGGTGGTCACGATGTCAGACAGGGAGGGGCGCCAGTACGCAAGGCAGGCCCGAGAGGCGGCAAGCACTTTGATCGTGCGTGCGGCTGGGGGTGGCTGGGGTGGATGCGGCTACTCTATTTGTACAAGCATAGTGCACCCAGCCTGCCGAGCGGCCGCCGCAAGGCTCCGCTCGCTGCGAAAATCGGCAGGCTCGCTGAACGCTGACCCCGCTTCACGTCATCGCGGCATGCGCGCAAGCAGACCTATGTCGGCCATAGTGGTTTCTCTGATGGGGCAACACCCCATTTCGCGAACCCATGCCCGAGCTTAAAGTGCTGCCGAGGCATTCTATGCCTCACATCAGCAACAGAACTCAGCAAACGATTGAAACCAATGAAACGCCTTCTCTGCATCTGCGCCTTCGCGGCGCTTCCATTCGTCGCCGGCGCCCAATTGTGGAACGGTGATCCGCTCCCACCAGCTTGGGGCGGCGATTATGTTATCGATCCTTATTTCGTCCCGCCAGGTCCAGGACCTGCGGGTCTCTCTGAATTCGACATGGACACCGGGTTTGAGTTTTCGCTAGACGAGCTCGGATACAAGCCGGAGGGAATCACCGAGGCCAACGGCTGGTTCAATGCCGCGAACTTCGCCGTGCTGCTCCAGCCGGAAGATTTCGTCAGAGTGACCTTCCTCGGAAAGACCGCCGGATGGACCAATGATTTCGGGATCAACCTCGGCGGAAGCGGTGTAACCGGCCCCGGTGCCTACACGTTGTGGGAATCGATCGTCGCTGGTGATCCCTTGATCGGCACGCAGGCGAGCTTTGTGCAGGGTGCGAACGACCCTGCGATGTTCGACTTCTGGCTGAACTCGAGTGAGGCGATCCACGGCGGCACGTATTCGATGTTCTTCCCGGGCTCGAGCGATCCGTCGAACACGGGAGAGCCGATCTATAACTACTCGGCCCGCGGTCGCATCTTCAATGTGAACGACAGCTTGTCGGAGACCGACCGGTCGATCCTCGTGATCGCCATCGAAGACTGGCGTGATTACGATCGCGACTTCACGGACTGGTTCTTCGCAATCGAGGTCGGCGATCGTTTCGGTGAAGACCAGTTTCCGGTTCCTGAGCCGTCCACGTATGGACTCTTTGGCGCCATGCTGATCCTCGGGCTCGTCGTGGTTCGCGCCGCGCGCAAGTCCTCCTGATCGACGTAGAGATTCTCAACTAATGACGGTCCGTTCCGCTGAATGCGGGACGGACCGTCTTCTTTGTCCCTGCATGCGGGCCCTCGAAGTGTCCTATGGGGAACAGTCGGTGGGCGGAATCCGGAAAGTCTCAGGCCTTGGTGACTGAGGTCGCTTGGGCCAGCCGAACCAAGGCCGCCGTCTCCGGAATGTCCTTGATGATCTGCGAGGGCAGGGGGCCGACGCCGAGGTAGCGGAGATTGGGCAACGTGGCCGGCCAGGGCTCGCCGTGGTAGGCGACGTCGAGCGTGGTCTTCATCATCATCGCGACGTAGCGCTGCGCGTTGGGCGGGAGGTCGGCCCACTTGCGTGCGCCGGTGATGTCCTCTTTCCACCCGGGGCAAGTGACATAGACCGGCTGCAGCCCGCGATGGATCTGCTGGTCGCGCGGCACGTGGTGCACGAGCGAACCATCGGGCCGTCTGTAGGCGGTGCAGATCAACAATTCGCCGTGCCACTCGCCGGCGTGCGTGAGCGCGTCGGTCTTGTTGATCATGAGGTCGTGGAAGCCGCCATAGCGCAGCGCGTCGCCTTTCTCCACGGCGTCAAACCAGCCGACCATCCGCTGGCGTCCCGTTGTCGAGCCAAACTCGATCTTCTTGAGCAACTCGCCGAGCGGGTGGCCGTCCTCAATCTCCGTGATGAACGTGTGCGTGCCGACCTTCGTGTCGTAGCCCTTCGCGACGCCGATCACATGCACCGGTTGCAGCGGAATCCCTGCCGATTGAAACAGCTCCGGTGTGAACGTGTGCGACGCGGTGACGTTCGGCGAAAATCCCTGGCGCTTGTCGAGCCAGTAGGCCTGGCCGAACTCGCCAATTACAGTGCGGCCCTCGCGCAATTCGCGCAGGAGCAGTTCGCGCACCTCGCCGATGTTTGCCGCGAGCGCGCGGCCGGCCTGCCAGTAGGCCTCGGTGAGAACTTCCATGTTGACCGTGAATGGCTCCGCGCCGCGGAAGCGGTGGAAGTCGAACTCCGCCGCCGGGAACACGCCTGCGTCGACGGCCTCCTTGTTCGCGCGCAGCTCGTTGTGCGAAAGCGTTTCGAAAAATCCATGCCAGCCCTCGGGCGAGATGCGGCACACGTGCTGGATCGTGCGCACGGCGCGGTCGGCGCGCTGCGTGAGCTTCCGGGCGAACACTTCGCGCGGCCCGAGAAAATCAGCGTAGTAGATCTGCCACTGCCCGGTCTCGTCGCCGAACGCCGGCGTGATGCCGCGGCCCGTCGAGCCTCGCGGTTCCTCGCCGAGCACGTTGATGCGGTAGTCCTCGAACGCGAGGTCGAGCAGCCGGTGGGTGAGGTCGGAAACTAGCGTTCGCTCGTCTATCAAGAGCCGGTTGAACACGGAGTAGCCCTTGGCCTCGACGGGGCGGCCCTCCCACAGGAATTTTCTCGGGTCGGCCACCACGCCGCTCCCGATGACGAGATGCGCGATGTCGGCATCGACCACGCCCGCGGGAAGGAGGTTGAGCTTGAGGCCGCCCGCGGTGTGGCCGCTGTTGGCGCCGCCGTTGACCTTGAGAACGGTCGACGCAGGTGCCTTGCCGGACTCGCGGAGCTCCGCGACGACCTCGGAGATGAGCCGGCCCTTGCCTTCGTCTCCGAAGCTGATGCCGACATCGGCGACGAGCCTGCTGGTGAAAGGTGTCAGAGCCATGGGGAAGAGGGAATTAACCGCGAAGGTCGCGAAGAAGCGCGAAGGAAAGGGAACTGGATTCGAAGACTTGAACCACAGAGGCACAAATGCACGGAGAGGGGGAGAAGGTGGACACGAATTGCACGAATTGGCTCGAATTGGATGCGATCCATCAAGACCTCTTCGTTGAAATTCGTGGAATTCGTGTCGAGTCCGTCCTCACGAGCCGGATTTCTGCGCTTTGATTTCGATCACGTCGTGCGGCGACGCTTCTTTCTGGCCGGCGTGGCTCACCTGGACGTAGCGCGCGCGCGCACGAAGTTGCTCGAGGTTTGCCGAGCCGAGGTAGCCCATTCCGGACTGCACGCCGCCAATCAGTTCGGCGATGACGGTGTCGACGGAGCCCGAGTCCTCCTTGAGCGCCTCGATTCCCTCAGCGGTGTATTTGCGCGTCGTGTCCTTCTTGTCCTGACCGTAGCGCGAGGCCGATCCTGCGTTCATCGCAGCGAGGCTCCCCATGCCACGGTATTGTTTGTAGCGTTTGCCGCCGATCTCGACGATCTCGCCCGGCGCCTCGATGCAGCCGGCGAGCAATCCGCCGCAGATGACCGCGTGGGCGAGCGTGAGAGCCTTCACGATGTCGCCCGATTTCACGATGCCGCCGTCGGCAATGATGCTGACTCCCTTGCGCGCGGCGCCGCGGCTGGCGACGAAGAGCGCGGTGAGCTGCGGTATGCCGACGCCGGCGACGACTCGCGTCGTGCAGATCGAGCCGGGGCCCTGGCCGATCTTGATCGCATTGGCGCCGCAATCCGCGAGGAACTCGACCCCGGCGGCGCTCGTGACGTTGCCGGCGATGATCGTGAGATCGGGATAGGCGTGGCGGATGAGGTGCACCATTTCGCCTACACCTTTCGTGTGGCCGTGTGCGGTGGAGACGGCGACTGCGTCGACGTGCTCCTCGACTAGATTCGCGACGTGCTCGAGGATGCGCGCGCGGTCGAGCGCGCCGTCGGGCGTGCGCACGGGCGCGATGGCCGCGCCTGCGAGGAGCCGGAAGGATGCATCGCGCGCGGGCTTCCGTGAGGAGCGCGCTTCGCCGACGATCCGCTCGACGTCGGTGCTGGTAACGAGGCCGCGCAGCGATCCGTCGGTCGCGACGACGAGCATCTTGTGGATGCCGACATTGTCGTTGAAGAAGCGATCGGCGGTCTTGATCGGATCGTTGCCGATGGATTTCTCGTCGACCGTGCGCAGGTGGTTGCGCGGTGTCATCACCTCGGCGACGGTCTTCGCGCGGTAGCGCTCCTTCACGAGGTTGCCGCCGAGCAGACCCGCGAGTTTGCCGTCGGCGTCGACGACCGGGAAGGTGCGGAACGCGTAGCTCTTCTCTTCAACGAGTGCGAGGACATCGCCAATCGTGTGCGAAGGCTGGACGGTGATTGGATCCTGAATAAGGCCGTGGACATGGCGCTTCACGCGGGCGACTTGCTTCACCTGGTCGCGTTGGGACATGTTTGCGTGAATGAGGCCGAGTCCGCCGTTGAGCGCCATGGCGATCGCCATGCGCGCTTCGGTGACGGTGTCCATATCCGACGAGATGATCGGAATCTGGAGCGCGACCGACTCGGAGAGTGACGTGGCGAGGTCGGTGTCGCGCGGAAGGATCTCGGAATAGAGAGTGCCGAGTGAGACGTCGTCGTAGGTGAGTGCGACCGGGACGCTTGCCGGGAAGAACTTGTCGGCGGGAAGGAAGAACGTGCTGTCCGTGTGGGACGTATCCGCGTTGCTCATGAGGCAGCATACGCTTTCGAAACGACCGGAGGGTTTCAACGAGAAACTGGAGGCGAGAGACCACATGACTACGGACCACGGGACCAAAGGACCACAGACCAGAAAGCGTGAACCACAGAGGCACAGAGACACGGAGAACTGGAAGGAAAACCTCGGAGTTCGCTGCTTTGTGATTCTCTGGAGCTTGGATGTTGGAGCCTGGAGCTTCGGCCCATTCTCCCGCCCCTCACTCCTTCATTCCCTGACTCCCTTTCTGTGCCCCTGTGGTGCACTTCTCCGGGAATCGGGCTTTGCAAGGATGGGGCGGACGGGCAAAATCGCCCGAATGGCCGGGGAGCCTCATCCTCTCGACAACGCGATGCGCCTCAGTCTTTGGGGAGGGCTGGTCGCGACGGTGCTCGCGGTCGTGAAGATCCTAGCGGGTTGGCTGGGAAACTCGTTTGCGCTCATCGCCGACGGGCTGGAATCTTGCATGGACATCCTCTACGGCGCGGCGGCGTGGGGCGGCTACCGGCTCGCGCGCCGTCCCGCGGACGAGAATCACCGCTTCGGGCATGGCAAGGCCGAGTCGCTCATGGCGCTCGCCGTTTCGCTCGTGCTGCTCTCGGGCGCTGCCGCCCTGGCGTGGGCGAGCGTGCAGGAGATCCGGCACCCGCACGTGGGGCCCGCGCCGTTCACGCTCGCGGTGCTCGTCGTCGTGGTCGCGGTTAAGGAGTTTCTCTTCCGGCGCGTGTTGCGCGAAGCGCGCGCAAGCGGCAGCGTGGCGGTGAGCGCGGACGCGTGGCACCACCGCTCGGACGCGCTGACGTCCGCCACAGCGTTCATCGGGATTTTTCTCGCGCTTGCAGGCGGCGAAGGATGGGAGTCCGCCGACGACTGGGCCGCGCTCGCCGCGTGCGTCGTGATCGCTGCCAATGGTGTTTCGATCCTCCGACGCTCGTTGCACGAAATCATGGACACAGCGCCACCCGGCGAGACCGAGGCGCGCGTGCGCAAGCTCGTGCTCGCGGTGCCAGGCGTGGCAGGCGTGGAGAAAACGCGTCTGCGTCGCAGCGGATCGACGCTGTTCATCGACATCCATGTGGAGGTCGAGGGCACGCTCAGCGTGAGCGAAGGACACAGGATCGCGCATGAAGCGAAGGACGCACTCGGCGCGGGCGGCATCGGGCTCGTCGATGTGGACGTGCACATCGAGCCGGCGCCCTGACAAATGCGGATTGGGGATTGCGGATTGCGGAATTGAGAGACATTGGGCGAGGACTTCCTCCGCGAGTGCTCGCCTGCGGGAGCGGATGGGGCAGAGTCGATGAATGAAATCACTGTTGATTTGTGTGGCCTTGCTTGTGTCGCTCCCGCTGGTGACTACCGGGTCGCCGCAGGATGAGTTTTGGAACAACCTGCGCGCTCTTTGCGGAAAAGCCTTCGAGGGACGCGTCGTTGAGGGCTCAGCGGCCACCGATGCGATGTTCAAGGACAAGGTGCTCGTCATGCACGTCCGCGCGTGCGGCGACGACGAGATCCGGATTCCGTTTCACGTCGGGGAAAACCGCTCGCGCACCTGGGTGCTCACGCGCACAGCCGGGGGCATTCGCCTCAAGCACGATCATCGCCACGAGGACGGCTCCGAAGACGACATCACTCGATACGGCGGCGATACGTCGGACGAAGGCACTGCGGAGCAGCAGGAATTTCCCGCCGACGAGTTCACGGCCGGTCTCATTCCCGCGGCGAAGACGAATATTTGGACGATGATCGTCGAACCAGGAAAGACCTTCGGCTACGGGCTGCGGCGTGAAGCGGAAAACCGGCGTTTTCGCGTCGAGTTCGACCTCACGCGACCTGTGTCCGCGCCGCCGGCACCTTGGGGCAGCGAGTGAGACTACGCTTCAATGCTCCATCAACAGCTCTCGAAGCAGGGCGCGGTTGACCTTGCCGGCATCGTTAACCGGCCAGTCGGCGATGGGCACCCAGAGCCGCGGGAGCTTGATTGAACCCAGCGAAGCTCGCAGCGCACTCTCAAGCGCAGCGATGTCGGGCTCGGCAGCGGAGGGGTAGAGCGCGGCCACGGTCTCGCCCCACTCGGGATCGGGCGCGCCTGCGACGACCACGTCCTGCAATTGACCGGTTGCGCGAATCGCCGCCTCGACCTCGGCGGGATGAATCTTCTCGCCGCCACTGTTGATCACCGCATCGGCCCGGCCGATCACCGTGAGACGGCCCAAGTCGTCGAGCACGCCGATGTCCTCGGTGGCCAGCACCAGGATGTGCTCGGGCCTTGGCCAATAGCCCTCGTAGAGCGACGCCGACTTGATGATGATCCGGCCGGGTTCGCCTGCGGAGCACTCGAGGCCGGTGTCGAGATCGGCGATCCGGATCACGGCATGCGGAAGCGCGTGGCCGCAGTTGCGCGCACCCGCGAGGAATTCCGCGGGCTTGAGCGCGGCCACGAGCGCCGCAGTTTCCGTGGAACCGTAGACGACCGATACCGGGATTTGCGCATCGCGCGCGCTCGCCAGCAAATGTGTGCCTGCCGGACCGCCGCCGACCATCACCGCGCGGAACTCGCGCAGCCACCGGCGCGCGGGCGCGGAGTTGACCAGCCGGTGAAGTTGCGCGGGCACAAGTGAGATCGTCCAGTTTGGACCGACCTCGGGAAACGCGCCGCCTTCGACCGATTTCCAATCGGCGCAAAGCACCTCGCCCCCCGAGGCGATCGCGCGCACCACTTGTTGCACTCCGCCGATGTGATGCACAGGCAGCACGCATACGCTCGAGACCACGCGCGTGCCGAAGTGCACGCGAAGCGCGTCGGCAGCCGCGAAAAGCGAATCAGCCGTGTGAATCGCGAATCGCATGCGACCCGACGTGCCGCCGGTCGCGATCATCATCCGCCCGTCGCCGAACAGCGGCCCGTCACCGGGCGGCCGGAGGTGCCGCTCGGAACCATCGTGACTGAAGAAGACCTCAGGTTGCGCAATCTCGAGCGCCGCCTCCCAATCGGTGGCGCTCCAGCGGTGATTCGCGAGAAAGACATGATCGCCACGCGCGAGCGCAGTGAATGCCGCGGCGAAGAAGCGCACCGGTTCGGAGTCCGCCACCCACACGCGCAGAGGCGGTGGCGCCGATGCGTCGAGATACTTGCGGCAGTTCGCGGCATGCGCCCGCCAGTCGCCCCCTTGGGCGGAGCGGACAGCAGGCATGGTGAGCGCCTCCTCGATCATCGCGAGAGATGAGTCCATGGGTCGAGAGTGGGCGTGAGCAGCTTCGCGGATGCGATCGGCGTCGCCTCGGGCGGATTCAACAGCTCGTCGACGAGTATGTTGCCCGCGCCGAAGCCGAGTGCGCGTCGCGCACCCGCGTGCCCGAGCGCGAATCGCAGCGCGGCGTGCCAGCCGACCGTCGTCTCGAGTGCAGTCGAGAACACCGCGTCGGCTTTCGAATCAGTGAGCAGTTTGCGCAACTGAGCTGGATCGCCTGCGAGCGAGGGCTTCACAACGACCACACCCGGCCAGCCTGCCTCGAGCCAGCGCCAGAGTTCGCCGGGAGGTGTCACAGACTCATCGAGCGCAATCAGCCAGGGATATGCGGTGCCGATCTCGAGCAGCGCTGCGTCGTCGCCACGCGGGAACGGTTGCTCGATGAACTCGACCGGCATGCCGTCGCACGCGTCGATCCAGACGCGAGCGGTGCCGCGGTCCCACGCGCCATTTGCGTCGAGCCGCAGCATCACGCCTGTCGGGAGCACATCGACGAGCTTGCGCAGGATCGCAATCTCCGAGTCCTCGTCGTCGACGCCAACTTTCCACTTGAGTCGCGTGAAGCCGCGGGCCGCCGCACGCTCCGCGGCGGCGATCGCCTCGAATCTCGCGGGGAGGAGGCACGCTACTTCGCAACGGCGGAATGGGTCGGGGCCCGATTTGCCGCGAACGGTCTCCATCGCGGATCCGAATGCAAACCGGCAGCACGGCAGCGCCTCGCTAATCTCCTCAATCCATCCGTCCTCAATCTTCGGGCCGAGCGAGTGGCACAAGTCGTGCGCCTGCGCGAGCGTTTCGGTGCC
>DATKCJ010000439.1:0-4048 GCA_035513275.1 Opitutaceae bacterium
CCGCGATCTCGGCCATGCTTGCGTTCCTCTCGATCGCCGTCCTGGTGCCGGTTGCCGTCTATGCCTGGGGCGAGCCCGTGAGCCTGTTTCTCGTGTGGATCGGGTGGATCCTGGGCGGCGGGACGGCGTACGGGATCGCACACGGCCACGTGCACGGACCCGGCGGCCACAAGCATTAGCACGCTGGCCGCCACTCTCTCGAGACGAGCGCCGTGATCCCCCGCCAGAACCTCCAGTTCCCCAGCAAGGAAACCGCGCTGCGCGAGGATGTGCACGCCGGCCGGCAAACAGCGAGCAATCTGACCAGAATCCCGGCGCGGCGCGCCGTAACAGGTCGCGTCAGGACCGCGTGCGCAACTTGCCCACTGCAGGTCGTTTCCAGCCCGGTGCCGGACGAGTCGATCACCAGCGGCTCTCCCATCCCCGGCGGGCGTCCCTTCAATAGTTTTCACCTGACGCTATGGCGATGCGCTAACGCGGCGGCCTAGCTGCGATTCGCGGCCCCCATCTTACCCACAATATTGCGGAGGTGGAACGCAATTGTATTCACGCTTACGAAGATCTCGTCAGCAATCTGCTGATTCGCTTTTTTTTGATTCGTTTTTCCCACAGCGACGAGCCGGAGCACATCGATCTCGCGATGAGAGAGGCCCGCCACGCTCTCCTCCGCGGTCCATCGTCGCGGTCGTGCTGGCGCGTTGTTTGGAATCCCGAAGCCGTCACAAACGAATCGGGTAATCTCCTCCACCGTTGCGCCGGCCCGGGAGGCGACTCCCGGGCTTTTTTTGGAAGCGCGCGATTCAACTACTCGGCTGCGTCCGCCAGCACGGTTCGGATGTCCGCAAGCAGCAGATCCGGATGCAGGTACGAAGGCGTGTAGATGTTGCGGATCCGCTTGTCACGATCGATGAGATAGATACGCAGCAGATGTGTCATCGTGCTGAGCGAACTGCCGTCCTCTCCGCGCTCGCGCCGGATGGACTGGCCATAGCGCTCGAGCAGTGGGCTGACTTCGCGCTCGGACGCAAATGTGAGGAAGTGCCAGTCGAAGCCGTCCTTGCGAAATGCCCGCCCATAGCTCGCCATTCGCCGTGGCGTGTCATGTGCCGGATCGAAGCTGAGGCTCACGAGGCGCACGGCGTCGCGCAACCGCGGATCTGTCACGGCCTCCCTCTGCACAACGCTCAACACGAAACTCGCGAGAGGGCAGCCGTTCACATCCGGGCAAGCGGTGTAGATGAAGCTGAGTACGACCACCTTGCTGCCGTAGAGTTCGTGCAGCCGCAGGGGCCGGCCCGAAGCGTCCAGCACCGCGCCGTCGCCCGCGATACCGAGTGCTGGCAACGCATAGCTGCCTGGAGCCGGCGCTTCGAAGCTGAGCGGGGCGTAGCCCGGCGCGAGCGGCGGGGGCCGCCCTTCGCGAGTATGGACGTGGGAACCTTGCCCGGGCGGTGCGGCGGATTCCGCGCCGAACTGCAGGCCCGCCAGCATCGCAATCAAGGCCGCCTGGGCGCCTCTCATTTTGCCGCCGTGCGCGCCGATTCCGGACGGCGCTTGCCGTAGAGGCCATACGAGCCGAACCGCATGATGTGCGGCGTGCCGAGTTTCTGTTCGACGAAATCGATCGCGAAGCGTGGTTGCAGCTTCTTGCCGTCCCACTCGTAGCCCTTCAGGAACTGGAGGTCGCTGCCCTCGGGTGCCTCGGTCTTGTCCCAATTCGCGAGCAGCGAAGACGTGAAGTACACGCGCTTGCCGTCCCAACTCTGCGACACCATATTGAGTTGCCCGCCGATATTCTCTTCGTAAATCTGTTTCGGCGCATGCGGATTCGAGATGTCGAACAGACGCGTCATGCCGTCGTTCCAGGTATCGACCCACAGCAACTCGTCGTCGGCAGAGATGGAGATGTCCGCCGGCAGCGGCACTTTGCTCGCATCGCCGATGTCAGCCACTGCCTTCGCCTGCCACTCGCCGATGTCATCCTCATAGATGAGCCAGAGCTTCGAGGTTAGCGCCGCGGTGGTGAAGCAGTAGTTGCTGCGCGCCCCCCATGCGCAGCGAATCTCGAGCGGCGCGCCGGGGACGTCCAGCACCTTCTTCGGCTTGCGCGTGTGCAGGTCCCAGATGACTACGGTGTTGCCGAAGCGCTGCATCGCTTCCGGGTCGGCCAGCACCTTGCCGAGCGGCTTCATGTAGTTGTCGCGTCCAGTGAAAGACGACGTGATGAGCACGTTCCGGCGAGGCAGCGCGCGCACGTCGTACCCGTAGCCGTCCGCGAACTTACCGCTCTTCACGGCGCCTTGCAGCTCGTTCTCGGTCGGCATCCAGTGCGTGGCGACGTAATCGCCGGCGTTCGTGTACTCGACCAGCGCGGTGCGGCCACCGTTGTCGCGGTTGTTGGACAGGCCGGAGAGCATCATGCGACCCGGCAGGGCGTAGAGCGTGTGAGGTCCGACCACTCCCCCGCTACTTTTCACGAAGTCGTCGATGGTGCGCGTGAGGCGCGGTCTCGCCGGATCAGTGTGCACGTCGAAGATGAATACCTTGCTGCTGTCCAGCCCGCTCGCCCAGAGGTACTGCCGATCATCCGTGAAGCCCGCGTGGTGTGCCTCGTTGCGCCCGCCGACGGAGACCGTGTGCACGACTTCGCCAAAGGTCGGCGCGGAAGGATTCACGTCGACGGTGACCAGCTTGTCCTGACCGTCACCCACTCCGTCCACGCCCACCGTCCACACGTAGACGAAATCTTCCTGGCCGACAATCTTGGCCATGTACGGCGACATGCAGGTCTCGTCGGCAATTGCAAAGCCCGCTGACAAGGCAAGAGTCGCAGCCCCGAGGACTGCTGCCGATCGCATGCGTTTCATGGTTCGTCTCCTTGGTTGACCTCTTGGGCCAGTTTTGCCGTTGAAATCGGGCGAACTTTGGATGCTACTCCCGGCGGCTTGAATTAGGAAGCAGTGCCGCCGTGAGCCCGTTCTATATACCGAGGAGATCGCAGAAGAACCAGTGTTCTTCGCGTCAACGCATCTCGGTCTCGACGATGATCCCGGCGCGGGCGAGCCGCTCGATGTCGCCGAGCAGCGTGTCGCGGTCGATTCCCGTCTGCCGGTTCAGCGCGTCGTCCACCGAGAACGTGCGCTGCTTCAGCATCCATTCGACCGTGGGATAGGCCGCGCCGACCTGGATCTCGCCGCCGTCGAAGACGACCGCGAAGCCCTGGTCGCGGCGCACGACCTGGGCGCGCCGCGCGACGGAATACCAGGCCGGCGGGATATGCGCGGGGAAGCCGTAGTCCGCCCGCGGGCGAGCGAGGTCGCGCTGGAGGTTTAGGACGTCGATCGCGAACGAGGGTGAGGTCATCACCGCGCGGATGCGGTCGCCGAGCTTCGCCAGTCTCTCGCGTATCGCCGCCTGGTCGCGCGCTTCGGGCAGGTAGTCGCGGAATGCGCTCTCCTTCGTCAGCACGGTTTCGAGCAGGCGGATAGTACGAACAAAAAGGGTTTTCTGTTTATACAGAGAGTGGCGCCGGCCGGCAAACAGCGAGCAGTCCAACCGGAATCCCCGGCGCGGCGCGCCGTAACAGGTCGCGTCAGGACCGTGTCGCTGCGCAACTTGCCCACTGCAGGTCGTTTCCAGCCCGCGCCGCTCGCGGCGTCACTTTCGCGCTCGCTCCAGGAGCACGCGCACTGCGACGAAGTTGGCGCAATTGTCGCCGTTATAGTCCTGCTCCGCATGCGCCACCATCGCCTCCGCTCCCAAGCAGACAGACACTGCGGCCACAGGAACCGCTGAATTCCTGAAACCCACTTTGCACCCCCTTGGAAATGTCGATGCCAATCGAAGCGACCAGTCCTTCCCTCTGCTCCTGTGCAACCGCCGCGAGGACGCGGCCGCGCATAGCCGGCGTCGCCGCGGCATGCGTCCAGCGCTCATTGCCTGTAAACACGTGCGGCGCGCAGAAAACGTGGCATGGCCACGCGCAGATTTCTCACTTCCGGAGTGAAGTGAAAAAATGCAAAAGAAAGCGCCCGGACGTTGCCGTCCG
>DATKCJ010000440.1:0-20101 GCA_035513275.1 Opitutaceae bacterium
TTACCTCGGCGGCTACATTCTACCACATTGCTGCGGCTGAGGCGCTGCGCGGCTCGCTTCGAAATGGAAAACCCTCGCGTCATCGTCATCACCGGGTGCACTCGCGGGCTCGGTCGTGCACTCGTCGATGAGTTCATCGCAGCGGGCCACACCGTCGTCGGCTGCGGCCGCGGCGCGCAGGTGATGGAACTGCGGATGGAACACGGCGAGCCGCACGACTTTTCCGTGGTCGACGTCTCCCAAGAAACGAAGGTGGCGATTTGGGCGGAGAAGGTGATCGGAGTGCTTGGCGCGCCTGACATCCTGATCAACAACGCCGCGCTGATGAACACGCCGGCACCGTTGTGGAAAATTTCGGCGCGCGAGTTCGACGCGTTGATGGACGTGAACATCAAGGGCGTGGCCAACATCATCCGGCATTTCGTGCCCGCGATGGTCGCGCGCAAGAAAGGCGTCGTCGTGAACCTCAGTTCCGGCTGGGGCCGCTCCGTCTCGCCGGAGGTCGCGCCGTATTGTGCGACGAAGTATGCGATCGAAGGTTTGACTAAGGCGCTCGCCGAGGAATTGCCCGCCGGCATGGCCGCCGTGCCGCTCAGCCCGGGCATGATCGATACCGACATGCTCCGGCAGGCTTGGAGCGAGAGCGCCGGGGCGTATCCGAAAGCCGCGGAGTGGGCCGGGCCCGCCGCGAAGTTCATTCTGAAACTCGGGCCGCGCGACAACGGGAAGTCGCTGAGCGTGCCTGCGATTGAGGTTTGAGGCCGACTGCGGGCTTGTGCCCGCCGGGCGTCGCGGCGCAAAGTTCTGGTCTCAATGAAGCGCGTCTTCGTCTCTGGTTGTTATGACATCATACACGCAGGTCACGTGCAGTTCTTCGAGGAAGCGCGCGCACTGGGCGACCACCTGACGGTCTGTTTCGCCTCGGCCGAAGTGCTGTGGCGCCACAAGCAGCGCCGGACCTCGCTGCCCGATGATCACAAGCGCGCGGTGCTCGTGTCGCTGCGGATGGTGGACGAGGTCGTGCTTGGCGAGGGCATGGAGGAGGGGATGGACTTTCTCGAACACTTCCTCCGCCTCAAGCCCGATATCCTCGCCGTGACCGACGACGACAAATACGGCGAAATCAAACGCTCCCTCTGCGCGCGAGTGGGCGCGACGTATGTCGTGCTGCCGAAGACTCCGCCGAAATTTCAACCAGTCTCCACGACCGAGATCGTGAAGTTCATCCGGGCACCGCAGGAGGCCCCGCTTCGAGTGGACTTCGGGGGCGGCTGGCTCGATGTGCCGAGGTTCGCGCGCGCGGGGACGTTTGTGGTGAACTGCGCGATTTCACCGACCGTGTCGCTCCAAGCGTGGCCGTTCGAGCGCAATGCCGGGCTCGGCGGGAGCGCAGCTTGGGCACTGTTGAATGGACGCGACGGAATCGCCTCCGAACTCGACCTCGGCGTCGGCTGGCAGGATCCAGCCATCATCTCGGAGACGGGGCTGTGCGTCTGGCGCAGCGGCCTGCGTCCGGAGTTGGAGTTCAAGCACAGCGGCGATTTCCTCCGCGGGCGCATGGCGCTCTACTGGACCGGCACACAACACAGCACCCCGGGAGTCGTCGACTGGGCGCGTGACTACGATGCGATTGCCCGGGCGGGCGCGCTGGCCCGCGAAGGCGTGCGTCGCGAAAGCATCGATGGCGTCGCGGAGGGAGTGCGCGCGTCCTACGCCGTGCAACGGAGCGAGAGCATGGAGCCGCTTCCATGCGACCCCGCGGGTGCGAGCCCGGCTGCGTTGTTGGAGTGCGCGCCACGCTGCTGGAAATATTGCGGCGGCGGTTTCGGCGGCTACGCGGTCTACTTGTTTGCCACACCCCTTCAGCGTGATGAAGCGTGCCGACTTCCGGGCTTCAGGCCGATCGAGCCGTTTATCCGATAGCACGCCGCGGGATCACTCGCGCGATTTTGTGTCGAGAATCAGCGCACTCGACTGACACGACCGGCTACCACGGATTCACCTGCGCGATGCGTCCGTCGGGCGTGCATAGGAACGAGAACCAGTAGGGCTTGCCATCGAGCGCCACCCGGTAGCGTGAGACCCGACCATCCGGAGTCTCGTAGAATTCGGAGAACTCGAAACGGCCGGGTTCGCCGTGCGACGCGATCCACTCGAACCAGCTCTTCCCGGTCGTCGTGCCGAGGAAGCGATTCATCGCCGGCGTGAGGTCCGCGCTTCTGGGCGAGCCTTTCAGCAGGGATTCGAGCACGCCACAGAGCCGTCCGCTCCTAGTCGCATCGGGATCCTGCGCGTCGATCGGCCGCTGCAAGGCAGGCTCGACAAGGCCCGCAATGTCGAGTGCGAGCGTGTCCAGGATTCGGTCGCCGTGGTTGGCCAGCAAGATCACCGCGATTCCTCGTCGAGGGAATCGATAAATGGTTGAGGAAAACCCGGGCGTGCCGCCGCTGTGCTGCACCACCGGTTCACCCCGCCAGGATTCGACGATCCATCCGAAGCCATAGGGCACGGGGAGCGGACCTCCATCTGCACCGCGCGTCGCGGTCCACATCGCCGCCTGGGTTTGCGAACCAAGGAGCGTCCCTTCGACGAGAGCCGCCTCCCACTTGGCGAGGTCACCGACTGTCGACCGAATCGCGCCGGCGGATAGCGCGACAAACGGCGGAAGAAACGGCCGCCTTGCGTAGTTGTTGTTGGCCAGTCCATAGCCCTTCGCCATATTCGGGATGCTTCCCGTGGGATCGTTCGGACCGGTGTCACGCATCTCGAGCGGTTTGAAGATGCGCTCGTCGAGGAAGCTCCAAAAATCGGTGCCCGCGACGCGCTCTATCACGAGCCCGAGCAGGTAGTAACCGGTGTTGTCGTAGGACCATGTCTCTCCGGGCTGGAACTCGAGCGGCAGCGCGAAGAATCGCCCGGGGAGTTCTTCGCGTGCGATCCGGCCGCCGAACAACTCGTTCATGAACTCCGGGACGGCGACGTGGTTTTGAATTCCCGATGTGTGCGTAAGCAGGTGGCGCAATGTGATTGCGCGCCAGGACTCCGGTGCATCCGGGAAATGCTCTATCACGCTGTCGTCGAGGCTGACCAGCCCCTCGTCGGAGAGGAGCAGCAGTGCCGCGGCGGTGAACTGCTTTGTAAGTGAACCGATTTCGAAGATGGTGTCCGGCGTTGCCGCCGTTTTCATCTCAAGGTCCGCAAACCCGTAGGCCGCGCTCTTCAGCACCCGGCCGTCGCGCACGACTGCGAGCGAGACGCCAGGAAGGCGGAGTTCCGGAAGTCGCTCCTTGAGGAGTTCGTCAATTGGGTCGGCATGCGCGAAGCTCGCGGCGAGCGTCAACAGCGCGCATCCTGCAATCCTGGCGAATCGAACGCGACCTGCGCACACGGAATTGCCCGCACCTTCGCGCCGGACACGCCGTCGTGGGAGCGGATCGCGGGCTGCTCGGGCCTGACTCTGATCAGAGTGGTCGCGCATTCCGTCAATCGAGTCGATCTTGTTGCCTTGTGTCGATCACCAGCGTCACTGGTCCGTCGTTGACGAGCGCGACCTCCATCATTTCGGCGAAGCGACCTGTCGCGACGGGACGGCCGAGCGCTGCGGCGGCGTGCGCGACAAAACGCTCGTAGAGATCGCGCGCGATGTCGGGCGGGGCGGCGTCGTTGAACGATGGTCTCGTGCCCTTGCGCACCGAGCCGAGCAGCGTGAACTGGCTGACCACGAGCATGGCACCGCCTGTGTCGATCAACGATCGGTTCATCTTGCCGTCGGCATCCTCGAACACGCGCAGCATCGGGAGTTTTGCCGCGAGCCAGCGACCGTCGTCGTCGGTGTCGCCACGCGCGACCCCAAGCAGCACGAGCAACCCCGGCCCGATTTCGCCTACGACTTCGCCGGAGACGGTGACGCGCGCAGAGGAGACTCTTTGGACTACCGCTCGCATTTTAGTAGGGCAGGTCTCCGACCTGCCGCTTCAGCCAACACGAAACGCGGTGGTTGAAAACGACGACTCTGTCACCGTCCGGCGGACGAGCGATCCGCAGGTCAGAGACCTGCGCTACTTGGTGAAAGGATGCAGTTCCCATGTTTGAACGAGCCCAGCTTTCACTGGGTTGTTGCGAATGTAGGCGACTATACGATCCCACTCGGCATCGTCCCGAATCCAGCGATCAAACCACTCGCCTTGCCAAAATGGGCCGCTGCCAGAAACAACTTGGCGGATGCGCCGCGCTGTTCGTCCTTTGAGTCGCTTCATCAGGGAGGAAAGGGAGTGTGCCTTTGCATCGGAAGGGACGAGAATGGCGTGCCAATGGTTCGGCATTACCGAGTAGTGCGGTGCTTGAATCTCCCACTCCGTGAGCTGGTGCAATTCGTCGACAACGATGGCAGCCGCATCCGGGTATCTCAAAGGGCAGGCTCCGTGACCGGCATCGAGGTGCCTGTCGAGCGACCGGAAGAACTCGCGCCGGGCATCTGCGAATGCGACTGAGCCGGGAGGAATCCGGCTCATCGCTTGTTTTACGTCAGCCAATCTCGCAACGACATCAGCCGGCAAGCTGTCTGCACATCGAACGGTAATGAAATAGCGTGCTCCGTCGACTTCCCAATGGGGAAGGCGGCGACGCGAAAGACGGATTGTTTCGGTCAGTCGCATGAAAAGTGGGGCAGGTCTCCGACCTGCCAGACGTCACGCAGCGCCCTCGTCGATTTGGAGATTTCGTTCATTGGATCTCCTTGAATGATTCCTCTCGCAGGTCAGAGACCTGCGCTACTTGGGCAGTTCAACATGCGCATCCACGTCGGCTTCGTAATCGACGCCGGGCATGCCGAAGCCGAAGAGGCGAAGAAACTCGGCGCGGTAGCCGGCGATGTCGGTGAGTTCGCCGAGATTCTCGGTCGTCACCTGCGGCCAGATCAGGGTGATTGCGTCCTGGATCTCCAGGCGCATCTCGCGGTCATCGATCCGGATGCGACCCTCGGCGTCGAGGTTCGGCACGGCGCCGCCGAAGAGCTGCGTCGCGAACAGGCGCTGGATCTGCTCGATGCAGCCCTCGTGGGTGCCGGCCGCCTTCATGAGCTTGTAGAGGATCGAGATGTAGAGTGGCACGACCGGGATCGCCGAGCTCGCCTGCGTGACGAGCGCCTTGTTGATCGATACGAATGCGCGGCCGCCGGAAGGCTTGAGGAATGCGTCGAGGCTCCGCGCTGTCTTGCGCAAGTGCTCCTTCGCGCCGCCGATGGTGCCCTTGTAGTAGATCGGCCATGTGACGGCGGGCCCAATGTAGTCGTAGGCGACGGTGGTGCATCCGGGCGCGAGCAATCCCGCCTCGCTGAGCGCGCGGATCCACATTTCCCAGTCCTCGCCGCCCATGACGGCGATCGTGTCGGTCGCTTCCTCGGGGGTTGCTGGCTCGATGGTGACTTCGCTCACGACGCCCTTGTCGGTGTCGACCGTCTTGTTGGAGTAGGGTGCGCCGAGAGGCTTGAGGACGGACTTGTGCACGACGCCGGTCACGGGATGCGTGCGCCGCGGCGAGGCCAGCGAGTAGACGACGAGGTCGACCTTGCCGAGGCCGTCGCGCACGGCGGCGATCGCCTGCTGCTTGATGTCGTTGGAGAACGCGTCGCCGTTGATGCTCTTCGCAAAGAGCCCTGCCGCGTGAGCGGCGCGATCAAATGCCGCGGTGTTATACCAGCCCGGAGTCGCAGTGCGGTCGGGATCGGAAGGGCGGTCGAAGAACACGCCGACCGTGTCCGCCCCGGATCCGAACGCCGCGGTGATGCGCGACGCGAGCCCGTAGCCCGTCGAGCTTCCGATCACCAGGACCTTCTTCGGGCCGTTCGCGATGGGCCCCTTCGACTTCACATAGTCGATCTGCTCCTGCACATTGGCCGCGCAACCGACCGGATGGGCAGTCACGCATACAAATCCGCGGACCTTCGGCTTGATCACCATAGGGCGGAAAGGTTTCCCGGGGGTGTCGCGCTAGGCAAGGTGCAAGTTTGTGCAGCCGCCTCGCTGCACCACTCTTTACGTGAGTCGGGTGCGAAGCCGCGACTCACAGAATCGCCATGCCGATCACCCCGAGCACGAGCAATGCCGCCAGCATCAGGAGTATGTTTCGTTCCCTGCGTGTCGTGCGAAATGGCATTTTCTTCCCTGCAAATGGTCGGTCTCGTTTGAAATTTCCGGAAACCTTTCCTTATTGGCGACGTCTCCGCAATGGCAACCTATCACCCCTTCAACCCATGAAATCATTGCTCCGCCTCGCACCAGTCCTGTTTATTGCCGCAACCCTTCCGCTCGCTGCGGCCACAGTCGGCGCTCCTGCGCCGGGCTTCGAACTCGTCGATTCCAACGGCAAGACCCACAAACTTTCCGACTACGCGGGCAAGACCGTCGTCCTCGAGTGGGTCAACCACGGCTGCCCGTTCGTGAAGAAACACTACGACAGCGGCAACATGCAGAAGACGCAGGCCGCCGCGACCGCCGAAGGCGCCGTGTGGCTCTCGATCTGCTCTTCCGCACCGGGCACACAGGGCAACGAGTCGCCCGCCAAGTGGAACAAGATCAACGCGGACAAGAACGTCGCCGCGACCGCGTTGCTCATCGACGAGTCCGGGAAGGTCGGCCGCGCCTACGATGCGCGCACCACGCCGCACATGTATGTGATCGATGCAAAGGGCACGCTCGTCTACGCCGGTGGCATCGACAGCATTCCTTCCTCAAGCAAGGCCGACATCGAGAAGGCCGAGAACTATGTGCTCGCCGCACTCGCCGACCTCAAGGCCGGCCGCGCCGTCGCCAGCGCGACCACCAAGCCCTACGGCTGCAACGTCAAGTACGCGGACTGAGCGTCGGCGTCTTGCCGGGCGGGGCGCATGCCGGCGCAATCGATGGCCACCAGCGCTGTCGTGACGCCGGCCGTTGTGCTTGCGCACCTCATCGCCGCAATCGCCGGCACATAGCCACCACTCGCTCACCGCTCACCCGTCCTCAGGTTCAGAGATGAGCGAGTGGATCGCGGTGTTCAGCGAGTGGATGCGGTCCGCCTCGGGCGAGTGTGCCGACTCGGCGTTTGAGAGGAAGAACGTGCCAAGCGCGGTGCCTCGTTCCGTATTGATGCGGGCGAAGTTGATGTCGAACTCGCTCTCGAACACCGCGCGCGCGACCCGATAGAGCAGGCCCATCCGGTCGCGGCACTCGAGTTCGAAGACGATGCGGCCCATTTCGTCGTCGCGATAGATCTCCACGTGCGGCGGCAGTTGCGAGTGCAGTTTGCGCTCCTCCGATGCGGCTCGCGAAAGGCGGATGCGGCCCGCCTGTTTTTGGATGTCGGGCAGGAGGTTCGCGTTTTCGACGAGCGCTGCATGCACGGTGCGTGCGAAGGTTTGCTTCACCTCGGGACTTTGGACGATGCCGTAGCCCGGCTCCATGACGTGGAAGGTGTCGATTACGATGTGATCGCTACGCGAGAATGCGCGCGCGTTCAGGATGTTCAGCCCTGCAACGCTGAATGCTCCCGAAAGGCGGAAGAAGAGGCCCAGCCTGTCCCATGTGGCGAGATGCACGACCGTGAATCCCTGGTTCACATCGTCGTGCCACTCGATCACGGGCTGCAGGCTTTCGCCCGAGTCCGCGCCGACGATGTTTGTGAGCAGGGCGTTGATCATCGCCAGGTGCGTCCGGATCTCATCGACGCCGGTCTGGATGAAATAGCGATCTGGCAGCAGGCTGAAGTGAACGGCCACATCCTCCTGCGTGACCTGCGGCGGAATCGTGCGAAGCACTTCCGCCTGCAAAGTGGACTTGCGCGCGGCGATGCGGTCCTCGATCGAGGTATCCGAGCGCAGGAAATCCGCGGTCCTGCGGAAGAGTGCCGTGTGGAGCTGGTCCTTGTAGCCGTTCCAAAGATCGGTCGAGGTGCCCCGCGCGTCGCAATAGGTGTGGACCCAGAGGTAGCGCAGCTTGTCGATGTCACCGGTGAGTGCCGCAAACTGCGCGATCGACCGAGGGTCCTCGATGTCGTGCTTCTGCCAGAAGCGCACCATCGCGAGGTGGTGCTTGATCACGAAGTTCACGGTCTCGCGGTCCTTCTCGGGCACCTGCAACCGCTCGAGGATCGGAGCGGCGAGCTGCACGCCGATGTCAGCATGGCCCTGCACGCTCACGCCCTTGCCGATGTCGTGCAGCAGGAGGATCAGGTAGAGGAGGGTGTAGCCGTCGATCTCGTGAAGCTCGTCGCGGTATTTTTCAGTCTCCGGGCGGTCTCCTGAAATTATCCTGTCGAGTTCGCCTATCGCGCTGAGCGTGTGGACATCGGCTGTGTAGCGGTGGAAGAACTCGTGCTGCACGAGGCAGTTCAGCGCCTCGAACTCCGGCACGAAACGACCGAGCACGCCGAGCTCGTGCATGCTCGCGAGCGTGGGATGCACGTGCCCGGCCTCGTTGAGGATCGCGAGGAAGCTCAGGTTCGCATCGGGCGAGTTGCGCACGGTGTCGTCGATGAGGTCCCGCGAGTCGGCGACGAGCCGCGTGAGGGCAAACTCCATCTTGCACCCGAGCTGCTGGCAGTGCCGGAACAGGCGGATGAGGCGGTTGGGATCGTGCGCGAAGATTCCCTCGTCCTCGGCCGAGATGTCGCGACCGCGGATGATGAAGCCGTCGACGCGCTTGAGCCGGTCGGCGCGGCGCGCGCGTATCACCTCGCGCAGCGAGATCGAGCCTGTGCCGTCGTTGGTGAGTGAGAGCGCGAGCCGCTCCTCGATGAGCTTCGACACGCGGAAGATCAGCCGCGCGTGGCGGTAGTAGTCCTGCATGAACGCCTCCACGCGCTCGATCATGTCGGACTGCGTGTAGCCGAGCTCGCGGGCGACGCGCGGCTGGCTCTCGAGGTTCAGCAGATCCGTGGAGTGCTTGGTGGAGAAGTGCAGCTCGTTGCGCACGCGCAGCAGGAAATCATAGGCCGTCTCGAAGTCGCGGCGCTCATCGGTGAACAAGATGCGCAGGATCTCGAGTTCCTCCATACGCGTGACACCGAGTTTCACGCGCGCCATCCACAGAGCGTTCTGAAAGTCGCGCAGCCCGCCGACGCCGTTCTTGATGTTCGGCTCCTGCATGAAGACCGAGCCGCCAAACTTCGCGCGGCGCGCCTCCTGGTCGGCGAGCCGCTGCGAGATGTAGCCCTTCGGATCCTCCTTCATCGAGAAATTCCGGTAGGCGGTCTGAAACGTCTCGAAGAGCGCGGTGGTTCCCGTCACAAGCCGTGCCTCGAGCAGCGCGGTCTTCGTCTGCATGTCGCTTCGCGCCTCGTCGAACGCCTCGCTCGTCGTCCGGCTCGAGTGGCCGACCTTCAGCGATGCATCCCAGAGCAGGTAGAGGATTTCTCGCGTGAGGTGCTCCTCGAAATCCTTCAGGCGTCCGTGGTCCGCCTTGGCGGGGTAGAGGAACATCACGTCGACGTCGCTCAGCGGGCAAAGCTCGCTGCGGCCGTAACCACCCAGCGCGATCAGGCTGACCGCCGAGGGCGGCGCACCTCGCGTCGACCGCCATGAGTTCATTGCAAACTCGAAAAGGCTCCCAAGCACCGTGTCGATCGTGGTCGCGCGCATCGATGCTACACGAAGTCCCGAGTCGCCCGAGCGGTGATGCTGGAGCTGCTCGGCGTGTTCCTCGGCGAGGAACGTCTTGATCGCAGCAAGCCGGGCGGCGTGTGTCGAGTTGGCAGCGAATCTCAGGAGTCGCTCGGCACGTGTGGTCGTCTTGCTGGTCATCAAAGGTCGCGGGTCAACCGACGCTAGGGCCGCCGTGGTCGTGCGCAATCCCGGCGTGGAAAACCCGCGAACAACCTTTGGGGCCGGTCCATCATTAGCATTGCCCGAAGCTTTCTTTCGGCAGAACAACATCTTAGCCTGAGACAGTCGCCCTGAATCAAGTGGAACTCCGCTCCCCATGATCTCCGATCTTCGACAGGCGGTCCGATCGCTTCGAAACTCCCCGGGCTATACCGCGGTCGCGCTGCTCACACTCACCCTGGGCATCGGCGTGAACACCTCAATGTTCAGCGTCGTCGATGCCCTGCTGTTCCGCACGGCACCGTTTCCGCACTCGGACGGGCTCGTGCAGCTCGTCCCGCGAACCCAAAACGGCGAAACGCGCACCTACTCATATCTCGAGCAAACCGAAATCCGCGAACAGAAGCCGGGCTTCGCCGCACTCACGACGCTCAGCCACACTGCGTTCAGCGTTTCCGAGCCGGGCCAGCCGGCCGAGCGAATCGGAGGGACGACGGTGTCCGGGGATTTCTTCGCGACGTTCGGAGTCGCGCCGATACTGGGCCGGGAATTCACCCCCGAGGAGTTTCAGCCGGGCCGCAACAACGTCGTGGTGCTCAGCCACGCATACTGGCAACAGCGTTTCGGCGGCGCGACGGACGTGATCGGCCGCACGATGCGGCTGGACGCGCAACTCGTGACAATCATCGGCGTCATGCCGGCGACGTTTGACTATCGGATGCTTTGGAGCGGTTCCGAGTTCTGGCGGCCGCTCAACTTCACGCCCGAGCAGATTCAATGGCGCGACTACCGTGTGTTCACGCTGATCGGTCGCCTGGCACCGGACGCCACCCACGCACGCATCGAGGCCGAGCTGACACCCGTGGCGGCGCAGCAGGCGGAGAAGTTTCCCGAGTCCTACTCCGGGTTGCGCTACGTGGCGCAGCCGCTGAATGAGGCGTTGACAGACACGCTCGGCCGGCGGCTGTCGTGGATGCTCCTCGCCTTGTCCGGAGTCGTGCTGCTGATCGCGTGCGCCAATCTCGCGAACCTCCAACTCGCGCGCGCGACGTCGGGTTTGCGCGACCTGGCGATCCGCGCGGCTCTCGGCGCCTCGCGCCGCGGGTTGATCTACCATCAACTTCTCGAATCCGTGGTTCTGGCGCTGGCGGGCGGCGTGCTCGGCGTCGGCCTGGCCCTCGCGTTGAATCGCGTGATCGACCGCAGCCTCGTGATCGGCGGCTCCGTGGGAGAACTCGACATTGGACTCGATCCAAAGGTGCTCGGGCTGACGCTTGCCGTGTCGCTCGTGACCGGGATTTTGTGCGGCATCGCTCCTGCGTGGTTTGCATCGAGGACGGATGTGAACGCCGCGCTCAAGCAACAGTCGCGCGGCTCGAGCACCGGTCGCGGACAGCATCGCGTGCGACAGGCGCTCATTGTGGCGGAAGTGGCGCTCGCGCTCGTGCTGCTCGGCGGCGCGGCGATCCTGCAGCGTGGGTTCGCGCAGCTCCTCGAGCGACGGACCGGTTGGGACACGGATCGCATCATCTCGGCGGCGCTGCCGGTTCCGGAAACGCGGGAGGAGTTCGACACCGACGCGAAGCGCATGGAGCTCTTCCGCAGACTCGAGGACCGGCTCGCCGCGATTCCGGGCGTTGAACACGCGGCGCTGGCCACATCGCTACCCATTTTCAGTTACACCGGCGACCGCCAAATACTGAAGGACGGCCAGTCGCAAGGTGAGGCGAATCTGCCGGCGGCGTTTCACGTCATGGTCTCGTCGGACTATTTTGCGACGATGGGCATACCACTCGTTGAGGGCCGTCTGTTTCCACCCGTCGTGAAACCGGGTGATCCGCGTGTGATCATCGTCAACGAATCCCTGGCGCGACGCTTGTGGCCGGATGGCAACGCGATTGGACAACGGGTCGGCAGCCTCGACAGCGGCGACGTGTATTGGGCCGAGGTGATCGGTGTCGTGCGCGACGTTGACTCCGCGGGAAATACACGCGCCCCGATCACGCCGTGGCAGATCTACAAGCCGCTTGCGCAGGAGCCGTGGTCGTTCCTCCGGCTCATTTTGCGAAGCCAGGCGCCCGGTTCGCTCGGCGAGACCTTGCGGCGCGCGGTCGCGGAAGTGGATGCGGACCTCGCCGTGACGAACGTCGCCACGGTGCGGCAGGCCGTCGATCAGCAGCAGCACAACCTCGTCCTTGCGGTGAAGACGCTGACGGCGTTTGCGCTCGTCGGCCTCGCGCTGGCAGCCGTGGGACTCTACGGCGTGATCTCGAGTCTCGTCGCGCAGCGGACCGCCGAGTTTGGGATCCGGCTGGCGCTCGGCGCCAGTCCGCAGGACGTGTTGCGACTCGTGCTGGGCCACGGGCTGGGACTTTGCGCAGTGGGCGTGGTGATCGGACTCGCAGGTGCGGTGGCGCTCGGGAAGTTGCTCGCGGGCATCATGCCACTTGTTGCGAAGATCGACTTCGTGGTGCTGCTGGGGGTCGCCGCCACGCTGTTCCTCACTACGCTGGTCGCGTGCTGGTTCCCGGCGCGGCGGGCGACCAAGGTCGATCCGCTGATCGCGATGCGGGCGGAGTGAGCGTTTGGGAGTGGCGAATTTTTCTACGTTGAGTCGCGCCGGGTGCCCGCCTTTCCTCGTCGTTTCACATGTCCGAGATCCCAAAAAGTTACGAGCCGCGCGATGTCGAGAAACGCTGGTATGCCGCCTGGTTGGAGGCCGGCTGCTTCAAGGGCCGCGCCCAACCCGGCCGCGAGCACTACAGCATCGTCATCCCGCCGCCGAACGTCACGGGCGTGCTCACGATGGGCCATGTGCTCAACAACACACTGCAGGACATCCTCATCCGCCGCGCGCGGCTCGAGGGCAAGTCAGCGGTCTGGGTGCCGGGCACCGACCACGCGGGCATCGCCACGCAGACCGTCGTCGAGCGCGAGCTGCGCAAGCAAAAGGTCCACCGCCGCGACCTCGGCCGCGAGAAATTCGTCGAGAAGGTCTGGTCGTGGCGCGAGGAGAAGGGCGGCATCATCCTTGAGCAGCTCCGCCGGCTCGGCGCCTCGTGCGACTGGGACCGCACGCAGTTCACAATGGACCCGCACTACTCGCGCGCGGTCCTCGGCGTGTTCGTCGACCTCTTCCGCAAGGGAAACATCTACCGCGGCAAGCGGATGGTGAACTGGTGCCCCGCCTCGCTCACGGCGCTCTCCGACGAGGAGGTCATCATGAAGCCGCAGAAAGGCTTCCTCTACAAGGTGCGCTACGAACTCGTCGACCGCCCGGGCGAATTCATCCAGGTCGCGACGACAAGGCCCGAGACGATCCCCGGCGACGTAGCGATCGCCGTGCATCCCGACGACCCGCGCTATACCGCGCTCATCGGCACGAAAGTCTGGCGGCCGCTCGTGCGCGCACAGATCCCGATCATCGCCGACTCCGCGGTCGACAAGGAGTTCGGCGCCGGCTCGCTGAAGGTCACTCCCGCGCACGACCGCGTGGACTTCGAGATCGGGCAGCGTCACTCGCTCGAGGTCCGCGACGTGCTCAATCCAAACGGCACGCTCAACGACCTCGCCGGTCCCGAGCTCGCGGGCATGGACCGCTTCGCCGGACGCAAGAAGTCGGCCGAGCTTCTCGAGGCCTCGGGCAATCTCGTCGCCGCGGAGCCCTACGAAAACAACATCGGCTATTCCGAGCGCGCCGACGTGCCGATCGAGCCGCGACTCACTTGGCAGTGGTGGCTGCGATACCCGCGCGTCGAGGAAGCCAAGCAGGTCGTGCGCGATGGCGTGATCCGTTTCCATCCCGATCGCTGGGAGAAAGTCTACCTCCACTGGCTCGACTCGATCCAGGACTGGTGCATCAGCCGCCAGCTCTGGTGGGGGCATCGGATTCCCGTTTGGTATCGCAAGGGCATCGAACGTGAAACGTTGACCGAGGCCGATCTCCGCGATCCCGCGAAACTCCACGTCTCGCTCGACGGCCCGCCCGATCCGGAAAACTGGGAGCAGGAGGAAGACGTGCTCGACACGTGGGCGTCGTCATGGCTCTGGCCGTTTGCGACGATGGGCTGGCCCGACGAGACGGCGATGCGCGAGCAGAACCTCGCGACATTCTACCCGACGAGCACGCTCGTGACCGGGCCCGACATCATCTTCTTCTGGGTTGCGCGCATGATCATGGCCGGGCTCGAATACATGAACCCGGGCGAACCAATCGAGCAGCGCGTGCCGTTCCGAAACGTTTACTTCACCGGCATCATCCGCGACGGCCAGGGCCGCAAGATGTCGAAGTCCCTAGGCAACTCGCCCGATCCGCTCGACCTGATCGACAAATTCGGCGCCGACGGCCTGCGCTTTGGCATCATCTCGATCGCGCCGCAGGGGCAGGACATCCGCTTTCAGGAGGACCGGATCGAAGCGGGACGCAACTTCTGCAACAAGCTCTGGAACGCCTCGCGCTTTCGCCAGATGAGCGGACCGATGGGGGACAACTCGTCGGTCGACGCAATACTCTCACGACTCGAGCCCGCGAAGTTCGATGCCGACGACCATGCCATCCTGCTTGGGCTGCTGCGCCTGGAGAGCGAGATCACCGACGCCTTCGCGAAGTTCGAGTTCAGCGGCGCGGTGCAGAAGCTCTACACATTCTTCTGGTCGGACTTCTGCGACTGGTATGTCGAAGTTTCGAAGTCGAAGCTGCAGCCGCCTTCGTCATCCGACTCCGGCGCGCCAAGAGACGAGTCACTCAAGGGAAACTGTCTCGCGATCCAAGACCTCGTGCTGCGACAAGTGCTGCTGCTCCTGCATCCGTTTACGCCATTCATCACAGAGGAACTGTGGCACGGGCTCGGCTACGGGGCGGAGGGCACGTTCATTCAGGATCAGTCCCCCGGTTTCGCGAAGGAGTTCGAGGCCCGCATCGGATCACTCGACGCGGCCGCCGCGGCGCAAGTCGAGCAATTGAAGGCGTCGTCTAATCAGGTCCGCGCGCTCAAGGCCGAATACAACCTCGCGAGCAAACGCGACGTGAAACTCTCGCTCACTGCGACCGACGCTCAGTGGGCGATCCTCTCGAGCAGCCTGGCGGGATTCACACGCATGGCGGGCGCAGCGGAAGTGATCCGCACACCGGAGCCACAGCCCGGCCCGTCGATCGTCACGGCGCTCGGCACGTTCACGCTCGATCTCGCGTCGCAAGTGGACCCGGCTGCCGAGAAGCAGCGACTCGCAAAAGAACTCGAGAAAGTGCGCGGGCACATCGCCGGCACGGAAGCACGCCTCGCAAACAAGGCCTTCACCGACAAGGCGCCACCCGCAGTCATCGACGGCGCAAAGAAGCAACTCGCCGACCTCCGCGACAAAGCCGCCGAGATGGAGCGCCTCATCGCCGCGCTGTGACCTGCCGCGGGAGCGGTGGGTCATTCTGATGTGGCCCGCTCCGTGAGGAGCGGGACCGCTCTTTGGGCCTGAGTTCGCACCAGGCCTCAGGACCGCAGCGGCGGCGAAGTCCCTGCGCTCACGCGCAGGGCTACATTCCGGATGTAGCCCGCTCCGTGAGGAGCGGGACAACGGCAAACGAATGTCACGGTCCGTATCGCAATCCCCGCGCTCACGCGCAGGCCTACGGATTCATACCCGGGTGCCGTTCGCGGTAGGCGCGCATGACGCAGCGGACGAGGGCGATGGCGGGTGCCCAGATGAAGAACCAGAAGGCGGTGTTGCGCATGCCAAGGAGGCTGAGTTCGGCCCAGCCGCGCTCGGCACCGACGATCTTGCCTGCGATCGGAACGAGCAGCGCGCCAGCGAGTGCGCCGATCGCCGTGATCTCGACGGTGAAGAAGAGGAAGAGTCCGGTCCACTGGAGCCAAGAGCGGCGCTTCATCGCTTCACCGTGTATTTGAGCAGCAGCGTGTCGCGGCCGAGTCGCGTGACTTCGGTCAATGTCATCGCAACATCGAGCCTGCCCTCAGCGAGCGGCCGGCCCTTGCCGAAGACGAGCGGCTCGACGGTCAACCAGAGTTCGTCGACGAGTCCTGCGGAGAGGAAGAGCCCGTTGATCACGCCGCCGCCGAGGAGGGCGCACTGCTCGATGCCGTCCAAGCGCAGGCGCGCCACGAGTGCGGGCGCTGTTTCGGCGGTGAACTCGATCTGGCCCGACTGCGCGTCGCCGGCGAATGCCGCCGGGTCGCGTGTCATGACGACGCGTCGCCGGTTGGAGTAGGGCGCGGCAAGAATATCACCCCGCGCGGCGCGCCACGTAGCGCTGCCCATCACGCATGCGTCGAAGCTGCGCAGGCATGCCGGGAACCACGCGCGGTCGGCGTCGGATGTGAAGTCGGTGCCGGGCTTGTCGTGCTTGGCGAGGAATCCGTCGAGAGATTGTGCAGCGATCAGGACGACGCGCATGGAGCCGACACGGTAGGGGCGGGGACGCGCGGGGCAAGTGCGGCTGTGGTTGAAGCAAGTAGGGCTTCTTGTGGGTCGGGGCGTTCGACAGACCCAAGGCCCGTCGAGGGGCATTGTGCCCGAGTGGCTTGTCTGGCCTCCGAGGTGGAGCGCGTTGCCTCCAACGCGATTGTCCCGCCGCTCACGCGGCGGGCTACATCGAAACCGTCGGGGATAAACCCCGACCCACAATCGGAGGCGTAGCGAGCCTGGGACACGAGGGCTTTCCTATGATTCGCAGGCTTGCGGTGGCCGCGCCTCCCGCAATCCTCGGCGCGAATGAGCAGTCTCAAGGACAAGCGAATTTTCGTCACAGGTCACCAGGGCATGGTGGGCTCGGCACTCCACCGTCGGCTCACGGCGGAAGGCTGCACGCGCCTGATTACGCGCGCGCGCAAGGAGCTCGACCTGCTGAACCAGGCGCAGGTCGACGCGTTCTTCGCTGCCGAGAAACCCGAGATCGTGCTCGTGGGCGCCGCGAAAGTCGGCGGCATCCACGCGAACAACACCTACCCGGGCGCGTTCATCTACGACAATCTCATCATCGCCACGACGCTCATCGAGGCCGCGCGCAAGCATGGCACCGAGCGTCTCCTCTTTCTCGGCAGCTCGTGCATCTACCCGAAGCACGCGCCGCAGCCGATGACCGAGGACGCGCTTCTCACGAGTCCGCTCGAGCCGACGAACGAGGCCTACGCGATCGCGAAGATCGCCGGCCTCAAGCTCTGCCAATACTACCGCAAGCAGTATGGCGTGCTCTTCCACTCGGCGATGCCGACGAATCTTTACGGGCCGAATGACAACTATCACCCGCAGAACTCGCACGTGCTGCCCGCGCTCATCCGGCGCTTTCACGACGCGAAAGAGCGCGGCGACGCCGAGGTGGTCGTGTGGGGCACGGGTTCGCCGAAGCGCGAGTTTCTCCACGTCGACGACCTCGCCGACGCGTGCGTCTTTCTGCTCGGCCTCGACAACCCGCCCGACTGGGTGAACGTGGGCACCGGGATCGACGAGACGATTCGCGAACTCGCCGAGACGGTGCGCGACGTCACGGGTTTCGCGGGCAAACTCACGTGGGACGCCTCGAAACCCGACGGCACGCCGCGCAAGCTGCTCGATGTCTCGCGCATGTCGTCGCTCGGCTGGTCCGCGCGGATCGGACTGCGAGAGGGGATCGAGCGGACGTATCGCGATTTCCTCGGCGAGCTCGGCGCAGGGCGGCTGCGGTCTTGAGGTTCCGAAGGTAGGAGCCCGTTTACGGGCGATTCCGAGTGGCTGCGGCTTCTCATTCGACCCCGAGTGTGTCGAGGGGCTGCCGCAGAACGACCGGCTGGAAGCCGGTGCCACATCAAACCATCGCCCGCAAGCGGGCTCCTACCTTCGGAAGAGTTTCGGGCAACTCACGCTCCGAACGCGATCCGGACCACGAAGAGCAACACGAAGCTCGCGACGAAACCGAGGCCGGGCCAGCGCCATGGTTTGTGCAGCGCGACGTTGATGCCGAAGAATAGCGCGAGGAACACGAACATCAACGCGGCCGTCGCACGCATGTGGAAGCTACCGGTGACACCGCCCGCGAGCATGTGCCACGCACCCGCCGCGCCGAGCAGCAGGCCGAGCACGCCAAAGAAGATCCGGAAGATCGTCGTCGCACGCTTGCTGCCCTTCAGGCCGAAATCGATTTCTTCGAACAGATCGTCGAGGTCGAACATGACGCGAGGAGCGTGCGGATTTGCGAGCGATTGCCAAATGAAGAGTCGGGAACATTGGCGAAGCGGTGGGCTGGTCCCGCTCCTTCCTCCGTCGCTCTTCGAGCTATGGAGGACAGGCACGGAGCGGGCTACATTCGGAGGGTGTAAACTTTTGGAATGGTAGCCCGCCGCGTGAGCGGCGGGACAATGCAGGTGGCGAGGGAGGCAGTTGGGATCGGAGTCCGGAGTCCCGCTCCTCACGGAGCGGGCTACATTCGGAGGGTGAAGACTCTCTGATTGTGTAGCCCGCCGCGGGAGCGGCGGGTCTCCGGCGCTTCCCCTCACCGCACCGCCACGATGAAGCGGCGCGAGGGCGCGCCTTCGGGGCGCATTTCGCGGATCTTTCGAAAGCCCATCGCGAGGAGCGTTGCGCGGGCGGTGCCGTTGTCGTTCTCGAAGAAGAGCACGCCGTCGTGCCGCACGGCGGCGGCGATTCGCACGATCCAGTGCGGGTCACGCGGGACGCGTCCGCCCGGGTCGAGGCTGACGACCACGTGATAGACGGGCGGAAACTCCATCTCATCGGGCAGGTCATCGTGGAACCACAAGTTGCCAATCCTCGCGGCGCGCGCGCGACTCGCGGCGGAGGCGACATTCCACGGTTGCTCGTCGATTCCGACAAAACGGCTCCGCCGAAATTGCCGCGCGATTCGGCGGAGTGCGTCGCTGCCGCCGCAATCGGCGAGCAGGAAGTTCGCACCGCGCTCCATGAGATCAAGCGTGCCCGGCACAATCGGCAGGAGCTGGTCGACCACGAAGTCGGTGGACTCGCGATCGGCCCACTCGATGGATTTAGCACCGTCGACGGCTTCGACGGGTTCGACGCGGGCGAGCTCATCACTGGCGGATTCGACGGGCTCACCGCAGGCAGGCTCAGCGAAGTCGCCACTGAGGCCGGCGACCGAAGTCGCCGGCCGGTTGTTGTCGTGGAGTTGGTATTCGTTGGCGATTCGCATCAAGCTTCCGCGTTCGCGGTCTCCCTGTTTGTCGGACCCGCACCGAGCGGCTTGCCGGGGATGAGCATCGGCGTGCGCTTGCGGTATTCGATGTAGTCGCGGCCGTGAATGTCCACGAGGTCGCGCTCCTCGAGCTGGATGGCGACGAGGATGTAGGCGGTCGTGGCGATCGCGAACACGAGGTGCGCGACGGTCATCGTGGGAGTGCACCAAAACGCGAACAGCCAGCCGACGTAGAGCGGATGTCGCACGAGCTTGTAGGGGCCGGGCGTGACGAACTTCAACTGGCGGTAGGGCACGTTGCGGAAAAACTTCCACACCTGGCGCAGACCGAAGAGATCGAAGTGGTTGATGAGAAATGTCGTCACGAGCACGAGCAGGAACCCGAATGCGAAGCCCGCATACATTAGCGCGGAGCCGGCGGTGCTCTCGATGTTCCAGATCACGCCGCCCATCGGGCGCCACTGCCAGAACAGCAGTATGAGCGCGAGCGACGACATGAGCGTGTAGGTGCTGCGCTCCGCTGCCTCCGGGATGAAACGCGTCAACACGCGCTTGAAAGGCGTGCGCGCCATGACGCTGTGCTGCACAGCAAACAGCGTGAGCAGTCCTGCGTTGACGAGCAGCGCGGTCCAGAACGGATCGGTCGGGCCGGAGTCCATCGACTTCGGAACGAATATGTTTCCGATGAAGCCGGCGGCGTAGAGATACGTTCCGAAGAACGCGGCATAGGAGGCGACGCCGTAGGCAAGGACGGCAGTGCGCTTCGATAGGGATGGGGTGTCATGGGTGTTCATAGGAGAGGCAGTGAGAGGTTGATGGGGTCGAAGGGGATCGGGGTGGATTTCGCGATGTCTGTGATCGCGGCGGACCGCTGCACCGAGGCGTCGGTCACGCTGGCCACCGGCGTTGTCTGTTGCGGTAGTGCGGCGAGCAGCGCGGCGGCGGCGAAGAGGACGGTCGCGACGATGCATCCGACGAGCCAGGCGGGCGGCGGCAGCGGCTCGTCCAGCGGCGGTGGAACTGTGATGTCGATTAACATGGGTGTTGGCTGGGTGTTTTTGGTTAATGGAGATGGACGAACGTCACGCGGCGGCGGGAGTGTCCTCGTTGATGATCACCGTCGTGCGCACCGGATGGATTTCCGTGATCGG
>DATKCJ010000441.1:0-2521 GCA_035513275.1 Opitutaceae bacterium
CAAGGGTCGTGCCACGATGCGGATCACCGGCACCCGGCCCTAATGATTGGCTTCCGCCTGATCGTTTGGAATGGTAACGCGACGATGCGCAGCGGCGCATGAAACATCAAACGCAGCCGCTCTTATCGGCGTGTTTCTTGCAAGTTCAATGCTCCCCGAGCCGCGTGCGCGGGCGGCACATCGACTCGACAGTCCAGGAGGAACAGCCATGGACCAGCACATCACCGAACGCGTAGAGCGCGAAGTGCGGATTCGGGCAGAAGACGCGACATTGACCGGCAATCTGGCAGTGCCCCTGGGCGCGACGGGCGTCGTTCTTTTCGCGCATGGCAGCGGCAGCAGCCGGCACAGCCCGCGTAACCGCTTCGTTGCAGAAGTCCTCCAGAGCGCTGGAATCGGCACGCTGCTGTTCGATCTGCTGACGCGCGCCGAAGAAGAAGTCGACCTCCATACGCGCGAGCATCGGTTCGATATCGCGTTGCTTGCCGAGCGGCTGGCGCATGCCACCCTCTGGATCGGTGGCGAGGACGAGCTGCGTGATCTTCGTATCGGCTACTTCGGTGCCAGCACGGGCAGCGCAGCAGCCCTCGTTGCAGCCTCGAAGCTACCGGATCGAATCAACGCCGTGGTCTCACGGGGAGGCCGGCCGGACCTTGCGGATGCCGCGCTTCCGCACGTAAGAGCGCCGACGTTGCTCATCGTCGGCGGATTCGACGATGTCGTGATCGAGCTCAATCGACGTGCTTATGCGCAGCTCAGCTGCGAGAAGCAGTTGACGATCGTGCCGGGCGCGTCGCATCTCTTCGAAGAACCCGGGACGCTGGAAGAAGCCGCAGGGCGCGCCGCCGAGTGGTTCGGGCCGCACCTTCGAAGCCCATGAAATTCTTTCGGCCTTGACACGGTGATCATCCGAGGCCCTTGGCCGCCAGTTCCTGTTTTGCTTTATCGCTTTTGTCGAGGTGCGAGAGCCGCATGCCGCGTAGCACCTCGGTCGCCTTGGTGAATTGCAGGTCCCGATATTCGACGACTTGAACCCGGTTGCCCCACGGATCGAGGAACTCGAGGAAATCTCCATCGAGCATCGTCGCTCCGGCGGATCGGGCGAGCTCGCGCACGCGGCTGCGGTCATCGACGACCAGGCCGAAATGACGGTGGTCATCGCGGCCCTGCCCATGCGCCTCCATCAGAGCGATGAATTGATCGCCCATGTCGATGAAGGCGCGTCCCGGACCGCGTCCCCTCAGCTCAAAGTCGAAAATCCTGCCGTAGAAGTCGAGGGCCTCGTCAATGTTGCCGACCTCGAGCGCAATATGGTTGACGCCGACGAGGCGCGGTTTGGCTGTTTCGTTCATGAGTCATCACTCTTCGAGCAGCCCGGCGAGGCGCGGCTTGTCGCCGCCCGCGCCGGCGCGGACCCTGGCACTGCCGCTCCAGCCGCGCGGCGCAGCGCCATGCGTCAGCACGGCTTCGCGCGATTGCTCGTGGGAGATGGTCTTCACGAGCGCGCCCAACTGCTCGGCGAGGATTTCGAGCAGGTCATCCAGCGTGACGATGCCGATCAGCTGCCTGCGCTCGCCCACGATGGGCAGGCGGCGCACACCTTTGTAGCGCATCGCTTCCATCGTATCGAGGAGGCCATCGCTCTCGCACGCCGTGGCGAGCTCGCGCCCCATGATGTCGCCTACGGTGATCGCGTCGGGGTCGAGATCCATCGCGGTCACCTCGACCACGATGTCCCGATCCGTGATAAGCCCGATCGGAATGCGAGGCTGTGCTTCACTGCCCTCGACAACCACGATGCTGCCGACGTGATGTTGTCGCATCAGCTTGGCTGCGGCTGCCACGGTGGTATCCGGCGTCGTGATGATGACTTCCCGGTTGCAGATCTCGCCTATCGTCGTTGCCATGAGTTACTCCTTTCAAGCCGCTTGATGTGAATGATCTGCAACATTCGCACCGCAAGGTTGCCCGGCATGGTCGTTGCGTACGCTTCACGTAGTTACGGGCCGCGTATTGAGAGGCCCGTAGCCAGCCGACTCGATGCGGCTGTTATATGGCTGAATCGTTGATATGGAGGTGGAAAATGAAAGTCAGCGAGGCTATGACCCGTGACGTCAAAGTGGCAAATCCGGCACAGAGTATTCGCGAGGCGGCGTGCCTCATGGCCGAGATCGATGCGGGCTCACTCCCGGTCGGCGAGAACGATCGGCTGGTAGGCATGATCACGGACCGCGACATCGCCGTGCGCGCCGTCGCCGAGGGCAAGTCGCCGGACACGAAAGTCGGCGACGTCATGAGTCACGAAGTGCTGTACTGCTTCGAAGATCAGGATGTCGAGGACGTCTCGCAGAACATGGGCGACGTGAAGGTGCGCCGGATGCCGGTCCTGAACCGCGACAAGCGTCTGGTCGGAATCGTTTCGCTGGGGGATCTCGCGCGTCGCGAAGAGCCGACCACTGCGGGCCGCACGATCTCCGAAATCTCGGAGCCGGGCGGCGAGCATTCGCAGACCGCACATTAG
>DATKCJ010000442.1:0-16167 GCA_035513275.1 Opitutaceae bacterium
GGAGCAATTCGACGCCGCGTCGGCTCCCTACGACCCGCACTACTATCTGGAGAAACTCAACGACTGGATCACACGCTACGGCTCGTTCATCTCAGTGAAGCCGACGGGCGTGCAGGAAGAGCTGCACCTCTGAAGTAGCGCAGGCATTGTGTAGCCGCCGAGCAGTGGAACCGCGGCTTCGGCGCCGTTGGAACCAAGAGAAACTCCGTCGTAGCCCTGCGCGGGAGCGCAGGGATCCGGATCCCGCCGCTTCCGCGGCGGGCTACAATCGGACATGTTTCTTGGGCGGTAACGAGGCGGGGATTGGGCGCTCACCATCTTCCCTGCCTCTCCCGCCCAGCGAGATCGGCAGCTACATTCGACCGGATTCGGCGAGGCGCACCACCAACCCGTCCGTGTTTGCCTTTCGGAATCCGGGATGCACCCTTGGCTCCTTCGGCAGAGCGCAGGCCCCGCGCCGCTTCCGACAACACCCACTTTATGAAAATCGGCATCGTCGGCGCCGGCAAAATCGGCTCCACCATCGCAACACTTCTCGACGCGAGCGACTTCTGCACAGAGGTCGTGATCGGCGACTCACGCGCCGTGCGGCTTCCGCGAATGCGCAAGGTTCGCTTCGTCCGGTTCGACGTGAATCGCGCCGCATCGCTTCGCACGTTCATCCGGGGCTTGGACGCGGTCGTGAGCGCCGCGCCGTTCTTCCTGAACAAGGGAATCGCGTCCGCTTGCGCCGCGGCGGGTGTGAGCTACTTCGATCTCACGGAGGATGTCGTCACGACCGCGTTCATCCGGAAACTCGCGCGCAAGTCCGACGCGACATTCATGCCGCAGTGCGGCCTCGCTCCGGGCGCGATAAACATCATCGGTGCCGGGATGGCCGCGCAACTGAAGGAAGTGCGCCAGCTCGAGATGCGAGTCGGCGCGTTGCCGCTCACCGCGAGCAACCAGATGAAGTATTACCTGAGCTGGAGCACCGCGGGCCTCATCAACGAATACTGTCACCCGTGCGACGCGCTCTACCAGGGGCGGCACATGAAGACGCTCCCGCTCGAGGGCGTGGAGCGCATCACGATCGACGGCACCGAATACGAAGCGTTCAACACCTCCGGCGGTGTCGCCACGATGTGCGAGACCTACGCGGGCCGCGTGCAGGATCTTACCTACAAGACGCTGCGCTACCCGGGACATCGCGACATGATGAAGTTCGTCCTGCAGGACTTGAACCTCGCATCGCGCCCAGGCCTCATGACGGAGATCTTCGATCAGGAAGTGCCGCTCACTGACAGCGACGTCGTCGTCTTCTACGTGAGCGCCGTCGGCACGCATCGCGGCCAGGTGCAGCAACGCAGCTTCGTGAAGAAGATTCGCGGCGCGCAGGTGAACAAAGTCCCGCTCTCGGCGATTCAGCTCACGACGGCCGCGGGCTTGCTTGCCGTGCTTGAGCTGTTCTCAGCGGGCCGCCTCAAGAAGGGCTTCGTGAAGCAGGAGTCCGTGAGCATGGCCGACTTCCTCGCGACGCGATGGGGCGGGCAAGTCTACGGAGGGGCGGGTTGAGAATCATGAACGCGAAACGAAAGACACCGACCGTCGCTGCCGAGGCGCGGCGCATTTTCAAGAAGTTCGGCATCTCTGCCAACCAACCGGGCGCATTCTCCGGCAAATGGCACGGACGCGGTGCGTGGCTGGAGAAACACTCTCCGATCGATGGCACGCTCATCGGCCGGGTGCGGCAGGCGTCGCTCTCGGACTACGAGGCGGCGGTGGTCGCGGCGCGCCGTGCATTTCTCGAGTGGCGCGATCTGCCGGCGCCGAAGCGCGGCGAAGTTGTTCGCAAGCTCGGCGTGGCGCTGCGCGCCGCGAGGGGCGACCTCGGAGCGCTCGTCAGCATCGAGGCTGGCAAGATTCTCCCCGAAGGACTCGGCGAAGTGCAGGAGATGATCGACATTTGCGACTTCGCAGTCGGTCTCTCGCGGCAGTTGCACGGGCTCACGATCGCGTCTGAGCGCAAGGACCACCGGATGATGGAGCAGTGGCATCCGCTTGGCGTCGTCGGGATCATCTCGGCGTTCAACTTTCCCGTGGCCGTGTGGGCTTGGAACAGCGCACTCGCCGCCGTGTGCGGCGACACGACGCTCTGGAAACCCTCCGAGAAGACGCCGTTCACCGCCGTGGCCTGCATCAAGATAGCGGAGCGCGTGTGTCGCGAGTGTGGCGTCGACCCTGCGATCTTCAGTCTCGTGATTGGCGACGGACCGACAGTGGGGGAGCTGATGAGCGCCGACCGGCGCGTGCCGCTCGTCTCCGCGACGGGCTCGGTGCGGATGGGCCGGCGCGTGGCTGAGGTTGTTGGCAAGCGGCTCGGCCGCTCGCTGCTCGAGCTCGGCGGCAACAACGCGATCATCGTGGCGCCGAGCGCCGATCTTGATCTCGCGACGCGCGCAGTCGTCTTCGGTGCGGCGGGAACCGCAGGCCAACGCTGCACGTCGACGCGACGCCTGTTCATCCACGATTCGATTTACTCGAAGCTGCTGCGTCGACTGCGGAAGGCCTACGTGCAAATCCAGGTCGGCAATCCGCTCGACGAGGACACACTAATGGGTCCGCTCATCGACGACGCTGCAGTGAAGGCAATGCGGCACGCACTCGCGGCGCTCCAGGCCGAGGGAGGTCGCGTGCTCGAAGGCGGCGCCGTATTGAAGGCGCGCCGATTCACCGGTGGACATTACGTGACGCCGTGCATCGCCGAGGCGGAGCCGGACCTGGACGTTGTGCATCAGGAAACTTTTGCGCCGATTCTCTACGTCCATCGCTACAGGAAGCTCGCCGACGCGCTTCGCGGACAGAATGCGGTGCCGCAGGGATTGAGTTCGGCAATCTTCACGAACGACCTTCGCGAGGCGGAGCTCTTCCTCTCGGCGCGCGGCAGCGATTGCGGCATCGCGAACGTGAACATTGGAACGAGCGGCGCGGAGATCGGCGGCGCGTTCGGCGGTGAAAAGGCGACGGGTGGGGGACGCGAAAGCGGAAGCGATTCGTGGAAGGCCTACATGCGCCGGCAAACCGTGACGGTGAATTTCTCGCCCGATCTGCCGCTCGCGCAGGGCATCCAGTTTGGCAGCTAGCTGAGGGACTCACCCTAGTTGCCGCGTCAAGAACGGATGAATTCCGAACTTCGCGCTCAATCGGGCTTTAGGACGGCCGATGGATGGATCATAGCGGTAGAACGCCCGGCCGCCATGTCCATGCACGCCCACCATACAAACGAACTTCACGCGACAGCCTCGCGCCTCGATCTTGCGGTCAAGATCTTCGCGCTGGTCATCGCCGCCCTCGCGGGTCTGACTATCCGCCTGGTCCTCCGTCGCTGATCCGCGCCTACCTCCGGCTTGGAACGAGCCGCCGGCGGGAGAGCGCTGCCAGCGCAACGTCGATAGCCTCCGCCGTGGAGAGTGTGTCGATGTCGAACACGTGCTCGCAAACGGCGAGCCGATCGCTTTGGCGCTTCAACACGCCGCACGGGATGTGCAATCTCCCGGCATGCCGACTCCTTCGCTCTCACGCAGGGCAATGATCGCCGCGCTTGCGAAAGCACTTGAGGCCCTGCCGTGGGTCGACGCCTTGTGGGAGGGTGGGTCGGCAGCGTTCGGCCGCGTCGACGAATGCTCCGATGTCGATCTGCAGGCAGTCGCCGAGGATTCACAGGCTCCCGGCCTCTTCGACATCGTCGAGACGACACTGGCTGCGCTTTCGCCGATCAAGCAGGTGTATCGTGTCCCCGAACCTGCGTGGCACGGGCACGCGCAACGCTTCTACGAGCTCGAGGCGGCGGGTCCGTTCCTGATGGTCGATTTCTGCGTGATGAAGCGGTCGAGCAAGAGTCGCTTCCTCGAGCGCGAGATCCACGGCGAGGCGCGCTTTCTCTTCGACCGCGCCGGCGTCGCGGCCGGGATCAAGCCCGGCGATCCCCATGCGTGGGATGCGCGCCTTCGCGACCGGCTCGCGCAACTCACGGCACGCTTCAGGATGTTCCAGTCGCTTGTGACCAAGGATTGTCAGCGCGGGCGGCCGCTCGATGCGTTGAACTTCTACCAAGCGCTCACACTTGTGCCGCTCGTCGAAATGCTCCGGATCAAGCACGACCCATGGCGTCACAACTTCGGCTGGCGCTACCTGCAATACGACCTCGCGGCCGAAGACCATGCGCGCCTTGAGCGGCTCGCATACCCCGGCACACTCGAGGCGATCCCGGCACTGCATGAGGAAGCCATGCGCTGGTTTGAGGAACTTGCCGCCGAGCTTGCGGCACGAGAGACGCTCACACCCCGGCGGACATGATGACGCTTGCCCAAGTTGTGACGGGAATGCCCGGGAAGTAGTGCGCAGCTTCAGGCCGATTCACTGATTGGACTGATCGAGATCCAGTCGAAGAATGAACTCTTCCGTTTCCTCGCCTCGGCCGTTGGCGAAATCTTTGTTTTCGCCGATGACTTTGAAGCCGCACTTTTGCAGCACTCTTATCGACCCGATGTTGTCCTTTGCTGCCCTGGCGAACATCGGCCGCGCCACAACAAGATGGAGCATCCTCTTGAGTGCTTCAGTTGCTAATCCTCTCCCCCAAAATTCCCGGCCGAGCCAATAGGTGACTTCCAGGTGTTCTCCATCCGGATAGCACGATACGTGACCCGCGACTTGCCCCTCTGCAACGATCGTCCTCTTCGTGATTTGTGACGCGTTCAATATCTTATCCCAATGGGCGTCGAAAGCGTCCTTGTCCTTAGGGTCTTTGCAGACGAACGCAGCCATCCGAATCGCCTCCGGGTCGAGTTGATGCTGATAGAACGTTTCGAGATCGGACGACTCGACTTCCCTAAGCGTGATCCTCTCAAATCCACTCATTGCTTTTTGCCTGGCAAATCAGATGAGCCGCAACGCCGGGCGCCGCAATCCCTCAGGACGGGCGCACTGCGGCTTGGCGGGGACGGCGGGGTTCGGCCCACTCTTCTCGCCGTGAACTTTCATTACGGGTGGAGCTAGTCTTTACCACAAACCTTGTTGGCATGTCGCGCGACCATCTTCCACGCGCCATCCTTTCGCATCCATACATTGGTATAGCGCCTTTTGATCACCGCTCCAGCGTTCGCGGATCCCACCGGCGAGGTCACGATCTCACTACCCATCGAGAAGACCACGTCGCCGTTTGCGACGATGATCTCGACTTCCCTAACGAACGAGGCACGCGTGTTCTGAAACAGCGGGCGATCCTCCACGCGCGCACCCGCCAACACAATCCGGCCCTCAGGATTGTGGACAACGTAGGTCTTGTCCCAAAGTCGCTCGAGTGTCGCAGCATCGTGCGCAAGGACTGCCTGGACCTCCTGCTCTTCCAGAATCCTGATCTCCGTTTCAATTTCTGCATTTGCTGCGACGGCGGGTTCTGCCGCAAAGACGATGCAAAGACCAGCTGCGCAGGCAATCAACACACCGGCATACGATGATTTCATAAAAGTCTTTCTCTGCAAACGTTCACGATCAGCAACGGCCTTTGCGGCCGTTGGCATGGGCATCGGGTTGGGCTTTTCTTCCTCTTCTTTTCTTCTCGAACAATGTTCTGCAGATGAGCAGCCAGGCGTCGGAGATTGTCCGCGGCCGGCCCGGCGGTCCGGCCCTACCTTCTCCGCCTCAGAACTTCGAGCGGTGGGAGACCCAATCGACGATGACTTTGTCGTTGTCGCCGGCGTGCCAGATGACTTGGAGGAACTCGGCCGGGTGGATGTCGCGCTCCTTGAAGAAGCGGCGGTCGCCGCCGCAGTCATACATGAGGCTCTTCGGCAGCTCGCCGCGGAGTTTTGCACGCGCTTTCGGTATGATGCGTGGGAGCCATGCAATGCCGTTGACCTCGTCGGTCTTTGTAGGGAGCGATTCCTCGTCGAGCACGACCTTCGAGTGCTCACTTTTCTGGACGAGCAGGAAGTAGTTGCGGCGCACGAGCTGAATCATGATCGCGGTGTCGAAGTCGGGCTCGCCGTAGTTCACGGAGTCCTCGGCGTAGTCATAGACCTCCTGCGGCGTGCAGCCGATGGAAGCGAGAAACGCTGTCTCGATCTTCGTGAAATACTCCGCGGAGTCGCGCTTGCCGGACTGGTAGAGTCGGATCGCCTTGTCGTAGATGACGCGGAATTCCTTGTGAAAGTCGTAGTGGACCATGGCGGTGTGAGTGAAGAAGGCGTTTGTGCGCCGGTCGAGGCGAACCTTGCAGATTTTCAGCCTGCGATCCTGAAATCGATCTGACGCTTGAAGCGGTCGACCCGCTCGACGTTCACGACGATCTTCTGGCCGAGCATGAACTTGCGCTTCGTGCGGCGGCCGACGAGCGCGGTGCCGCCGGCGGTCGGGTAATACATGTCGTCGCGCAGGGTGGAGTTGTGCACGAGGCCGAAGGCCTGCGAGTCCTGGAGCTCGACAAACATGCCGTGGTTGCGGATCTCGACGATGACCGCGCGGAACTCCTGCCTCTTGCGCTTCTTCGTTTCGCGCTCGAAGAACTCGAGCAGCTTGACCTTCACGGACTCACGCTCGGCCTCTGTGCTGTTCGCCTCGGTGATGCTGATGTGCTCGGCGAGCGAGTTCATGCGATCCACCCGGGGCATCGCGGGAATCCCTTTCTCGGACCGGGCACCCTCGTGCTTGTGCAGGAAGTATTCGAAGACGCGGTGCACGATGAGGTCGGCGTAGCGCCGGATCGGCGAGGTGAAGTGCGTGTAGTCGCGTTTGTTCAGGCCGTAGTGACCGTCGGGACTCGCGCGGTAGCACGCGCGTTTGAGGCTGCGCAGGAGCTGCACTCGCAGGATGTGGCCCTGCGGATGGGTGCGGACCTTCGTGAGGAGTTTCGACATCTCCGAGCGCTTGGTGAGATCGCCGGCCTGTATGCCGTGCGTGGCCGCGACCTGGCGGAACTCGGCGAGCTTCTCCTCGTCGGGATCGTCGTGCACGCGGTAGAGCGACGGCAACTGCGACTTGCGCGTGAGGGAAGCGACGTGCTCGTTGGCCAGGAGCATGAATTCCTCGATGAGCTGGTGGCTCTCGTCGTTCTCGATCGTTTCGATCCGGTCTGCGTAGCCCTCGGCGTCGACGAATATCTTTGTTTCGGCCATGTCGAGGTCGAGGCTGCCGTTGCGCATGCGGTCGGCGCGGAGCTTTGATGCAATCGTCCAGAAATTGCGGACCATCCCCTGAAGCTGGAGAAGTTCATCTTGGGAGAGATCGCGAAGCGCGCGGCCGGTCGCTCCGGTCTGGTGCGCGGGCGGCAACGGCAGGCGGCGCACCTGATTGAGGTCGTCGAGCTTGAGCAGCCCATATGCCTGCTTGTAGGTCAGGCGCTTCATGCTGTGGATGACGGCGTTCGCCTGCTCGACGCGCCGGATCTTGCCGCCGCGGCTGAAGGTGAAGAGGACGGACTTCACCAGCCGGTCTTCGCGCTCCTTCAAGCTGCAGAGGCCATTCGAGAGCTTGAAGGGCAGCATCGGGATGACGGTGCCGACGAGGTAGGTGCTGTTGCCGCGATTCTGCGCTTCGGTGTCGAGTGCAGTGCCGGGGCGAACGTAGGCGCCGACGTCGGCGACGTGCACGCCGATGCGCCACTCGCCGGAAGGGAGCTCCTCGAGCGAGAGCGCGTCGTCGAAGTCCTTTGCGTCGTCGGGATCGATCGTGATCGTGGGAATCTTCCGCAGGTCGAGCCGGTGCCGCGTGTCGCTGGCGCTGACCTCGTCGGGCAGGCCCGCGACCTCACGCTCGACGGCTTCGGGGAATTTCGTTTCCAGGCGATACTTGTGGTAAATCGCGGCGAGTTCGGCGCGTGGCTCGAATGTCCGGCCGAGCACCTCGGTGATCTCGCCCTCGGGATTGACGTGGCGGTTGAGCCACTCCGCGACGTGGACGACGACCTTGTCGCCAATCCTCGGCGGCGGCACGAGGATCGAGCGAGCGGGGTCTTGCACGTAGATGTCCTTCACGAACCGCGGATCGTCCGGCGCGACGAAGTGGAACTGGCGCGTGCTCTGGAGCGTGCCGGTGAGGGTTGAGCGGCCGCGCGCGAGGATGCGGATCACGCGGCCGGCCGGTTCGCCTGCGCCGGGGCCGGTCCGCCGGCGCGGTGCGGCGCTGTCCATGAGGCGCACGACAACGCGGTCGCCGTGCATCGAGGTGGCGGTGTCCTCGGCGGCGATCTGGACTCCGGCTATCTCCGTCTCCCCGGCGTCGGGGCGAAGAAAGGCGCTGCCGGCCTGCCGGAACTGGATGGTGCCTGTGACGAGGTCGGCATCCTTCGGAAGGCAGAAGCAGCCCCCTTTGATGCTGATAATGGTGCCTGCCGCCTGGAGCCGGCGGAGCTCGAAATCGAGCTTGCGGGCATCACTGGCGTTGAGGCCGAGTTTCGCGGCGAGGTCGCCGCGGTTCATGGGCACGTAGGCGGCTTGGCCGAGCAGTGCGAGTAGTCGTTCCTGAAGTTTCAAGACCAAGGTTTTAGGTTGGATTCGCCGGGCACACAAACCTAGTTTCACAAATGTGAACATCGTGCATGCGGCCAGTGAGGTCTTCCCGTTCGTGAAGACGGGAGGGTTGGCAGATGTGGTCGCGGCGCTGGCAAAGGCGCTGGCGTCCTACGGTCACAACGTGTCGGTCTTCCTTCCGGGCTACCGCGCTGCGCTGGAGCACCATGCGGCGTCGGGCGCCGAAAAGGTGCTGAGCATCCAGGTGGATATGGGCGGTGAGTTTCATCGCGGGCATGTGATCCGGCTCGCTGCGGCGCGAGGGCCGACGGTCTACTTTATTTGCAGGGACGAGTATTTCGACCGGCGGCATCCCTACGGCACGGCCGAGGGTGACTACGAGGACAACGCCGAGCGGTTCATCTTCTTCTCCCGCGCGGTCGTCGAGAGCATGAGGATGCTCAAGCTCAGTGCGGACGTGGTGCATTGCCACGACTGGCAGACGGGGCTGCTGCCGCTCTTCCTGCGGTCGGAGGAGCGCAAGCACCGGGTGACGCTTGCGATCCGGACGGTGTTCACGATCCACAACATCGTGTTTCAGGGGATCTTCCCGATGTCGGCGTTCGGCCTCACGGGACTGCCCGCCGATCTGCTCGGGATCGACGGCCTCGAATACTACGGCCAGATCAGCATGATGAAGGGCGGCATTCTTTTTTCCGACCGCCTCACGACCGTGAGCCCGAGCTACGCCCGCGAGATCCTTGAGCCGGAGCGCGGCGCCGGGCTCGACGGTGTGCTTGCCACGCGGATCGACGACCTCTCGGGCCTGCTCAACGGAATCGATCAGGATATCTGGGATCCCAAGACCGACACGGCCCTCCCTGCGCAGTTCTCCGCTGCCGACCTTTCAGGAAAGGCAACCTGCCGGGCGCAATTGCTCGCGGAGTTTGGCCTCGAGCCAACGAAGACCGCCCCAGTCTATGGCATCGTGAGCCGCCTGACCGAGCAGAAGGGCGTTCAACTTCTCATCAAGTGCGCCGGGTTTTTCGCCAGGCACGATGCCCGGCTTGCGATCGTTGGCGTCGGCGAGGCGCGTTTCCACGACGCGCTCAACTCGCTCTCGCGCGAGTTGAAGGGGAAGCTGTCCTTCGTCGGCGCGGTCGACGAACTCAAGGTCCACTTGCTCGTTGCCGGCTCGGACTTCCTTCTCATGCCGTCGATCTTCGAGCCATGCGGACTCACGCAAATGTATGCGCAGCGCTACGGCACGATTCCGCTGACGAGCGCCGTGGGCGGACTGCTCGACACCGTGGTCGATTTGAATCGCGACCCCGCGAACGCGACCGGCGTGCGCTTCCCGCCGACGGAGCACGGACTCGCCGACGCGCTCGAGGTGTCGCTCTCGCTCCACGCTGACGCGAAGACGAAGCGTGCGATGATGCTCCGCGGCATGCGCAGGGATTTCAGTTGGGACTCGGCGGCGCGCGCCTACGAAAAGCTCTACCAAGACGTCGTCTAGACGCGACGACGCGGAGCACGCGAGCCCATGGAAATTACGATCGCGGGCGCGAGCGGTTTGATCGGCACGGCGGTCGCGCGATCGTTCGAAAAGGGCGGTCACCAGATTCGACGTCTCGTGCGTGGAAACGCGAAAGGTCCAGGGGATTTTTCGTGGAAGCCCGACACGGGCGCGATCGACCCCGCAGCGATCGAAGGCGCCGATGTCGTGATCAATCTCGCCGGCGCCAACATCGCCGGAGGTCGCTGGACGCAGAAGCACAAGGGTCTCCTTCGCGACAGTCGCGTTTGCAGCACCGATCTCATCGCGCGCTGCGTCGCGGCGTGCGTCTCGAAGCCCGCGGTTCTCGTGAACGCGTCGGGCGTCGGTTACTACGGCACGGATCCCGAAGGATGGATCGACGAGCAATCGCCGCTGGGTGGCGGCTTTCTGGCCGGCCTTTGCAGCGACTGGGAGAACGCCGCCGAACCGGCGGTCGCAGCCGGCGTGCGTGTTGTGAAGCTCCGCTTCGGCGTCGTGATCGCGAGCGAGGGTGGGGCGCTCGCGAAGATGTTGCCCGTTTTCAAGCTCGGCTTGGGCGGCCCGATCGGCGGCGGGCGGATGTGGCTGAGCTGGATTTCGATCGTCGATCTGGTCCGTGTGCTCGATCGGGTGATTGCGGATCCCAAGCTTGTGGGAGCCGTGAATGCGGTGGCTCCAAATCCGGTGACGAACCTGGAGTTCACGAAAGAGCTCGGGCGCGCGCTCGGACGTCCCGCGATCGTGCCGGTGCCCGCGTGGGCCTTGAGGCTCGCGCTCGGTGAGATGGCCGACGAGACGCTTCTCGCGAGCGCGCGCGCAAGACCGGCGCGCCTGCTCGAAGCGGGGTTTGCCTTCAGGCACGAGACGATAGCCGCGGCTTTCGCCGATCTGTTGGGCTCGCGCCGCTGAAGTGTGCCGGGTGGCTTCGATTCCGTGCTGGATTCCCTGATCCCACCCCGGGAATACACCCCAGAGACGCTGGGGTCTTTCGCCCACTGAAATAGGTGATCCAATCCCCCCCGGTGGGTAGGCCTCTCGATACGAAGAATCAACGGGTTCGGCTACTCTCACGGCATGTTACCCGGCCGTCCCTCCCGCCTAGCCCTACTGGGCCTTCTCGCGATTTGCGCGATGGCGATGCCGGCTGCCGCGAAACCGAAGATCCATCCACGGTCGAATGTCGGTTTCGATGTCGCGGTGCTCGACGCGATGGTCGTCGCGATGCAGAAGCCCGGACGCAGCGTGGTGCGCATGGATGGCGACTCGATGCTGCCGTTTTTCGGCGCCGACTCGATCGCGGTGGTGCAGCAGATTCCCGCCGCCCGGCTCAGGCTCGGGATGATCGCGGTCTACACGAATTTTCTCGGCGAGAAGGTGGCGCACAGGGTGATCGCGAAGGCCCAGGACGGCTGGACCGTGCAGGGATACAACAACCCGCGGGCCGATTCCACCGTTGTCAACGAGACCAATTTGCTCGGCGTCGTCTACGCCACGTTCAGCACGGCCGGTGCGCCGAAGTCCGCGGCTTCCGCCGGCTTCGCGATGCTGCCGACGATGGACGTGGTTCTCGGCGCGCCGGCGAAATAGTACTTTCCTGGATTTTGGGTTCCGACGTGGGATTCTCATGGCTGGGTTTGCCCCGGCGGGCCCAAAATCCAGGCTTTTCCTTTTCGGCGAGCGCCGTCTAGCTTCGGGGGTTTATGCAAAAAACCCTCATCATCCTGAAGCCGGACTGCATGACCAAGAAACTGGTCGGCGCGGTGATCAGCCGATTTGAAGCTGCCGGCTTCTCAGTTGCCGGGGCAAAGATGCTCCGCCTCGCACCCGCATTGCTGCGCGAGCACTACGCGCACGTGGCCGACCGGCCGTTCTACCCGGAGATCGAGAAGTTCATGTCGTCCGAGCCCGTGCTCGTGCTCGCGATCGCTGGCGACAACGTCATCGCGCGCGTCCGCGAGCTGCTCGGACCGACCGACTCGACGAAGGCTCCGAAGGGCACAATCCGGGGCGACTATGGCACAAACATGATGATCAACATCGCCCACGCCTCGGACTCCGAGGACAACGCGCGCGCCGAGCTCGCCCGTTTCTTCAAGGACGGCGAGCTGGTCGGTTGAGAGATCACCGAGTGCGCACTTCTGCGGATGTAGCCCGCTCCGTGAGGAGCGGGACTTCTTTGCCCCTGTAGGTTGCGCGCTTGCCGCGCAACTCCGACGTTTGTGGCGCGACAAGCGCGCCACCTACAGGACTCTGAATGTAGCCCGCCGCGGAAGTGGCGGGACTTCTGTTCCGTGCACACTGACATTGCACGCCTACCGCGTTGTCGCGACACTGCCGCATGGCCGGAACGTTCGTCACAGTCACTTGCCCGTCGTGCTTCGAGTCGTTCGAAGTGCAGGCGCCTGCGATCGGCGAGCTGCCGGCTGAGTGGGACTACGACTGCGAAGTTTGCTGCCGGCCGATGGTGATCGCGTTCACGGAAGACGATGGCGATGTCGTCGCCGAGGCGCGGGGGATCAGCGAGTGATTCCGTCCGCGGCAGACGCGCCGGTGCCCGACGAGCCAATCGAGTGTCGGGTCGGCTGCGCGGCGTGCTGCATCGCACTTTCGATCAGTTCGCCGATTCCGGGGATGCCGCACGGCAAGCCCGCGGGGACTCCGTGCATCCAGCTTACGCCCGACGGGCGATGCGCGCTTTTCGGGAAGCCCGAGCGGCCTGCTGTATGCACCTCGCTTCGTCCGATGCGAAGCATGTGCGGCGAGTCACGCGAAGAGGCCCTGGCGATCCTGGCGCATCTGGAGCGGGCGACGGCCTCCGACTCATCCGCGGGTGTGGGACCTTGTTGAGGGGAATCTGGAATGTCGTTCGGGAGCCGGTGCCCCACTGATGCGCCGCATGGCCGCGCCATCCGAAGCTCAACTTCGCCGTGCGAAGGCTGGTGCTCAGGGGGGGACTCGAACCCCCACACCTTACGGCACAGACACCTCAAGCCTGCGTGTCTACCAATTCCACCACCTGAGCGTTCCAAGAAGGGAAAGGGGACTAAGGAAAAAGTAACACTCGTTGTAAAGCATCGAAATACCGGGGAATGGAGTGGGGTGATTACGCGCTTGCCACAGGTCGGCAACGCCGGACACTTTGCCGGTTCGACTACTTCCGGATCCCGCGGGCAATCAGACCATTCACAACCGACATCGTGGGACTCCTGCTCCGCCGCCGCCACTCTTCATGGACGAACAGCCCGACTCAGAGAAAGAACAAAGCGAGATCAACAAGATCGACCTGAGTGCCCTTCAGGGATTCAGCTTTGGGACTCAATGGACTCCCGCCGAAAAGGCCTCCGGGCCCCGGCGCGAGGGGAGGGAGCGGGAGCATCAAGGCGGCCCGCGCGACAAACAGCCAGGAGCGCATCCGCCGCGGGACCGGCGCCAGTTGCGGCGTTCCCCGGACGATGCCCAGCGGCCGGCACCGGCGCAGGGTCAGGGCGAGGATCCACGCGGTGGGCAACAGCCTCGCGCGCCACAGTCCAGTTATCGCGACCGGCGCGACCGCGGTCCGGTTCAGCAGCAGCAGGACAACAGGCCCTACATCAGCGAAGTGTTTGAAGTCGTCTTCTATCCGGAGGACGAGATTTTCCACAAGATCGTGCAGCGCGTGCGCGATTCTAAACACACTTTCGAGCTTTTCGAGATCGCCCGTGCCGTGCTCGGCAAGAGCGAGCGGTGCGTGATAGTCGTGCGCCGCAGGCCTGATGCCGCGGGCGTGCAGCCTCCTGTGTTCGTATCCGTCGTAGACGGAATTCCGTTCGAGACGGAGGACGCGGCTGTTGACTACGTGGTTCGCACGCAACTCGGTCAGTTCTTCACTGTCGAGGAAGTGGAGGTCGAGGCACCCAAGGGGAGCTTTGCGGTGATCTCCCGCTGCGGGATCACGGGGGAATTGCTCGGTCCGCCGAACTACCATCGCTATCAGAGCATGCTCCAGCAGCACCACGCTGCACGCCTTGGTAACATGAGCTTCGACCGGTTCCGCGAGCGTCTCGAATCCGTGCGCGAGCCGGAAGTCATCGCCGCGTGGCTCGAGAAGATGAAGAAGGGCGTGCGCTACACTTGGAAGACTCCGGCCGAGGGCACGGAGGCCCCGGTCTTCGACGCGCCGGAAGACGCGCGCAACTATCTCCTCGCAAATGCGCGCGACCAGGTCGTCCGCCAGCTCGAACATGCACGCTTCCACGGCAAGCTCCTTGAAACGCTTGCCGACAGCGAGATCCGCCGCGCGATCGAGGGTCAGCTCGAGAGGCAGCGCCGTTTCCCGCTCGACAGCGCGAACGCGCTCCGCGGCCGCCTGCGCCGTGAGGGATTCACCATCTTCAAGAAGGGTTCCAAGGGCGTGTCGTATGTCTGCGCGGTGAAGCGCAAGTTCCGCCTGCCTGACCAGACGTTTGCCGATTCGATCAACAACCTCATCCAGTTCATCGAGACGAACTCGATGATCTCCATCCGCGAGCTGCCCGCGAAGATGCTCGGGATCGAGCTTCCGCCGCCGGCGCAACCCGGCGCTCCGCCGGCCGAGGTGAAGGCGCTCGCGCCCGAGGAGGAGGCCAAGGTCAGGAAGTTGCTCTCCGATCTTCGCTGGCTCGTGATGGAAGGCTATGTCACGGAGTATTCCGATGGCCGCCTCTTCGCTCCGCCGCCGGCAAAGTTGCACGCGCCGAGGGAAGACGAGGGCGAGGATGACGACTCGTCAGACGCATCCGAGGAAGGCGCGGTGTCCGAATCGTCGCCAAGTGATGCACCGCCGACTGAGCCTGCGAAATCAGCCACTTCTGAAGCCGCTCCTGAAGCGACTACTGAGATGGTTCCAGAGCCGGTTTCCGAAGTGGCGCCTGAAGTCGTCGCCGAGTCTGCTCCCGAAACCGTAGAGGCAACTCCAGAGTCCCCGGAGGTCGTTTCTGAGACTCTTGTCGAAGCGACACCGACTGAGCCGTCACCGGTCGAGCCAGAGCCGCCGAAGTCTGCGCCAGGCGCGTAACGAACGCGCCGAGTTACGTGCCGTGTTTGGAGTTCCGCGTTTACGCGGTCCGAGAAACATCGCCCAAAGGCGCGACTCCGAGCGAGTCGCGCGTGCGGATGCGGTGGACGCCGGGTTCGAGAATCGAGAGCTCGAGCGTGCGGGTATGACTCGGGAGCCAGCTTGAAATTCGCGAAGGCCACTCGATGACGAGGCAGTAAGGCGGTTGAAGGAAATCCTCAATGAGCAGTTCCTCGGCGCTCGTGGCACCGTCGAGCCGGTAGGCATCGAGGTGAACCAGAGTCCGCTCGCCGTGGTAAACCGAGTAGAGCGTGAACGTCGGGCTCGTGACATGCCGCACGATTCCAAGACCTCGTGCGATGCCCTGCACGAGCGTTGTCTTGCCGACACCGAGATCGCCCTCGAGCGCTATCACCGCATCGGGCGCCATTTCCTGTGCAATCCGTTCACCGAGCGCACGCGTCTCCTCGGGGCTTCGCGTCGTTACGCCGGTCTCGAGCTCCTTCCACACGCTCATTTCTTTTGTTTGCCCCGAAGGTGTTCAAACCCGGCGAGCCCTGAAAAATCCACTTCGTTCACGCGAGGTTCGTCCTCATTCACAAAAGTCCCGATCCGTGTCAGCCGGGTGCGGAAGCGCGTCCGCCACGTCTTTTCAATAGCGAGCGAAGGTGGTCCGGGCGTCGCGCCAAACAGCAGCTCGAAGTCCTCGCCGTCGGTGAGCGCGTGTTCGAGCGCGGGGCGTCCGCTCTTTCGTGCGATCCGGCGCGCCGCAAGGCTCACTGGAACCGCCTCCGGGTCGATCGCGGCGCGACATCCGTCGGGCGTGATCAATCGTAGCTCCTTTGCGATCCCGTCGCTCACGTCGATCATGCAGCGAACGCCCTTTCGCGCCGCGAGCCAGTGGCCTTCGGCAAGTCTTGGGTCAAAGTTTGCGTGCTTGCCGAGGATGCTGCCACCGAGTGCACCTGTGACGTAGATCCAATCGCCGGCGCACGCTCCGGTTCGCAACAACGGCCGCGCCGGCGCCTCCCCGACGAGCGTGAGATGCGCGGAGAGGTCTGCGGGCGACGAGGAGATGTCGCCCCCGTTGACGGTGACTCCGTAGCGAAGTG
>DATKCJ010000443.1:0-5417 GCA_035513275.1 Opitutaceae bacterium
CGAGAGTTTCTTCACAATGTTGCCGACGATCCCGCAAAGGCGGAACTGCGTGCGGTCCTCGAGTTCCATGAGCTGGTCCTCGGCGTGACTCGACACGGCCTCGGCGAGCCCGGCCCATGCGTTCATCGGGTGACCCGACACATAGAATCCGAGCAACTCCTTTTCGAACGCGAGACGCTCGGCCAGCGGGAAGTCGTCGGCGGGATTTTCGATTTTGAATTTTCGATTCTCGATTGCGGAGATCGCACGCTTGGATGCCGGTTCGGCCAGCAGGTCAAAGAATCCCGCCTGGCCTGCTGCGAGATCGCGCGCGTGAGCGGCGGCGCCGGACATCGCGGCATCGATGCCGTCGAACAATTTCTTTCGGGATGCGCCTCCGAAATCGAATGCACCTGTCTTCACGAGCGCCTCAAGCACGCGCTTGTTTGCGGCCTTCTGGTCGACTCGCTGCACGAAATCCTCGAACGACGCGAACGGACCGTTGGCTTCGCGCTCCGCGATGATCGCCTTTGCCGCGCCTTCGCCGACGCCCTTCATGCCAGCGAGTCCGAAGCGGATCGCGGCGCCGCCGGAGGCGGCGCCGATTGCGGATTGGGGATTGGGGATTGCGGATTGGCTTCCTGTATGGGCGCCGCTTGACGGCGCCCGGGCGTCGTCAAGCGACGCCCCTACAACACGGACGACCGGGGTGAACATCTCTCGTGATTCATTCACGTCGGGGCCGAGGACTTCGATTCCCATCGACGACGCTTCTGCGATGAAGTGTGCGACTTTGTCGGAGTTGCCGAGTTCGGCGCTGAGCGTCGCGGCCATGAACTCGACGGGGTAGTTGGCCTTCAGGTAGCCCGTCTGGTAGCTGAGGATCGCGTAGGCGGCCGAGTGCGATTTGTTGAAGCCGTAGCCGGCGAACTTGTTGAGGATGTCGAAAATCGCGTCGCTCGTGCGTTCGTCGATTCCATTGACGCGCTTCGCACCGTCGACGAACTTCGCGCGCTCCTCCGACATCGCAGCGGCGTCTTTCTTGCCCATCGCGCGGCGAAGCATGTCGGCGCCGCCGAGTGTGTAGCCGGCGACGACCTTCGCCGCTTCCATGACCTGCTCCTGATAGACCATCACGCCGTAGGTCTCGCGGCAGACGTCCTCGAGGAGCGGGTGGGGGAACTTGACGGTCGATGGGTCCTTCTTGCCGCGGATGTAGTCGGGGATCCAATCCATCGGGCCCGGGCGGTAGAGCGCGATGAGCGCGATGATCTCGTCGATGTTGCCGACCTGGAGCTGCCGGCATAGCGATTGCATGCCGCTTGATTCCAACTGGAACACGCCGGTCGTTCGGCCGGTATTGAGCAACTCAAACGTCCGCGCGTCGTCGAGAGGCAGCGTCTCGATGTCGAAATCCGGGAGCGAAGTGCGGCGAATGTTGTCTTGCGCGTCGGCGATCACCGTGAGCGTCTTGAGGCCGAGGAAGTCCATTTTCAGCAAGCCGAGCTTGCTGATGGCGTTCATGTCATACTGCACCGTGACGTCGTCTTCCTGCAGCGTGAGCGGCACGAACTCCTCGAGCGGCCGGTCGGTGATGATGATACCCGCGGCGTGCTTGCCCGTGTTGCGCACCATGCCCTCGAGCACGTAGCCCTGCTCGATGATCTTTCGCGCGACGGGATTCACCTCGAGTTCAGCGCGTAGCTCGGCGCTCTTCGCCACGGCTTCCTTGAGCGAGATGTTCAGCTCGTCGGGAATCATCTTCGCGAGACGGTCGGCGTCGGCGTAAGGCACGTCGTGCACGCGGGCGACATCGCGCACGACCATCTTCGCGCCGAGCGTTCCGTAGGTGATGATGTTGGCGACGCAGTCCTTGCCGTATTTCTCACGGACGTAGTCGATCACCTCGCCGCGGCGGCGCATGCAGAAGTCGATGTCGAAGTCGGGCGGCGACACGCGCTCGGGATTCAGGAAGCGCTCGAAGAGCAGCTTAAAGCGGAGCGGATCGAGATTCGTGATCCGCAGCACGTAGGCCACGATGCTGCCAGCACCGGAGCCGCGGCCCGGGCCGACGGGGATGCCGTGCTTGCGCGCCCAATCGATAAAATCCCACACGACGAGAAAGTAGTCGGTGTAGCCCGTCTTGCTGATGACCGAGAGTTCGAAGTCCATCCGGTCACAGAGCGTCTTAGGCAGTTCGGGCTGAGCGATGTATTCCGCGGGCGCGCCGTCGATGAACGCGCGCGCTGCGTAGTCGACGCCGTAGCGCATGCGCAGGCCTGTGATGCAGAGATCGCGCAGGTAACTGTCGCGGTCGGTCTTGATTTCGACGGGCAACGGGTAGCGCGGGTAGCGCTCGGCGCCTTTCGGAAACGGGATCGCGAGTTCGCACATCTCGGCGACGCCGACGGTGTTCGTCACCGACTGCGGCACCTCGGCGAAGAGGCGGTTCATTTCGTCGCGCGACTTCAGGTAGAACTGGTTTGTGTCGAAACGCATCCGCTCCTTGTCGGCGATCTTCGCGCCGGTCTGGATGCAGAGAAGGGCGTCGTGCGGGCCGGAGTCGTCGGCGCCGACGTAGTGAACGTCGTTTGTGCAGATCGTCTTGAGCCCGAACTCGTCGGCGAGCTTGAGCAGGCCGGGGATGATCCGGCGCTGATCGCCGAGGCCGTGGTCCTGGATCTCGATGAAGAAATTCTCGCGGCCGAAGATGTCGATGAATCGCGCGGTGGCCTTGCGGGCTTCTTCGACGCGGTCGTTGAGCAGGTGCTGCGGGACCATCGCGGCGAGGCAGCCGGAGAATCCGATCAGGCCCGCTGCGTGGCGTGCGAGGGTCTCCATGTCGGCGCGAGGCTTGTAGTAGAAGCCCTTGAGGTGCGCGTCGGAGACGAGCTTCAGGAGGTTCTGGTAGCCCTCGAGGTTCTGCGCGAGGAGGCCCATGTGGAAGACGCTCTTTCCTTCCTCGTTGCGGGCCGTGCGCTCGAGGCGGGAGCCCGCGGCGAGATAGATCTCGCAGCCGATGAGGGGCTTGATGCCGCGCGACTTCGCGTTGTTGTAGAAATCGATCGCGCCGAAGAGATTGCCGTGGTCGGTGAGCGCGAGCGCACCCATGCCGAGCTCCTTCGCGCGGTCCATGAGCCGGTCGATCCGGCAGGCGCCGTCGAGCAGCGAGTAGTCGCTGTGGACATGGAGGTGGACGAAGTTCGAATCGGGCACGGGTGGAGTGTTCCGCCGTGGGTTCGCGATGCGCAAGAATTAAGCGGATGGAAGCGAGGCGCGAGAGACCACGGGACCACGAGACCTAACGACAAAGGGACCATGAGACGGCGGACGAAGGCGGCGTCGGAATCGAGAATCGAGATTTTGAAATCGAATGTTCCCAGGCCCGAGACCTCAGAGCCGAACAGGCGCCCAGGTTGGGATAACCCCGACCCAAAGTGCGAGCCCAAGCGGGTCCATTGAGAACGCCCGGCGTCTTTGAACTGGATTGTTCGCCCCGCCCGACGTAGCTTCCCGACGTGCCTCCGGTTTAGCGGTGGTTTCAGACAAGCCGAAGGCGCCGTCCTGAAATACCCGCAAGCTGACCGAGAGCGGTCTCCGCATCCCCGATGAAAACCGAGCATATCCCGAATGGGAGGAGCACTCCTGTGTTCCCGCGCAGGCACTCGCGTGCCTTGTTCCTGACAATCGCGATTCTGATAATAATCCACCCGGAGCAGAAGCTTCTCGCACAAGGGCAGTCGGGCCAGGGAAGCGGCGAGTTAATCTCCCTCGACTTCTCAAGTGCGCCGCTTGGCGCACCGCCGAAGGAGTTGCGAGTGCTTTCGGGCGAACTCGAAGTCGTCGAGAAGGACGGCACTCACATGCTACGGAGCTCTTCCGATTCGTCGTTCCTTGTTACGGTGCCTGTACGGATTCCGGACCGATTCACACTGGAGTTTGACCTGGTGCCGAAGTTCTCGGGTGAAACCTCGTCGACGGAGCTCTCGTTCGAGGGAACAAGGGAGCCGAACCGCGGCGATGGTTCTGCGCAAGTGATGTGGACTCACTATCATGCCGTGGTGGTCGGAGGCGGGCAGGACTACTCGAGCAGAAGGGTGTTCTCCGATGATATGAGGGAGGAGATCATCGGAAACCTGACCCAGGTTCGCGCGGAGTTTGATGGCGACAGCATCAAGCTCTTCACCAACGGCGAACAGGTTCTTGACACAAAAGAGGCAAAATTCGTTCGCGGCCGCGTCCTTCGAATTGAATTGGGCGGCAGGGACGACGGAGACAACGCCGTCTATCTCGCGCGGGTCCGAATGACCGCGGGTGGCGGAGGCGGGACTGCACAGCAGCAAGGCGGCACGGGAGCGACGTCGATCGAGATGACCGATCCCGCGCAGGACACGCACACCGCCAGTTCCGTCGAAGCGCAATCCATCACGGGCATCACTGTCAACGTTGATGCCGCAGGCGTCGCGACTGTCACCTGGAATCCACTCACCGTCGCGGCGACCTACCAGGTGTTGCGTTGGAACGCCGGCGACCCAACGTGCTGCAACAATATGTCGCCTCCCGGAATGCCGCTTCAAACCGCGGCCTGGCAGGACGGCGTGCTTCCCGTGGCCGGGACGTATGCGTATCGCGTGATCGCGAAGACGGCCGCCGGGATGATTGCCGGGGAGACCCAGATTTCGTATCGCGGCACAGCCACGCCGCCGTCTGGGGTGGTGGCGTCGACAGTTCCTACGGTGGATGTTCCCACGCTTGCGACAGAGCCGGTTACAACGACGTCGTCAACGTACATGACCCCGGGACGGCTTGCGGCGATCGCGCCTCCGCCCGGAGAGACCACTGAAGATTCCGGCGTGATCACGTTTGGCGCGCCGGAGCCGTCGTCCGACCTGTCGGTGCTGGAGCCGACGACGACACAAAGCGTGACAACCGTGGATTACGTCCCTGCAGTCCAGACCGGCACAATCACTCCGATGACAACAACTGCGACAACCGAGCCTGTCGCAACCGTTGACTATGTGCCCGCGATGCAGACCGGAACGGTTACGCCGATGACCACGACGGCTACCACCGACCCAACTCTGTCCGCATCGACGGGCACTTCGGGCGGCGGCGGAGCCGCAACCGCGTCGGGCCGTTATCGCGTGACGATCGCCGGATTTGCCGTGTCGGTCTTAACCAAGGACGACATCCTGAACCTCGACGGCATGGGCGACGAGGTGTTCGCGGCGGCAGCCGTTGTGAACTGGAACCGGCAGACGAACGAGCTTGAGAACTTCTCGTTCGTGCAGACTCGCGACCACGGCGACATAGGGCAGAGCGGCGCGTTTGGCGACCGGATCAAGGCCGGTTCCGCATCGATGACCGGCGGGCTTGCCGTAGGGAACAGCGTGCCCGGCTCGTTTGACCCGAAGGGCGCAATTTCGTCCGTCGCTCCG
>DATKCJ010000444.1:0-4693 GCA_035513275.1 Opitutaceae bacterium
TGGTTGTGACCGATCTCGAACAGGCCCGCGACGCGGAACTCGCGTGGCAGGATCGCCTCATCGGCGCGCATCCGCTCGAGCATAAGCGGCGTGTAAAGCTCGATCTTGCTGCCGATCGTCGCGTCGAGCTGTTGCGCGAGCTGCCCGCTCAGGATGATCGAGTCGTCGTCGAGCGCATCGAGCGAACCCCGGCGGATGTAGCGGTCGATCGGAATGACTTTGCCGACGCGCTCGACATCCACGCCCTGCACCGCGGGAAACGCCGGCCGGTTGCCGGAGAGCACCATCACGACGCCCTCCGCGTAAGGCGTGGCGGCCGCGACACCGGTCACGGCAAGAACGTCCTTCAACACCAGCTCCGGGTCGCGGATCGCCGCGCTCGAGCGGATCTGGATGTCGCCGCCCGTGTCGATGATCATCCGGCGGATCTCCCGGCCGAAGCCACCCATCACGCTGATCGTGACGATGAGCATCATTACTCCGAGCGAAACGCCGGCGATCGAGATCACCGTGAAGAAGTGCACGCGCTTCCCGGTCGGGAAGAGCTGCTTCAGGGCGAGGTAGATCGGCCAGGGCACGGTTTGATTGCGGATTTCGGAGTGCGGATTGCGGATTGGCTAGCAGATGTCAGTCGAAGTGAGACTCAAAGGCGATTCCGCATTCGGTGGACCCAACGGCGCACGCCCTACCCCCAGAAGCTTGTCCGACCGATTGAACGTAAAGGTGCGTAGCCTGGTGGGTTCCCAATCCGCAGTCCGCAATCCGCAGTCCGCAATGGGTAATTCCGCAATCCGCAATCCGAAATCCGCAATCAAGCTCCGCCTTCCGGACGTAGCTGCGGAAACAAGATCACATCCCGAATGCTCTCCGCACCCGTGAGCAGGATGCAGAGCCGGTCGATGCCGATGCCCATGCCGCCGGCGGGGGGCATGCCGTGTTCGAGCGCGAGGAGGAAGTCGTGGTCGATCGCCTGCTGGTCGCCGCCGGATTGCGCCTCGAACATCCGGCGCTGTTCGTCGGGATCGTTTTGCTCGGAATACGCGGGCGCGATCTCCATGCCACCGATGATGAGTTCAAAGACGTCGATCACGCGCGGGTCGTCGAGGTTGAGCTTCGCGAGCGGGCAAAGCTCCTTCGGCAAATGTGTGACGAACGTCGGCTGGATCAGCGTCGGCTCGATCTTCTTTGAGAAAATCTCGTTGGTAATCTCGAAGTCCTGCCACGTCGGGTCGACGTAGAGCCCGAGCGCGTCGGCCTTGGCCGCCTTCTCGGCCTTCGTGCGCCCGAACCAGTCGGCGTCGCCCGTGAGTTCGACGATGAGATCCTTGTAGCGCACCTCGCGCCACTCGCCTGCGAAGTTGATGGTCGTGTCGCTCGCGGCGTGCGCGATCTCGCTCGAGCCGAGCACGTCGGTGCAGAGCGATTGCAGCAGGTCGCGCACGAGGGCCATCATGCCGCGGAAGTCGCTGTAGGCCTGGTAAACCTCGAGCATGGTAAACTCGGGGTTGTGCTTTCGTGAAAGGCCTTCGTTGCGGAAGTTGCGGCCGATCTCGAACACGCGGTCGAGCCCGCCGACGAGCAACCGCTTCAGGTAAAGCTCAAGCGAGATGCGCAGAAAGAAGTCCGCGCCGAGCGCGTTGTGGTGCGTGGTAAACGGCCGCGCTGCCGCGCCGCCTGCGACGCTTTGGAGGACAGGCGTCTCGACCTCGAGGAACTTGCGCGACTCGAGGAAGCGGCGGATGTGCGAGACGATCCGCGAGCGCAGGATGAGCCGGCGGCGCGACTCGACGTTGCCGATGATGTCGAGGTAGCGCTGGCGGTAAACTTGCTCGGGATCGCTCAGGCCGTGCCACTTCTCGGGCAGCGGGCGCAGCGCCTTTGAGACAAGCGTGTAGCGCTCGACGCGCACGGTGATCTCGCCGGTCTTCGTTTTGAAGAGCGTGCCTTCCGCGCCGATGAAGTCGCCGAGGTCGAGTTGCTTGAAGGCCGCGTAGGCCTCGTCGCCAAGCACGTCCTTCTTCACGTAGAGCTGGATCTGCCCTTGCTGGTCGAGGACCTTCACGAACTGGCTCTTGCCCATGTCGCGAAAGACCACGAGCCGGCCGGCCACACGGACGTGCACGGCGTTGTCCTGCCCCTCGACATGGAGCGCGATCGCATCGGCCGAGAAGTGCGTGGGCTCGAACGAGGCGCGGAACGGGTCGAACCCGGCCGCGCGCATCTCGACCAGCTTCTGCCGGCGGACTGCGTGCTGGTCGTGGGAAATCTCCTGGTGAGCGTCCGTCATAGAGCCCAGCAAGGTAGGGGCCGGCGCGAACCGGGAGCAAACGGAAAAGCGGGAGGCGGCCGCCTTGCGGCAGATTGCGGAGTGCAGAATGCGGATTGGGAGTGGGGAGGAGTAACGGACGGCAACTCGTAGGGTCGCCGTTTACGGCGGACCCAATCAGGCCCTGCCCAAGTGCAGGCCTTACAACTCCGCGGTGAGCGATGTCTGTGGTGGGGCGGCTCGTCCCCAAGACGCCCAAGCGCTCGCGCGCGAGTTGGGCGCGTTAGGGACAACGCGCCCCACCTCGGAGCGCCGTGTGCAACATGCGATTTCAAGGAGTGCGAGGTTGCCGGGAGTCGCGACGCGGCGATACTCGAACCCGGATGCTCTCCGCCACGCAAACCGCGCCCGTCGTGATCGACTGGGGACGCACGCGCTACGACGACGCGCTCGCGCGGCAGCTTGAGCTCGTGCGTGCGCGGATCGCAGGCGAGATACCGGACACGCTCGTGTTCACGGAGCACGAGCCGGTGTTCACGAAGGGTGTCCGCCGCGAATCGGGTGAGCACCTGCTTTGGTCCGACGGCGAACTCGCGGATCGCGGCATCACGGTCCACGACACGAATCGCGGCGGCGACATCACTTACCACGGTCCAGGGCAACTCGTCTGCTACCCGATTCTCGACTTGAGCGCGCGGCGCGATCTCCACGCCTATCTTCGCTTCCTCGAGCAAGTCTTGATCGACAGCGCGGCGTGCTTCGGCGTCACCGCCGGCCGGCGCGAGGGCAAGACCGGCATCTGGATCGCCGACCGCAAGCTCGCGGCGATCGGAGTCGCGGTGAAAAAGTGGACGACGCACCACGGGTTTGCGTTCAACGTCGATCCCGACCTTTCGCACTTCGCCGGTATCGTGCCATGCGGCATCACCGACGGCACGGTGACCTCGCTTCGCGCCGAGCTCGGCGCGGCCTGCCCGCCGATCGCGCAGGTCCGCGAGACGATCGCGAGAGTTTTTCTCACGGCGCATCCGGAGTTCATCGCTGGAGCCCCGCGTTGACGGAACTCTGTTGCGCCGGTGAAGCACCGGTCCATCCTCACGACGTTCGCACCCCAGCGAGTCGCAAAGACTCACCCCCTGATACCATGAACAAGATTCGTTCCCTGACCGCGGGCGCGCTTGCATGCGCAGCCCTGTTCCTGACAGCAACCCAGACATTCGCGGAAGCATCCGACGCCTCCTTCAAGGCCACGCTCGAAAAGGCCGGAAAGGTCGCCCAGGACGGAATCGCCTCCGGCGACATGAGCGCGTTCGCGGACTTCTACGCCGAAGATGCCTGGGTGTTCCCACCGAACGAGCCAGCTTCCAAAGGGAAGGCCGCGATCAAGGCCGCTTGGCAAGCCATGGCCGACTCGGGAAATGTCAAAGGCCTCTCATGGTGGGCAACCCGCACCGAGGTGATCGGCCACGCGGGCGTCGAGTATGGCGACTGGGTGGTGAAGGACGCTTCCGGCAAGGTGCTCGATCAGGGCACCTTCCTCGCCGTCTGGAAACACACAGCGGACGGTTGGAAGATGATTGCTGACACTTGGAACAGCTCGACCCCGCTGCCCGCGGCCATGTAGCACGGGCTCACGCACTTCGCAGGCCGCGCTCCGCCCTGGGGCGCGGCCTTTTTGTTTCCGGCTTCCGCGGTTGAAGTCCGACCCCCGGTGGCTTTACCTGTGTCGATTCGACGATGAATCGCAAACCCGACTGGCTCCGCGCAAAGCTCCCGACCGGCCCCGAATACGGCGCGGTGCGGCGGCTCGTCGACGACAACAAGCTCCACACCGTCTGCCAGAGCGCGCAGTGCCCAAACATCGGCGAGTGCTGGTCGCGCGGCACGGCGACCGTGATGATCCTCGGCAACATCTGCACGCGCTCGTGCAACTTCTGCGCGATCCAGACCGGCCGCCCGACTGAATACGATCTCGGCGAGCCTGCGCGGGTCGCGGCTGCAGTTGCGAAGATGCAGCTCCGGCACTGCGTGATAACTTCCGTCGCACGCGACGACCGGCCCGACGGCGGCGCGGCGCATTGGGCCGCGACGATCCGCGCGGTGCGACACGCGCGCCCGACCTGCGCGATCGAGGTCCTAATCCCCGACATGAAGGGCCGCACCGAGGACATCGACACGATCCTCGCGGCCGGGCCCGACATCCTGAATCACAATCTCGAGACCGTGGAGCGCCTCCAGAAGCCGGTGCGCGTGCAGGCTCGCTACGACCGCAGCCTCTCGGTGCTCCGCCACGCGAAGTCGCGCGGCTTCACCACGAAGAGCGGCCTCATGCTCGGCATCGGCGAGCGCAAGGAAGAGATCGCCGACGCGATGCGTGCACTTCGCGTCGCGGACGTGAACGTCCTCACGATCGGCCAATACCTCCAG
>DATKCJ010000445.1:0-10358 GCA_035513275.1 Opitutaceae bacterium
GTGGGTGAGGGAGGATCTGCGCAGTAGCGCAGGTTTCTCGCAGACCGTGAGCCTGTCGAACCGGCGACCCGCGTCGGCAGGTCAGAGACCTGCCCTACGGGAACAGACCGCATCATACGCTATGGTGCCAAAAGAAAAAGGCCGCCAGTAGCGGCGGCCTCTTGAGATTGGAGTTGAATGGAAGCTGGCTCAGCTGCCCACCAGGTTGTTCACGATCGCATAGGCTTCTTCGCCTTCAGCCTGCAATTTCCCGTCCGGGCCGAAGACCTTGAAGTGCGGGATTGAATTCAGCTCGTATTGGCGCGCGACGGGGGATTTCCAGTCGATGCCGCGGACGTCGGGGCGGTTGATGTCGACCTTGACGACGACCATGTCCTCGCGGCTGGCGTGGAGCTTGTCGAGAAGCGGCGAGATGCGCTCGCAGGGCGGGCAGAACTTGCTGGTGAAGTCCACGATGGTGGTCTTGCCCTTCACGATGTAGTCGTTGATGTCGACTTCCTGGCCAAAGGAAACCCGGGCAGGTTGGTCGGGCTTGGTATTGCCGTCTGCAGCAAGTAGCGCCGCGGGAGAGAGGAGGAGGGCGAGGGCGATCGAAGCGCCGGCGAGTATGGGTCGTTTCATAATGGTGGTAACAATGTGTAGATTGGACAGACGTAGGGCAACCGGGTTCCTAAGGATGAGCGATGCCGGGTCATTCGTATTCCCGCGGCTGGGATGCTGCAAGGCCGCGGGTTCCTGGGGCGGGAGTGGCTCGCCGGGTGGAACCAGCAGCAGGTTTCTGAATCGGAAGGCGAAGAATGGCTGCGCCATCCGGAGCCTTGATTGGGCGAGCAAGTCCTCCTTCGTTGACGCTTCAGAGGGCAATCCTTCGCCTCTCTACTGCGTTGCGGCGAAGAATGGTCGGGGCGGCCAGATTCGAACTGACGACCTCCTGCTCCCAAAGCAGGCGCTCTACCAGGCTAAGCTACGCCCCGACGACCGGCTCCAGCCGACGGCACCGCGGAGGCGGTGTCAATCTTCGCGTCGCGCAGGTGTCGGTTTGGAGTTCCGCGTTTACGCGGTCCGACCACGCCGCCAGCATCGCCAGCAAACTTCTTGCTAAGGCCTTTCCCGTGCCGTAAGACCGTTTTCTCCCTTAAAAACCCATGGATACAATTTCCCGCGACTCCAACACAAGTTATGCGCCGATCGCCGCAGTGATCGTCGGTCTCCTTGCCCTCGTTCTCTCGATTGTCGGGCTGGTGAAGATCAGCGCGATCAACAAAAAACTCGGGCCTGTTGACGTGGCAGACCTGAGCGCCCGCGTGGAAACCGTCCAGAACGACGCCCGCGGTGCCGTCAGCACTGCCGACGCCGCGCGCTCCAGCGTCACCACGCTCGCGACGCAGACGCAGCGTGCCTTCGACACCGTCACCGCCGAGCTCGGCAACTTGCGCACTTCCGTGAACAAAATTGAGATGGGCGCGCCGAAGGCTTCGTCGGGCTCAAGCAGCAGCGCCGCCGCGGCTTCCGCGACCGCCGAACCGGGCACGTATGTCGTGAAGTCCGGTGACACAGGCGTGAAGATCGCGCGCGACAACAACGTTTCCCTCACGGCGCTCATGGCCGCCAATCCCGACGTGAACTGGAACCGCCTGAGCGTCGGCCAGAAGATCAGTATCCCGGGCGGCCGTTGATCCGCCGGCGAACGATTTACAGCCTCCCCGGCGGACATCGCCCGGGAGGCTTTTTCGTCAATGGAAACAAGCAACAGCACGAATGATCCGACGGATCCGGGCGCATGGGAGCGGCTCGGCGACAACACGGTCGACAACTTCCGCATCTTTCAAGTGCGGCGCTCGCGCTTCCGCCACTTGCGCGAGAATCGCGAGAGCGAGTTCATCGTCATCGATGCCAACGACTGGGTGAACGTCGTCGCACTCACGCCGGACCACGAGGTCGTGCTCGTGCGCCAGTTTCGCTTCGGCCGGCACGACTTCTTTCTCGAAATCCCCGGCGGCATGATCGAGCGCGGCGAGGACCCAGTCGTCGCGGGCGTGCGCGAGCTCCGCGAAGAGACCGGTTATGAAGGCACTGCGGCACGGCTGCTCGGCAGCGTGCACCCGAACCCCGCGATCCAGTCGAACACGATGCACGTGGTGCTCGTCGAAGGTGCGTGCAAGGTTGGCCCTACGAACTTCGACATAAACGAGGAGATCGAAACTTCGCTTGTGCCCGCTAGCCGCATCATGGAGTGGGTGCGCGAGGGGAAGATCACTCACTCGCTCGTCCTCAACGCCTTGTTTTTCATGAATGACTGGCTCGAAACCCGAAGTGGCCCCTCCGTTTGACTTGGCAGGGGCAGACGCTTACCTCGAGAACCTCTGATGGAAACCGCTGCGCAACCAATGTTTGCCAATACGCCGGGTGCGCTGGGGCGCAACGGCTCTGCACTCGTGCCCGAACGGCTCGAGGCTGAGGTGCGTGCCATCTACTCTCGGAGCCCGCTCTACACCGAGCGTTTCCCGCTTCATGCGAACCGGCTGCACTGGGCGTGTTTCAACGAGATCCCGATCCTCACGAAGGCAGAGATCATCGAGCGTGGGCATTGCGCGTTTTTTGAGGACTGCGCCGCAGTCGACGCAGCCGTGCAGCGCAACGAGTTCGAATACGAGTCGACCTCCGGCACCACCTCCGGGCCGATGACCGTGATCATGGAGAACGGCTGGTGGGACGAGCAGACGCGCCGCGCCTACGCCGCCTCGAAGATCCTCGCACCGTTCGCGCGCATGCCGCACCGCAAGGCAGTCCTCGCGCCGGTGGGGTGCTCCAGCAATCTTTGTCCCTACAGCGACTTTGAGTTTCCGCAGCGCTACTTCAACGGCACGGCATACCTGAATCTGTCGAGCGATCCGTTCGCGTTCAGCGAGGCGGAGTGGGACCGGATCGTCGTCGAGACGCAGGCCGTGAAGCCCGACATCCTCGAGGGTGAACCGGTGTATCTTTCGCTCCTCGCGCGCGCCGTGATGAAGCGGAAGGTGGCGATCCCGTCGGTCAAGGCCGTCATCCTCACCTACGGCAAGCCGAGCCTGCAGCACAGCAAGCGGATCATGGAGGCGTTTCCCGCGCCGCAGGTCGACCTCTACGGCTCGACCGAGGCGGGCTACATCTTCGTCGGCGAGGCGTTCAAGGACGACTCCCAGGTGATCGACGGAAACGTGTTCGTGGAGTTGAAGCCGTTTCGCGAGGGCCTGCGCGATGTTTTCCAAATCGTCGTCACCACACGCGAGCGCAAGGCGATGCCGCTGCTGCGCTACCTCACGGGCGATGTCGTGCAGCGTTTCCCGACGGGCTTCCGATTGCTGGGCCGCGAGCGCGACGTGTTCTTCAGGCCCGACGGCTCACTGCTCACGACGGCCGATGTCGACCGCGCTTTTCCGGAGGACTTCAAGTGCTGGCATTACTCGCTCAGCCAGGTTTCCGAGAATCGCTGGACGCTCGACTACGTTGCCGACCACACCGCAGCTCCCGGCGTCGCAGATGCGGTCGCCGCAGCGATAGGGAAGGGCGTGCGAGTCGCAGCGGTTCGCCGCAAGATCCTCCCGCCGGCCGCAAGCGGGAAGTTTGCGCTGCTCAAGCCGCTCGTGCTGCAGGCGTGAGTGGGGCAGGTCTTTGACCTGCCGAGGCTGGCCAGCAGAATGGCGCGACAAGCGCGCCACCTACAGGAGATCGATCGGCTATCCCTGCGGCCTGTTAACGCTGCTTCTGACACCGTGCAGCGCATCTTATTAACCGAACAACTGGGTTGCTCGATCGACCCTCGTGCCTAGTCTCCCGGCGATCGTCATGCGCGATCCCGATTTGCGCGCGCGATTCCCCTCTCACCGTTCAATGAGCCTGCTCCGAAACGTCTTTTGCACGTCGCTTGGTCGCAAATACATCATGGCGTTCACGGGCTTCGGGCTCGTGGCTTTCGCGATCGGGCACCTCGTGGGCAACTTCCAGATTTTTTCGCACCCCGACCACATCAACGGCTACGGGCATTTTCTCCACAGCCTCGGGCCGCTGCTCTGGATCGTGCGGATCAAGCTGCTCGTGCTCGCAGCGCTGCACATCTGGGCGGCAACAGTGCTCACGCTTGAGAATCGCGCCGCACGGCCGGTCGAATACGGCGTGAAGCACACCATCCGCGCCACGCTTGCGTCGCGCACGATGCGGATGACCGGCGTCATCGTGCTCGCGTTCCTTCTCTACCATCTCGCGCATTTCACGACCGGCTGGGTGCAGGCCGACACGTTCAAGACGAACTTCGACTACGTGATGACACAGGACTACAAGGTCGCCGGCTTCACGGTCGTGAAGGCGGGCACGGTCGTGTATGACGTGCACACGATGATGGTGCTCGGCTTCCAGCCGATCGTCGTCTCGCTCTTCTATATCGTCGCGGTCGGTCTGCTCACGATGCACTTGCTCCACGGTGCCGAGAGCATGTTCCAGTCGGTCGGGCTGCGGACGGAGCGCTGGGGCATCTTCCTCAAGCGCGCCGTGCAGCTCTTCTGCATCTTCTACTTCCTCGGCAATCTCGCGATACCCGCCTCGATCCTGATCGGCAAAGTGAAGCCGCACGGCATGAACCGCCCGGTCGCGCACGCATCGGCCGCCGCCACACCGACCCCATGAACCTCGACGCAAAGATTCCGTCAGGCCCGCTCGCGGGGAAGTGGCGCAAGCACATCGCCGAGGGAAAACTCGTCGCACCGAACAACAAGCGCAAATACGAGATCATCGTCGTCGGCGCGGGCCTCGCTGGCTCGTCGGCCGCAGCCACGCTGTCCGAACTCGGCTACCCGGTGAAGTGCTTCGTTTACCACGATTCGCCGCGCCGCGCCCACTCGATCGCCGCGCAGGGCGGCATCAACGCCGCGAAGAATTACCAGAACGACGGCGACAGCGTCCACCGGCTCTTCTACGACACGGTCAAGGGCGGCGACTTCCGCGCGCGCGAGGCCAACGTGCACCGCCTCGCCGAGGTGAGCGTGAACATCATCGATCAGTGCGCCGCGCAGGGTGTCCCGTTTGCGCGCGAATACGGCGGCCTGCTCGCGAACCGATCGTTCGGCGGCGCGCAGGTGTCGCGAACGTTCTACGCGCGTGGCCAGACCGGTCAGCAGCTCCTGCTCGGCGCCTACTCCGCGCTCTCGAAGGAAATCGCGGGCGGCGGCGTAACGATGTTCACGCACTCCGAGGTGCTCGACATCGTCGTGGTCGACGGCCACGCGAAGGGCATCATCGTGCGCGATCTCCAGACCGGGGAGATCACGCGCCACGCCGCCGATGCCGTCGTGCTCGCAACCGGCGGCTACGGCAACGTCTTCAACCTCTCGACCTCCGCGCGCCAGTCGAACGCCACCGCGGCGTGGCGCGCCCACAGGCGCGGCGCGGGATTCGCGAATCCGTGCTACACGCAGATTCACCCGACGTGCATCCCGGTGACGGGCGACTATCAGTCGAAGCTCACGCTCATGTCGGAGTCGCTTCGCAACGACGGACGCATTTGGGTGCCGAAGCGCAAGGAGGACTGCGGCAGGAATCCCGCCGAGATCCGCGAGGAGGATCGCGACTACTACCTTGAGCGCAAATACCCGAGCTACGGCAACCTTGCGCCGCGCGACATCTCATCGCGCGCTGCGAAGCAGGTGTGCGACGAAGGTCGTGGCGTCGGCGAGTCGGGCCTCGGCGTTTATCTCGATTTCGCAGACGCGATCGCGCGTCTGGGCGAGCCCGAGATTCGGGAGCGTTACGGCAACCTCTTCGACATCTACCACGAGATCACGGACGAGAACGGTTACAAAACGCCGATGCGCATTTACCCGGCCGTGCACTATGCGATGGGCGGCCTGTGGGTTGACTACAATTTGATGAGCAACCTCCCGGGATTGTTCGTGCTCGGTGAGGCGAACTTCTCCGACCACGGTGCGAACCGTCTCGGTGCCTCCGCACTCATGCAGGGCCTCGCCGACGGATACTTCGTGCTTCCGAATACGATCGGCAACTACCTCGCCACCGTGAAGCCCGGCACGCGCCCGTCGACCGATGGCGCAGCGTTCGCCGAAGCCGAGGCAAACGTGCAGTCGATCACCGCACGTCTGCTCGGCGCGAAGGGCCGGCGCACGGTGCAGTCGTTCCACAAGGAGCTCGGCAAGATCATGTGGGACCACTGCGGCATGGCGCGCAACAAGGCCGGCCTCGAGAAGGCTCTCCAATTGATCCCGGCGTTGCGCGAGGAATTCTGGAGCGATGTGAACGTCCCCGGTTCCGACGCGGAGTTCAACCAGGCGCTCGAACATGCCGGCCGCGTGGCCGACTACTTCGAGCTCGGCGAGCTGCTTTGCCTCGACGCGCTCACGCGCAACGAATCGTGCGGCGGCCATTTCCGCGAGGAATACCAGACGCCCGACGGCGAGGCTTTGCGAAACGACGCGGATTACGCCCACGTCTCCGTGTGGGAGCACAAGGGTGTCGGCGCGGCGCCAGCGCTCCACAAGGAGTCCCTCGTCTACGAGGAGATCAAGATGTCCACCCGTTCCTACAAGTGACGCCACGCGAATCCTGACGATGAAAGTTAAGCTCAAAGTCTGGCGTCAGAAGAACGCGGCCTCGCCCGGTGCATTCGAGATCTACGAGTCACCCGAGCTCAATCCGAACATGTCGTTCCTCGAGATGCTCGACGTCGTCAACGAGGACCTGACTCAGGCCGGCAAGGATCCGATCGCGTTCGATCACGACTGCCGCGAGGGCATCTGTGGCACGTGCTCGCTCGTGATCGACGGCAAACCTCACGGCCCGCACCAAGGCGTCGCCTCGTGCCAGACTTACATGCGCAGCTTCAGCGATGGCGACGAGATCGTCGTCGAGCCGTTCCGCGCGAAACCTTTTCCCGTCATCCGCGATCTTGTCGTCAACCGAAAGGCGTTCGACTCGATCATCCAGTCCGGCGGCTTCATCAGCGTGCGCACAGGCGCCGCCCCGGATGCGAACTCGATCCCTGTAGGCAAACCCACGTCGGACATGGCGATGGATGCCGCGTCGTGCATCGGCTGCGGCGCGTGCGTCGCCGCGTGCAAGAACGCCAGCGCGATGCTCTTCGTCGCCGCGAAGGCTTCGCAGCTCAACGTCCTACCGCAGGGAAAGCCCGAGAAGGACCGCCGCGTGCTCGGTATGGTTTCGGCGATGGACGACGCGGGCTTCGGAAGTTGCACGAATCAATACGAGTGCTCGGCCGTCTGCCCTAAGTTGATCAGCCACGACTTCATCGCCCGGCTCAATCGCGACTACCTCGCCGCCACGCTTCGCGCGACTTTCTCGCAAGCACCTGCGTCGACCGCCGGCGGGGCGGGATGAGCGTGCTCTGTAGGGCATAAAGCCCGACCCACAAGAAACGCTCCGGAGGTGGATCGGGCTTTACGCCCGACATCCGTGCCGCCGAATCCTGCTCATTTCCAGCCGTTCAGTGCTGCACGGAGGCGCTTCGCCTCCTTGGGATCCGTGAGTGCGAGTGTATTGGCAACGGCCTTCACACTGTCCTGGAACTCGCGGTTCTTGCGCTCCAGATAGATCGCGCGGGCGCGCTCCTGCTTCGACATGCCCACGAACGGCAGGTGATAGCGGTTGAGTAACTCGCGGTCTAGATTCGACAGCTCCTTCTCAACAAGCTGCTCGTCGCGGAGACCCCTCTTGTAGAGATCCTCCTCGTTCATCTTCTGTTGCTGGCGTTCGATGACCGTCATCACCGGCAACACAATCAAGTCCTCGTCGGGTCCAGGTGATTCCGCGGCCTTGCGCGCAGCCTCGGCGGCTTCGTGATCGTAGTCCGGAAGCTTGTCGAGGATCCGCTGTGTCGTCTCCTCCGAAATCGGTGCCGGCTTATCCGCGGCGAAGACGCCCGCGGAAAGCAACACCGATGCATACGCGACTGTGCGGCGGAGGCTCATGGTTCTATGCTGTATGCGACACCCCGGTGAGCCAAGTGTTCAGTGCAATCTTCCGGCGCCTATGTGGGCGCGGGGTGCAAGCGACTTGCTGCAACTTTCTGCGATCTCCCGGGTGTTCATGGCGTAGACAATTTAAATTCCATGAAGACAACAGTCATCACACTTTTTGCCGCGACCCTTCTGGGCTCCGCGTCCTTGATGAGCAACTATTCAATCGATGCCGCCGGTTTTCTCGCAATCGCCTTCGCCGCCGGCCTGGTGGCATGGACCGCGAGCGAATACGGCCGCGAGACGCCGCTTCCGAAACGGCGCGCGAAGACCCTCGCGTTTACCATTCCCGCCAGCGCCGCGCGGACGGGTCATGCGGCAGGCCGCATGGCTGCGTAATCGAATCCCGCTTCAAGATCGCGGCGGCATCCTCACGGATGCCGCCGCTTTCATTCTACAGAGTCAGAAACATCGGTGCACCCGGCCCGAGCGGCAGGCGCCCGACGATCCAGAGCAGGAGAAGACCGGCCCAGAGCACCATGAACACGATCGAGTAGGGCGTCATGATCGAGATCAACGTGCCGATGCCCGTGCGCGGCGCATATTTCTGCGAGTAGACGAGGACCAACGGAAAATACGGCATAAGCGGCGTCACGATGTTCGTGCAACTGTCGCCCACGCGGTAGGCCGTCTGCACAAACTCCGGAGAGTAGCCCAGCAGCATGAACATCGGCACGAGAACCGGCCCGAGCAGCGTCCACTTCGCCGACGCGCTTCCGATGAAGAGATTGATGAACGCCGTGAAAAAGATCACCGACACGGTGAGCGGCCCGGCGCCGAGGCCTGACGCGCGGAGTAGTTCGGCACCCTTTACCGCGGTGATCGTGCCGAGATTCGTCCACGCAAAATAGTTCACGAACTGCGCGCAGAAAAACATCAGCACGAGGTAGGTGCCCATCGTCTCCATCGACCTCGACATGCCGCGCACGACGTCGTTGTCGCTGCGCACTGTTCCCGCCGCGATGCCGTAGGTGATCCCGAGAACGATGCCGCCGATGCAGATGAACATCACGATCCCGCGCATGAAGACGGAGCGGTTGAACGATGGGTCCGCGGGATCGAGCAGAAAGCCCGCGCCTCGCATCGTGCCCGCATCGAGAACGCCCCAGACGACGATGGCAGTGAGCACGAGCGTCGCCACTCCGGCCCAGCGAAGACCTCGGTGCTCGGGTTCCGTGAGCGGCGGCATGTGAGCACCCTCGGTGCCGGTGCCGTCGCTCGCGCCGAGCCGCGGCTCGACGATCCGCTCGGTGACCCACGTTCCCGCGGCGGTGATCATGAGGGTCGAAACGAACATGAAGTAGAAGTTCGCGGTCGGCAGCACCGTGTAGTCGGGCACGAGCAGCCGCGCGGACTCCTGTGTGATGCCGCCGAGCAGCACGTCGAGCGTGCCGGGAAGCAGATTCGCGCTGAAGCCGCCCGATACCCCGGCAAACGCCGCGGCGATTCCCGCGACCGGATTGCGACCCACAGCGGCGAACAACGTGCCGGCCAGCGGTATCAGGAGCACGTAGCCGACGTCGGCCCCGATGTTCGACATGACACCCGCGAAGACGACGACTGCCGTGAGCGTGCGCGGCGGCGCAGCCTTCATTGTGAGCCTCAGGCACGCGCTGATCAGGCCCGACGACTCGGCGACCGCGATGCCGAGCATAGCGACGAGAACTGTGCCGATCGGCGCAAAGCCGGTGAAATTGGTGATCGCGCCCATCAGCATGCGCTGAAGCCCGGCGGTGTTGAGCAGGCTGACCGACTCGATCGTCTGCTTCGTGGCGGGATTGACCACCTGCACGCCGAGCTCCTGGAAAAGCGCGGAAAGCAGGACGACGGCGAGCGCGAGCAAGGCGAAGAGCGTGGCTGGGTTGGGCAGGGCATTGCCGACCCACTCGATCATGTTCAGGAAGCGCTGGAACAAACCGCGCCTCGGCGCGGTTGGAGCGGGGCCATCGGGCATGGCCAATCGTGATGTCCTGCAGGCCGGGCGCCGTCAATCGCGGCGCGCCACGGCACCCGGTGACCGTCCATTCTAGAGACTATGCTCCGGTTGTTGGTGGGGCTTTATGCCCGACTCGTTCGTTGCCGAAACCGATCTGTCGAGCGTAAAGCCCGACCCCCAAGGAGACGGCCCGCGACAGCGGGGCTCAGAACATCGAAAGCGCCTGGGCGCTCTCGATCACGACCCACGAGAATCCGGCGACGAGCGCCCAGAAGAACACCGCAAGCGCCGCGCGGCGGTAGCGCATCGCGCGCTCGTATTTGGCGGGATTCACGCGGCGAAAACCGGCCTGGCCCAGATAGCTGAGAAACTGGCCGTTCTTGGTCGTCGTGGTCTGCCTCGCG
>DATKCJ010000446.1:0-12182 GCA_035513275.1 Opitutaceae bacterium
CATGAGTGTGTGCGAGGAACTCTATCCAACCTTCGCGCGTCGCCAGACGTTTGGGGTAGGAGCCCGCTTGCGGGCGATTCCGGATCAGCAATCGCCCGCAAGCGGGCTCCTACCTTCGGAGAGTTTCGCCTAGGCGCGCCATGGAGGTCCTGCCGCTAAGCCCCACGCAGGAAGGCTCGCCCGAGGCGTTTGGGATGTTCCTCGGGATTGTGCGAGACCTTGCGCGGAGCGATGGCCGACCGAGGCTCGTAAGCATTACCCTTGAAACGGATCGGCTTGATCCGCTCGCGGTGCTCGGGTCGATCCACGAGGAGCGCGAGCTGCATTTCTACTGCGAGCGCCCGGACCGCGATCTCGCCGTCGGCGCTGCTGAGTGTGCGATCGCCGCGTCGTTCGAGGGAGCGTCGCGCTTCGCGGATGCGTCGGCGTTCGTGCGCGACGTGCTCGACCGGACGATCGCTGTGGGCGATGTGGATCTGCCGTTCGGCGGACCGCACTTTTTCGCGACGTTCGGCTTCAGCGATGTCGCCGCGAGCGGCGCAGCGTTCCCATCGGCACGCGTTTTCGTGCCTTGCTGGCAGGTCGCGCGCGACGGAGATCGCAGCGTTGCAGTTGCGAATGCGCTCATCGCGCCCGATGCGGACATCGAGGCGATCGCTGCGCGGATCCTGCGGGCGCATGCGACGTTCTCGGAATTCGACTACTCGCGCGCAACGTCGTCAGCCGGCGCGAAAGCGGGAGTGGCCGAGAGCGAGGTCGGCGCGGCCGACTGGTTCAAGGCTGGGATCGGCAAGGCAACAGGCGCCATCGAAACGGGAGAATTTGAAAAGATCGTGCTCGCGCGCGCTAAGGACTTGCTGGCGGGCGCGGCATTCGATCCGCCCGAAGTGTTGAACGGTCTTCGCGCGCGCTTTCCGAACTGCTTTGCGTTCTCCGTTGGCAACGGCGAAGGATCGGCGTTCATCGGCGCGAGTCCGGAGAAGCTGATCCGCGCGCGCGGCGGCCGGCTCGAGACCGAGGCGCTCGCCGGCTCGGCACCACGCGGCCGGACTGCCGCCGAGGATGCGGCGCTGGCGACCGGCTTGCTGCGCAGCGAGAAGGACCTGCGCGAACACGCGATCGTGCTCGATTCGATCCGCCGCCGGCTCGCGCGCTGCGGGATCGCGATGGACGAACCCGGCAAGCCGCGCGTGCGGCAGCTCTCGAACGTGCAGCACTTGCTTACACCCGTGACGGCCACGGCCACGGCGGGCACCGACCTGTTCCGAATCGTCGGCGAACTGCATCCAACACCGGCGGTGGGCGGCACGCCGCGCGAGGCAGCAGTGCGCCGGATCGCGGAACTCGAGCCTTTCGAGCGCGGACTCTACGCAGGCGCGATCGGGTGGGTGGATCACCGCGGCGACGGGGAGTTTTTTGTCGGAATCCGCTCGGCCATTGTCGAAGGACCGAAGGCGCGCCTGTTCGCCGGGGCTGGGGTTGTGCGCGGTTCCGATCCGGACAAGGAATTTGCCGAGACCGACCTGAAGTTTGCGGCTTTGCGGGATGCCTTGCTTGGCGTAGGCTGACCGCTGCATGGAGCCGCAACTCGACTTCCGGAACACGAACGCCCTCTGGGGCAGTGTGCTTGTCGAGACGCTCGTCCGCTGTGGGCTGAGACACGTGGTCATCTCTCCCGGCTCACGCTCGACTCCGCTCACGACAGCGTTCGCGCGGCATTCGGCGGTGGAGTCGATCCCGGTCCTCGACGAGCGCTCGGCGGCGTTTCTCGCGCTCGGGCTCGCGAAACAGACGCGGCTTCCGGTTGCACTCGTCTGCACAAGCGGCACGGCCGGTGCGAACTACTTTCCGGCGGTCATCGAGGCGTTCGAAAGTGGCGTGCCGTTGCTCCTTTTCACGGCAGACCGGCCGCCGGAGACGCGCGACTGTGCATCGGGCCAGACGATCGACCAGCACCGACTCTACGGAAACTTTCCGGTGTGGCAGCACGAGTTCGCTGTGCCTGAGGCCTCGGTCGCGATGCTCCGCTACCTGAGGCAGACTATGCGCCACGCTTGGGACCAGGCTTCTGCAGGCGGACCTGTGCACTTGAACTGCCCGTTCCGCGATCCGCTGCCGCCGCTGCCGGACGGCACGGCGACTGGACTCGCTGCGGCGAACATTGAGCCTGATTTCTTCGACTCGCCGGAGCCGGGCGCGACGCGACCAGCAGCGTGGGAGGTTCCGCAGGCGTGGCTCGACGAGCCAAAGGGCATCATCGTCGCGGGACCGAGCGTCCCGCGCGAAGCCGCCGTGTTCGCGCAAAAGGTCGCCGAGCTTTCGAAGGCGCTCGGCTGGCCGTTGCTCGCCGACGCGCTCTCTCCGGTGCGTCACCACGAGTGCGGTGCTAGTCCGGTTTGCGGGTTCGAGGCGATTGTGCGTTCGAAGGAGCTAGCTCAAACGCTCGCGCCGCGCGGAGTCGTGTCGATCGGCGGCTGGCCTGTGAGCAAGAATCTCCGTGAATGGATCGGCGAGCTCGATGCGCACGTTTGGATTGTGTCTCCCTCGGCGCGAAATCTCGACGCGATGCACACGAGAGCGACTCACATTGCGGCTTCAATCGAAGATGTGATGATGCCGGACAGGGTGGGGGGCATCGAGTGGCCCGCACGCTGGCACGCTGCCGAGGCGGTGGTGCAGAGGCATTTCGACGCGGCGTTTTCAGCGGTGCACGACTTGTTCGAGCCGAAGATTTCGCGCGAGATGCCTTCGATGCTAGCGCCGGGCACGCCGGTCTTCGTGGCCAGCAGCATGCCCGTGCGCGATGTGGAGTATTTCTGGCCGGCGAGGGACAAGCGTCACCGGATGTTTTTCAACCGCGGCGCAAACGGGATCGACGGCACGCTCTCGACCGCACTCGGTATCGCCCACGGCGGAGAGCCGACGGTGCTTCTCACCGGCGACCTGGCGCTGCTGCACGATTCGAACGGACTTTTGCACGCGCCGCACTTCCGCGGATCGCTGACGGTCGTATTGATCAACAACCGCGGCGGCGGGATCTTTGAACACCTGCCGATCGCGCAGTTCGAGCCGCCGTTCGAAAAGTTCTGGGCGACGCCGCAAGCGGTCGACTTCGCACTGCTCGCTGAGGCGCACGGCGCTGCGCATGTCTATGTGAAGGACTGGAACCACCTTCGCGAACTTGTCGGCAGTCCGGTCCCAGGGATTCGGATTCTTGAGATTGCGACCGACCGGAAGCGCGACGCTGCGTTTCGACGTCAACTGCTCCATTCCGCGGCGGGGCAAGCCGAGCGCGCGTCGGTTGGCTAGGCTTCCTCAGCCATGCCGCGTCAGTTGCCGCAACCGCGCATGCATCGCCTTGCCGGGATCCTTCCCGGCTGCGCGCATGCACCGTTCGATCTCAGTGCGGAAACGCGGGTCGCGCCGAAACCGCCACATCGCCGACAGCGCCCACGCGCGGACAATCACTCGGCGGTCTTCGAAGCACTTCAGGAGAAAACAAAACAGGATCTCGCGTTCCGCCTCGGGACAATCCACACGTGCGAAAAGCTGGCAGAGGATCAGTCGTGCGGCCCAGTGGCGTGAAACATCGAGGTTCCTTGCTACGATCTCGATCTCGCGAACACCTAGCACGCCTTCTTCGGCGGCGGCCTTCAGGATCCAGACGGCGCGCCATGCCGTGTCCTCTTCGAGCACCTCGAGCAATGTCGCGACTGCTGCGAGGAATCCTGGAGCGTCGCGATTCCGCGCGTAAAGCTCACACAGCGTGGCAACCGTCGTGTCTTCCGATTCGATGATTCCCTGCCAAAGTTGCACTTTCGTGATGTCGGGGCGAAGCGAACCTCTAGCCTCGCTACAACTGAATCGGCAACCCCACCTCGATGATTTGCATCGGCGGCAGGTTGTAGTAGTCGCGCACGGTGCGCGCGTTCCGGCTGAGGAACGCGTAGTAGTGTTTCTGCCACTGGGGCATTCGCGCAGTTCCCTGTGCGATGATCATCTCGCGGTTGAAGTAGTAGGTCGCTTCCGCGAGCTTCACCGGCACGCCCGTGCTGCGTATCTCCTCCATGATCGCCGAGACGTCGGGCGACTCCATGTAGCCGTAGCGCGCGATGGCCCTCCAGACTCCCTCGCCGATCTCGCGCACGTTGAGGCGCTCGGGGGCGGGCACCGTGGGAACTTCGTCGGTGACGATGCTCAGCAGGACAACAGTCTCGTGCAGCACCTTGTTCGCCTTCACATGGTGGAGGAGCACGAGCGGCGTGCCGGAAGGATTGCCCGCCATGAACACCGAGGTTCCCCGCACGCGGGAAATGCGTTCGCTGCCTGCGATGTTTCGAAGCTCGTCCTCCGTGATCTCATTCGCGTAGACGCGCTTGAAGATCTCCTGCTTGCCTTTCTTCCACGTGTGCATCGTGGCCATCATTCCGACGGCAATCGCGATCGGGAACCAGCCGCCGTCGAAAAGTTTTGGCAGGTTCGAGGAAAAAAGGAGCACGTCGAATATCAGAAAGAGAGTTGTCAGGCCTAGCGCGCCAAGGATAGGCCATTTCCAATTATGGATGAGCACGTTGAAAAACGCGATCGTGGTGACGACCATCGTGCCCGTGACGGCGATGCCGTAGGCCGCGGCGAGGTTGTTGCTCGAGCGGAACATGAGGACTGTTAACAGCGAGCCGACTGCGAGGAGCGTGTTCACAAGGGGCAGGTAGATTTGCCCGGACTGATCCGGATTCGTGTAGCGGACCAACAGGCGGGGGAAGTAGCCGAGTTGGATCGCCTGCCGGGTGAGCGAGAAGGTGCCGGAAATCATCGCCTGGCTCGCGATGATCGCCGCCATGATCGAAAGTCCGGTGAGCACGAGCCGCGCGGAGCCCTCCGGCACGAGCGCGAAAAATGGGTTGGTCGGGTCGTGCGGGTGCGCGAGCGCGTAGGCGCCCTGGCCAAAGTAGTTCAACACGAGTCCGGGAAATGCGCCGAAATACCAGGCCCGCGCAATCGCTTTGCGACCGAAGTGTCCCATGTCCGCGTAGAGCGCTTCCGCGCCGGTGATCACGAGCACGACCGCGCCGAGCAGCGGGATCGCGTCGGTCGGGTGGTTGAGCAGCAGCTTCACGCCATACATCGGATTGAGCGCGGCTAACACCTGCGGCGCCTGCGCGAGATTCCAGAGGCCGAGCCCGCCGAGCACGATGAACCACACGCACATCGCCGGACCGAAGATGCGTCCGATCGCCTTCGTGCCCGATCTTTGAAACGCGAACAAACCGGCGAGGACCACGCATGCGATCAGCATCACGTGCTTTTCCGTGATGTCCGGGTTGAAGCTTTTCAGACCCTCAGCCGCGCCGAGCACGGAGATCGCCGGGGTGATGATGCCGTCGCCGTAGAGCAGGGCCGCACCGAAAAGGATCAGGAGGGTGAGCTTGCCGATTCCGGCGCCAGCTTTGCCCCGGCCCTGACTGCTGAGCGCGAGAAGCGCGAAGATCCCGCCTTCGCCGCGGTTGTCGGCGCGAGTGACAAACGTCAGGTATTTGATGACGACTTCGAACACGAGAGCCCAGAACACGAGCGAAAGCGCACCGAGAACACCCTCGGTGCGCTCCACATCCGGCAGCGCGTGGAGGCACTCGCGCAACGCGTAGAGCGGGCTAGTCCCTATGTCCCCAAACACCACCCCGAGTGCGCCCAAGGCGAGGGCCGATCGCGTCGCGTTTCCTTCGGAGCCGGGTTGTGTCGACATGGCGTGAGGCGGCGGACGCCGCCAAAACGCCGGGGAAGCTATCGGACGTTCCGCGAATCCCCAAGAAGTTTCACCAGTCGGGATCAACCGCTTGATGAACGGGTGCTTGCCGCGGCCGTGGGCCGTTCTATCGTGGCGGCATGCCCGTTGCGTGGACCACGGCGAAGACATTCGAGGACATCCTTTACCAGAAGGCGGGCGGCGTCGCGAAGGTGACGATCAACCGGCCGCAGGTGCGAAACGCGTTTCGCCCAAAGACGGTCTTTGAGATGTATGACGCGTTTTCCGATGCCCGCGAAGATCCCGCGATCGGCGTCGTGCTTCTCACAGGCGCCGGACCGGCGGCAGACGGGAAATACGCATTCTGCTCTGGCGGCGACCAGGGAGTGCGCGGACACGCGGGATATGTCGGCGACGATGGCGTGCCGCGGCTCAACGTGCTCGATCTGCAGCGCCTGATTCGCTCGATGCCCAAGGTCGTGATCGCCCTCGTCGCGGGCTACGCGATCGGCGGCGGCCACGTGCTTCACGTCGTGTGCGACCTCACGATCGCAGCGGACAATGCGATCTTCGGTCAGGTCGGTCCGAAGATGGGAAGCTTCGATGGCGGCTTCGGCTCGAGCTATCTTGCACGGCTCGTCGGGCAGAAAAAGGCGCGCGAGATCTGGTTCCTTTGCCGGCAATATGGCGCGCAGGAAGCGCTCGACATGGGATTGGTGAACACAGTCGTGCCCGTCGCGGGACTCGAAGAGGAGGGCCTGAAGTGGGCCGCTGAGATTCTCGAGAAGAGCCCGCTCGCGATTCGTTGTTTGAAGGCCGCGTTCAACGCAGAGACCGACGGCCAGGCGGGCATCCAGGAACTGGCGGGCAACGCGACGATGCTCTACTACATGACCGAGGAGGCCAAGGAAGGGCACTCGGCCATGCGCGAGAAGCGTAAGCCGGACTTCGGAAAATTCCCCTGGCTGCCGTAGGCGGCAGGGGACATCGAGGGTAGGGCAGGTCTTTGACCTGCCACGAAACCGCAGGTCAAAGACCTGCGCTACGGATGCTGGCGCGTTTGCAGCACCCGGCAAAAATCAGGTCGGGGTAAAGGTTGCCGGGCAACTCGTGCCTAGGCGTGGGGGCTACTGCCTCGCAAGTCGTTGTTTTGCAGAGAGAGCTCGCTTGGCACGTGCATTGCGTAACTGAGGGACCAGCCAATCACCCCGCAGTCACCAGCACAACCCGCCAAAGCAATGTCCCCAGCCCTTCAAGCAGCTACCGCGACCCTCGAAGACAGCTTTCCAGCCCCCCATCCGGAGTTCGAGCAGTTTGTCGAGAGCTACATCCCCGTCGTGCACAATGTGGTCGAGCGCTTCCGCCCGAAGCTTCCGTCGCATGTCGATATGGCCGACCTGTTCAGCGTCGGCGTGACCGGCTTGATCGCTGCGGTCTCGAACTACTCCGAAGATCGCGCGAAAACTTTCGGCGGCTATGCAGTGCAACGCATCCGCGGGGCGATTCTCGACGAGCTCCGCAGGTCCGATACGCGATCGCGCCGCGCACGATTGAAGGCACGGATGATCTCTGAGGCCACCACAGCGATTGAACAGCGCACAGGCTGCCCGGCGACGGACTCGGAAGTCCGCCGCGAACTCGGCCTCTCGGAGCGCGTCTTCGCCAAGTGGAAGCTGGTCTCGAAGCAGGCGAGCTTCGTCTCTTTCGACGCTCCTCATTCGCTCGATGGCGACGGTGGCGTGAGCCTCCACGAATCGATTTGCGACGAGTCAGCCGACCTCGCATCCGAGGACATTGAGCGCTCCGAGCGCAGCGCGATGCTCGCCGAGCGGATCAAGGACCTTCCGGAAAAGCAGCGGAAGGTGATCGCACTTTACTACCACGAGGGACTTCGTTTCGCCGAGATCGCTGAAGCATTCGGAGTTTCCGAGTCGCGCATCTGCCAGATTCACGGCCAGGCCGTGAAGGCGCTTCGGGCCCACATGACCGGGAAATCGGGGGAATGATGGCTACACTCTCATACAGCAAAGATCGTTCAAAGACCGAATGGGAGCCGCTCATCGCCGCACTCCGTGCCGAGCTCCAGGAGTTTGGCGGACTCATCCGGCTCCTCAACGACGAGCAGGATAACATTCTTGCGAACCCGGCTCATGTCGCCACGCCCCCTGAGTCGATCATCCGGCAGCACGCACTGGCGTTCATGAGCGCGCGCATTCGTGGCGGCCTGATGACGCTTCCTGGTTCGAACGGAGAGCGCCGGGCTGCGACGGCGCCCGAAATCCTCGAGGACGCGCCGGACGAAATCCGTCCGCTGCTCGGAGCCTTGTTCATGGAGGTCGAAAACCTCGCGCTGCGCGCGGGCGATCGCACCTACCAAAATGATTGGCTGCGCAAGCGCGCCCCACTTCTCGCAACGGCGGCAGACGCAAGCACGACGGTCGAAGCGGGTTAATATGTGGCTCACACTTCCGAGGTAGCGTTCCTCTCGCCGAGAGGAGCGAGGAGAACCCCGTCGTCGAAACCGGTGCGGCCATAGCAAAGTCGGCTAAGTGAGGAAGTTTCCAATTTGCCACCCGGGTCATGAAGCCGCGCGCTCACGCGCCCCTCGGAGAGGGTCGCGCTATCCCGGAGACTTCCGGAATCGCGAGTTCGATCAGCCGCTATGCGATCAACTCGCCTTACGCCCCGCGTCCCGCTTCCTCGCTGCGCAGTGCGCGCACGATTCCCGTGAGGTAGGGGACGAGCTGCTTCTTGCGACTTACGATGCCCGGCATGTCATACGCGTCGTCTCCCTCGGCGCGCGGGTAGGATATCTGGGCAATGAAATCGCGGTCGCCGCGCACGAGTAGAAGCGAGTTCTGCGTGTTGATGTCCGTGACGAGCAGGCAGCAAAAATACAAATCGCTTGCCGCGCGGACCTGCCCGAGGGCTTCGCCCAGTGAACGTGAATGCGCGCGGTAGTTTGCAAAGCCGAGCTCCTCGATCTGCGAGACACCGAATCGTACCCCTTCTTCCTCGTAGAGCTTGTAGTCCGACTCGATCACCGCCCGCGGGTCGCGCCCGAGGATCACGGAGCCCGAGCTGAAAATGAGTTGCGCGAGTGCCTTCGCCTCAATGCCGGCACGCGCCGCGAGCCACTCGAGCGTCGAGCGATCCTTCGGCGTAGCCGTCGGGCTCTGCAGGAGCAGCGTGTCGGATACGATGCCCGACATCATGATGCCGGCGAGGTCCGGGGTCGGCTCGATGCCGTCTCGACGGAAGAGGTCGCCGACGATCGTGCACGTAGAGCCGACGGGCTCATTGATGAAAAGAATCGGCTGCTGCGTCGCAGTGGGACCGAGCCGGTGATGGTCGATGATCTCCAGGATCGAGACGTCGTCGGCGCCGGCCACGGCCTGGCTCGTCTCGTTGTGGTCGACTAGGATCAAGTTCGTGCGCGACTTTCGGTAGAGGTCGGTCTTCGAGAACAAGCCCGCCAGCTTCCCATCCTCGCCGGTCACAAGAAACGCGGCGGAAGAAGAACTCGCGACCTTCCTGCGCGCCTCGGTGACGGGGAGATCCGGATTGAAGGCGCTGTAGTTCCTGTCGACCACGGTCTCGATCGCCGTGGCGGCGCGAATGATCCACGCGGTCGTAGCGGAATCCCACGGGCTCACCATAAGGCTCACGCCGGCGGCGCGCGCGAGTTCTGCGATTTCCGGAAGGACGGGCTGGTTGCCCGAGATGACGAGCAGGCGCACGCCGTTCGAGATCGACTTGCGCTGGATGTTCAGCCGGTCGCCCACGATCATCACGTTCTTTCCCGAGGGAATGTCCTCGGCGGCGGTAAGTTTGCCGAACGAGTCGATGTCCATCGCGGCGACCCGGACGAAAAGCTCCTCGATACGATCGCCGTCGACCATGTGGTGCACGACCGCGCTCAGCGAGCGCGCGATCGCCGAAAGGCGCGCGAGCACGCGGCGCATCTTCCGCGGCTCGCGCAAGTGCGGCATGAAAACCTTGCCCAGTTGGAACACGGAAATCGTGCCCTCTATGGTGCCGTCGCCGCGAACCACGGGGAGCATGCGCAGGTCGCGTTGGTCCATGAGGTCGAGTGCCTCCGCGCATGTCCCGTCGGGGGTGACCGACAGAATGTCGGTCGCCATCACGTCGCGCAGGCGGGGCGTTACGTCGGGCACAAGGATCGGAAGCGGGTGGTTGAAGCGCTGCAGGATCGCGTCGATGCGGTCGTTCGAATTGCCGCAGCGCGCGGCCACGCAGCCCTCCTCACCGCGCGACCCCTTCAACGCGGCGTAGGCGATCGCAGAGCAGATCGCGTCGGCGTCGGGATTTCGGTGGCCAATAACGTAGGTCGGCGAAGGCATGGGTGTGCCGCGGAGTGTCGGCGAGCGCCTCCTCCCGCGCAAGAGCGCGGCGTCGAAGTAGCGCGGGTCTATTGACCCGCGTCGGCAGGCCAAAGACCTGCCCCACCTTGGCTATCCGGCGGCGGCCGCCGGCGGCACGATCACGACCGGCGCCTTGAGGCCTGGCAGGAAGTCCGAAAACTCTTCGCCCGGCGTGGCCTGGCGGAGGGCGCGCTGCACCATGCCCATTTTTGCGTCGAGGTTGTCGATGAGCGAAACGAAGACCGCCTCCGGTGTCGCGGCCATCGCGGCGGCGCCCCACTCGAGTTCTCCCTGATGACTTAGGATGATGTGCTCGAGGCGCTCGAGAAGGTCGGGGTTGAGTTTGTTCACGATGCCGGCCTTGCGGACGTGCCGGTAGCCGAGAACGACGTGGCCTTGCAGGATACCGGCGCGCGACCGACGGGTGGAGAGCCCGGGCACATACTCGTCGGTCTTGCCGATGTCGTGCAGCAGCACGCCGGCGAGCGCGAGGTCGGCGTGAACCTCCGTATAGAGAGGGAGAAGCGCGCGACACGCACGCGCCATGTGCACGGTGTGCTCGAGCAAACCGCAACGGTAGGCGTGGTGCATCGCGATTGCGGCCGGCGCTGTGCGAAACGCATCGCCGATCTCGTTGAACACCGACTCGACCGTCGCGCGAAGCGTGGCGTCGGTGATCGCTGCAATGTGTTGCTGAAACTCTGCCCACAAAGCAGCCGAGTCCTCTGGCGCCGACTCGATGAGCGTCTCGAGAATTCCGCCTAGCTCGTCAGCAGGCACGGTCTCGAGTTTCAGAATCCGCGGCGAGAGCCGGTCTTGATAATATTCAACTCGGCCTTCGATCCTGATGGGATCGCCCTCGGCAACCGACTTCACGGCGGAGAAAACCGGCGAGTCGGAGAATGCGTTGAAGTTGAACGAGCCGGTGCGGTCGCCGGCTTCAATGACGAGGAAGGGATTGCCGTTCTTCGCGGCGCGCTGTGAGACGCGCCGCAGCACGAACACGCCGCGGAAGTGTGGGTTGCCGGCGCTGGCGTCGAGTGCCTTGAGCGCGGCGACGGTGAGTGATTGGGGCGGTTCCATTGCAGAGGGTTCAGTTGAATTGCTTCACGAGTGCGGTGTATTCGCGGAAGCGCGGGTGCATCGCGCCGCCGAGCACGCTGTAGAAGACCGACTCGGACGGGAGTATGTGGCAACCTTTCATCGCGAGGTAGCGCAAGACATCGGTCGCATCGTCTGCGCGGCGTGCGCCGACGGCGTCGGAGAGGATCGTCACGTGCAACCCGCGTCCGAGAGCGCCGAGTGCGGTTTGAAAAACGCATACTGGAGTCTCGATGCCGGCGAGGAGGAGATGCGTCGTGCCGCGTGCCTCAAGAGCCGCGGCAAACGCGGTGTCGTTGCATGCAGAGAAAGTGTCTTTGCCGAAAACGGCAGCGCCGGGCGCGAGCGCGAAGAGAGCGGGATCAGTGGGGCCGAGTTTCGCAGGCACTTGCTCGGTGAAGGCGACTGGAATGCCGACAAGCGCCGCCGCGGAGATTGCAAACGCGCACCGGCGCGTCACTGCGTCGCCGCCGGGGATTGCCTTCAGGAAACCCGGCTGCATGTCGATGACGACAAGCAGGGCCCGGTCGAGCGTCTCCGGCCCGGGCGCGCTCATGACACGTAGCGTCTGCGCGCCTTGACCTGCACGATGCGTTTCTCAGGCAGGATGTAGGCCGTGAGCGCGCCGCCTTGCACGCAGCCGGTGTCGAGGCAGAGTGACCACTTCAACTTGTGGACCTCGTCGCGCGGGGTGTGCCCATAGACGACAAACGGCGGACCGCTCCACAAGTCAGCCCAGAGCGGCGCCTCGGGTGCATCGGAGCGCTTGCGCGGCTTGCCGTCGGCAACGACCTGGATGCGAGTGACGATTTCCGCGGGTTGCTTCTGCCATGGTTCGTGGGGCAGGAAGCCGCCGTGGACAAAGACGATGTTGAGGTCCTTGTCGAACCAGGTGAGCGGCATGGCCGCGAAGTAGTCCCAGTCCTCGGGCCTGAGTTTCTCGAAGGTCTCGG
>DATKCJ010000447.1:0-12959 GCA_035513275.1 Opitutaceae bacterium
CGTCCCCAGCCGAGACCGTCGAGATTGTCGGTATCGCACGCACGACGCATCTCCGGCTCAAAGGGGAACGGCAAACCGGCGCGATCCTCGTCCCATTCGCACAAGGTTTTACGGGCAACGTCTTCTTCTTCGTCCGCTCCGCGAGCGCCGGTGAGTCCGCGCTTGCCGGCCTGCGCGACCCGGTCCGCCGCGAACTTCAAGCCGCCGCACCCGACGTGCAATTTTCCACGGTCAGCACTTTCCTGGAGCACAAGAATGCTTCACTCGAGCTCTGGCTGTTGCAGCGCATGTCGGCCGTCGCGATCGCATTCGGAGCGGCCGCCGCGCTGATCTCGGTCATCGGGCTTTACGGCGCGAAAGCCTACGGCGTTTCCCGCCGCACGCGCGAGATTGGCATCCGGCTCGCGCTTGGCGCTGAACCGTCGCGCCTGAGAAACCTGATTCTTGGCGAAGGCATCGCGTCGGGCCTCCTTGGGATTGCCCTCGGCCTGCTTCTCGGCGCGATGCTTGGCTATCTGCTCGACAGCGTGATCGTCGAGTTCGACGGCTTCGATCCTTCCATCTTCGGCCTCGCCGCGCTCGCCTTGTTCACCGCGACGTTTGCCGCCTCCTGGCTCCCCGCCCGCCGCGCCACGAAGGTCAATCCTATGACGGCCCTGCGGGCCGAGTGAGAGTGAGAGTGAAAGTGAAAGTGAAAGTGAAAGTGTCCAAACAGTGAAACTCCTCCGAAAAGTTCGCGCGATTTTCCGAAGGGCGAAAGTCAACCGCGAGATGGACGCCGAGATGAGCGCGCACATCGAAATGCAGACAGAGCGCAACATCACCGCCGGAGTGGACCCCGACGAAGCGCGCTACGCGGCGCTGCGGCAGTTTGGAAACGTCGGGAGCCTGCAGGAGCGCGCGCGAGAGCAACGCGGCTGGGTGTGGCTCGAACAGCTCTCTCAGGACCTTCGATTCGGGGCCCGCTCGCTGCGCAAGCAACCTGGTTTCACGACCGTGGCCGTGCTCACCCTGGCATTCGGCATCGGAGCGAACACGGCGATCTTCAGCGTGTTCGAGGCCGTGTTGCTCAAGCCGCTGCCATATCCGAATCCGGGGCAACTCGTCACCCTGACCGACCTGCACCAGAAAGGTTACATCCGCGCCGCCTCGTTTCCCAACTTCGCCGACTGGCGGGAGCAGAACAGCGTGTTTCAAGAAATCGCGGCAGCGAGCAGCGTCTCATACAACCTCGCGGGCGATGGCGAACCCGAGCGGGTGCTGGCTCAACGTGTGAGCGCCGGTTTCTTGCCGCTTCTCGGCATCAGCCCGGGGTTGGGCCGATGGTTCACGGCGGACGAGGATCGTGCGGGCGCCGATCGGGTCGCAGTCATCAGCCACGGCATGTGGCTGCGGCGTTTTTCCGGAAGCAGCGATGTCGTGGGGAAGCGCGTCATTCTCGATAGCGAGTCTTACACGGTCGTTGGAGTCATGCCGGACGGTTTTCGAACTGTCGCAGGAGGTCGCTTCCTGTCTGCGGTCGACACCTGTGAACTGTGGACACCGCTGGCGACGGATGCCGACAAGAGCCCGCGTGGCTCAGTGTTCCTGCGTGTCATCGGGCGATTGAAACCCGGTGTTTCCCTTGAGGGTGCCTCGGGCGACATGAATGCCATCGCCGCCGGCCTTGCCGAGTTGCATCCGAGTGAGAACGCAGGTTTCGGAATCCGAGTTCGCGACCTGCACATGGACTTGGCAGAAAGTGCCAGGCCTGCGGTGTGGCTGCTCGCTGGCGCGGTTGCGCTGTTGTTGATGCTGGTGTGCGCCAACGTGGCGAATCTCTTTCTCGTGCGGGCCGCGGCTCGCACCGGGGAAATGACCGTCCGTGCCGCGCTTGGAGCCAGCAGGGCGCGCATCGTCCGTCAATTGCTGACCGAGAGCGCGCTGGTCGCCGCATGTGGCGGCGGGCTAGGCGTGGTGTTCGGGTGGTGGGGCGTCGGCCTGCTTCGCCGTTTCCTCCCGCAGAACCAGGTTCCTTTGAACGCGGCGGAGATCAACATCACTGTCATCGCGTTTACCCTGGCGGTTTCGCTCGCGGCCGGGCTGGTCTTTGGTCTCGCGCCCGCGTGGCTCTCGGCGAAAGCCGGTCTGAACAATGCGCTCAAGAACGCCAGCAAGGGTGCGATCGGTGGCGGGCGCGGACGGTTGCGTCATGGACTCGTGGTCGGCGAGGTCGCACTGGCATTCATGCTCCTCACCGGTGCGGTTCTCGTCGCCAAGAGCATGGAGCATTTGCTGAAGGTCGACCCGGGATTTCGCGCGACCAACGTGCTGACGATGCGGCTCCACCTGCCGGGAGCGAGGTATGACGCGTCGGAGAAGATCCGCGCTTTCTACGATGAATTACTCGCGCGCCTGAACGCACTGCCCGGAGTGGAATCCGTGGGTGGCGTCGCCGCTTTGCCCATGAGCGGGGGCATTTCCACCTGGTCGTTTGCGATCGACGGGCGACCGGAGCCGGTCGGTGCGATGAACTACACCGACGTTCAGTCGGCCACAATAGACTACTTCGCAACACTGGGCATTCCGTTGTTCCGGGGACGACTCTTCGAGGAAGCGGACCACGCGGGAACCTCAATGGTGGCACTGATCAACCGACAAATGGTTGCCAAATTCTGGCCCGGCGAGGATCCGGTGGGACGCACGATCGGCCTCGCCGGGCAGACGCACACGATTGTAGGCGTGGTGGGCGATGTCCGCCATTTTGGCCTGAGCGCCAACGTGCGGCCGGAGACCTACGTGCCGCACACGCAACGCGCCGAGCGGTCGATGATGCTGGCCGTTCGTGCGAAGTCGGACTCAGAGGCGCTCGCCGGAGCGATTCGCGCGCAAATCGCGCAGCTCGACCCGACAGTGCCACTCGCCGACGTGCGCACGCTCGAGGCCGCCGTGGCGAGCACCACGTCGGATTCACGCGCCTTGGTTCTCCTCCTTGGTGTCTTCGCGGGGGCGGCGCTGGTGCTGGCGGCGCTCGGTCTCTATGGCGTGATCTCGTTCTCCGTCGGGAACCGCACGCGCGAGATCGGGATCCGGGTCGCGCTAGGAGCCCGGAATGGAGACGTGCGCTCGATGGTCGTGCGGCAAGGTCTGCTGCTTGTGTTCTGCGGCCTCGTGCTTGGATTGATGGCGAGCGCTGCCTCGAGTCGTCTGCTGGCGGATTTGCTCTACGAAGTGAAACCGATGGATCCGCTGACGTATCTCCTCGTTTCAATCGCGCTGGCTGCAGTCGCACTACTGGCCCTCGCGCTTCCCGCATGGCGGGCGACGAAGGTCGACCCGGTGATCGCGCTGCGAGCGGAGTGAAGACGAGGGAAGGTGAAAGTGAGAAGGAAGAGGAAGGGTCGTCGAGTGACTCCGACCTCCGCCCGCGTCACACTTCCCAATTTGGATTCCGCTTCTCCTCGTAGGCCCCGAGGCCTTCGCGTGCCTCGGTGGAGCCGCGCATTCTCAGCGCGACGGCGTAGGAGCGGGCGAGTGCCGTTTCAAAATTCCTTGGTGTCAGGGCCTCGAGGAGAATCTTGGTGTCTGCGAGCGCGCCGGGCGCGTTCTTCAGAATCTGTGTCGTATAGGAATCGACCTCGGCCTCGAGCCCGCCGCGCGGCACGACCTTCGTCACAAGCCCGATTCTGAGCGCCTCGCCCGCGTCGATGAGTTCGCCGGTGAGAAGCAGCTCGCGCGTTTTCCGATCACCAATCTGTCGCTGGAGCAGCGTCATCACCATCGCGGCCACGAGCCCGCGCCGCGGCTCGGGGTAGCCGATCTTTGTTCCCTCCTCGGCTACAACGATGTCGCAGGCGGACATGATGCCCGCACCGCCGGCGATGGCGTGCCCGCGCACTGCAGCGATCGTGACGGCCGGCGTGCGCACGATTACGCGCAGCACCTCACCCATGTTCTTGGCCGAGTCGCGCGCCAGATCCCGGTTCTTCGTCTCGACCAGATCGAGCCCGGTGCAGAACGACAGTCCCTCGCCGCGGAGGATCACCACGCGATGCGAACGCTCGCGGGCGATCTCGCGATAGGCCTCGGCGAGTTCGCGAAGCATTTGGACGGTGAGGGCGTTTCTCTTCTCGGGGCGGTTGAGCGTGACCGAGGTGATCGGGCCTTTGGATGCGATTTCAACGAGTGCCATGGTTCAACTTCGTTTGGAGGTTCCAGTGGGGAGTCAGGTCTCGGGCGGGTCGACTTTCATCTCGAGCAACGCCTGTCCGAGCGTCTTGCCTTGCGCGTCAATCCTCAGCGCGCGCGAGCCGCCGCCACCGAGCACGGCGGGCAGGATGAAATTGAATGCCTCGAGGTTCGGCACTTCGTAGCGCACAACCGTGCCGACTCCGAGCGGGCGGAAAAACTCCTCGACGACACCTGCGGTGAGATTCTCGCGCAGCCACTCATACATCCCGGGAGAGCGGGCGAACACAGCGATGTTGGCCGAGGAGCCCTTGTCGCCGCTTCGGGCGTAGGCGATCTCGCGCAGCGCCTTCATGGTGCGCCCCCCTCGACGAATTTCCAACTCGTGCGCACGAGTGCGCGCGGCACCAGCGTGGGCCAGTAACCGAAAACGGGCACCACCGACGGGCGGCCGTGCGCATAACCCGTCACTCCCTGTGGACCGCACGTCACAAGCGGCGCGATCTCCTTCGCGAAACGCTCGATCGCCTCACGGCGCGGGTCGGCTACGCTTATCCGCAGGACGGTCTCGAGGAGGTGCGTGTCGGACATCCGGCTCACGAGACCGCGCACGCTTGCGCCTGTGCCGAGGCACTCGATGAGGTGCCGATCGTAAGTGAAGCCAGCGTTGGCGAGCCTCTTGATGACGGCCTCGCCTGCGCGTCGCGCCTTCCGCACGGCGTCGTGTCCGAAAATTGTGATCATGCCGTGTGCGCGATAGCCATCGCGGTAGGTCGCGCTCACCTTGAGCGACTCCGGCGGCGGTTTTCCGGTCGCGCCGGAGACGCGAACGCGATCCGCGCCGTCGTCCGATACCTTGAGCGTGAGGAAGCTCACCGTCGCGTCGGGACTCAGGTATTTTCCCGGGTCTCCGATCTCGTAGAGCAGTTGCTCCTTCACTGTCTGCACGCTAACAGTGCCGCCGGTGCCGGGTGGCTTCGTGACGATGCACGAGCCGTCGTCGGAAACTTCGACGACAGGATAGCCGATGTTCTCCGGCTCGGGCACGTCGAGCCAGTCGGTCGAGAAACCGCCGCACGCCTGTGTGCCGCACTCGATCAGGTGGCCCGCGACGGTCGCGCCGGCGATGCGGTTCCAGTCGTCGGCCTTCCAGTCGTAGTGCGCGATGCACGGGCCGACCGTTAGGCTCGGGTCGGCGGTGCGACCGGTGATGACGATGTCGGCACCCGCCTTCAACGCGTCGGCAATCGGCGCGGCGCCCGTGTAGGCGTTGGCTGTTGCGATCCGCGCGCGGATGGCGTCGATCGGCTCGCCGGTTTCCATGTTGGCGAGTGCGGCATTGCCGCGAACGTGGTGGAGCACGTCGTCACCGGTCACGATCGCGACGCGAAGGCGTCCGAGTCCTGCGGCCGCAAGGATCGCGAGCACCGCTCGCGCGCAGCCTTCGGGATTGAGTCCGCCGGCGTTGGTGACGATCCGGCAGCGCGAGCCGGATTTCCAGAGCGGCGCCAATGACGAAACGACGCCGAGGAAGTCGCGCGCGAAGCCGATCTGCGGGTCGCGCTCGCGTTGCGCGGCCATGATCGAGAGCGAAACCTCCGCGAGGTAGTCGAGTGTCAGGTAGTCGAGGTCGGGGAGTGCAGTGAGCACGCGCGCCGCGGCATCGGGCTGGTCGCCCCAAAATGCAGATGCGTTGGCGATGCGGAGCATGGAGTGGCGAGCGGGAGGATTCAGTGAGACAGCGAATCACCGATGGCGAACCGATTGCGGATTGCGGATTGCGGATCGCGGATTGAGCCGAGCAATCCGTGTCTCTCAACTTTGCGGCGAATCATGTCCGTGTTCATCCGTGGCTCTCGTTCTCGGGTTCGCGGCGTCAGACCTGCAGGACGCCCGTGTGGAACTTGTGCTCGGGAGTGGGGCGCGAGACAAGTGCGAGTGTGCGCAGGAGGATTTTTCGCGTGTCGTGCGGCTGGATGATTGCGTCGACCCAGCCGCGCGCCGCGCCGTAGCGGATGTCGGCCTGCTCGACGTAACCCTGTTTCACGCGCTCGCGCAACGCGTCGAGCTCCTCCTTCGGGCGGTCCTTCGCGCCACGCGCGAGGATGTTGTAGACCACGTCGCTCGCCTGCGCGGCGCCCATCACGGCGTAGCGCGCGTGCGGCCAGGCGAAGATGAAGCGCGGGTCGAACGCCTTTCCGCACAGCGCGTAGTTGCCCGCGCCGAATGAGCCGCCGGTAATGATCGTGATCTTCGGCACGGTGGAGTTGCTGACGGCGTTCACGAGCTTCGCGCCGTTGCGGATGATGCCGGACTCCTCGGCGTCGCGGCCGACCATGAAGCCGGAAACGTCCTGAAGGAACACGATCGGCAGGCGCGTCTGGTTGCAGTCCATGATGAACCGCGCGGCCTTGTCTGCGCTGTCGGCGTAGATCACGCCGGGCATTTGGAGGCCCTCGTTCTTCGACTGCACGCGCTTGCGCTGGTTGCCGACGATTCCGATGGGCCGGCCGCCGATGCGCGCGTAGGCGCAGACGAGCGTGCGGCCGTAGTCTTCCTTGTATTCCTCGATCGAGCCGGCGTCGACGATGCAGCGTAGCAGGTCGCGCATGTCGTATTCGCGGCGGCCGTCGATGCTGGCGAGGTTGTAGAGTTGTGATGCCGATGTCTCAGGCTCGGGCCCGGTGAACGAGTCCGTCGCCTCGGGTGGAAGGTGGTCCACCAACGAGCGCAGGCGCCGTATCGCCGCGGTGTCGTCCTTCTCCTTGAAGTCGACGGTGCCGGAAATTTCCGCGTGCATCGCGGCGCCGCCGAGCGCCTCGGTGTCGACGTCCTGTCCGATCGCGGCCTTCACGAGCGAAGGGCCGGCGAGGTAGAGGCCACTCCCCTCGGTCATGAGAATCTTGTCGCACAGCACGGGCAGGTAGGCGCCCCCTGCGACGCAATTGCCCATGATCGCGGCATATTGCGGAATGCCCGAGGCGGAGATGACGGCGTTGTTGCGGAAGATGCGGCCGAAGTCGTCCTCGTCGGGAAATATCTCGTCCTGCATCGGCAGAAACACGCCCGACGAATCGACGAGATAGGCGAGGGGAAGGTTGCACTCGAACGCGATCCGCTGTGCCCGCAGCACTTTCTTGCACGTCATGGGTACGAATGCGCCCGCCTTCACGGTCGCGTCGTTGGCGACGATCATGAAGGGCCGGCCGTTGATTTCACCGATGCCGGTGACGACACCCGCGGCTGGAAACTTACCCCACTCGGAATACATGCCGTGCGCGGCCCAGAGTCCGGTCTCGAGAAACTCGTCGGGCTTGTCGACGAGCGCTGCGATGCGTTCGCGTGCGACGAGCCGGCAGAGCTTGTGCTGGCGCGCGACGCCGTCTGGACCTCCGCCCTCGCGGATCGCATCCTCCTCGAGCGCTATCTTGCGGCAGTGCTCGTGAAGCGGATTGGCAGGGGTCGAGGCGGCGTGCGTGGTCATGGCATGAGGCGGAAGGTGGTGACTCCCGCTCTTTGACTGTTCACAGCGAGATCCTTGGTCATTGGGGTATCGACTGCACCGGTCCGACATCAATTCGCATCATCGCGACAGGCGAAGGACTTCGTTGATCTTGCGGCCTATCGCACGGCGCCGAGGCGCGGAGACGCGCCCGAGCTTCTCGGTCACGTTTTCCCGAACGACTCTATGAAAGAACTCACAACCGCAGACCGACTGAAACTCGAGGCCGTCGGCACCGTTGAGCAACACTTGGTGCGCTCTCGCCCCCTCGGCCGGGACCCGCTTGGAACAGGCGAGGACGTTCAATCGAGTCTTTCGATCATCGGCACACCATTCAGGCGCAGACACAACGACTCCCGGGTGGAGGTCGCGATCGGCAGCGCTTATGCGAAAGCGGACGATGTCCCACTGTTCAATTCTCATCAGGGGACGTGAACGACGGCTCCGCACGGTTGGCGAGTTCGGTCAGATCGTCGTCAAACTTGAAGTAGCCCACCGGGCGGGTGGTGACAGAGTTCCGGCCCTCAACCCTTTCGAGGCGCAACAGGTGTTTGCCGCGCTTCATGTAGACTGACCTTCCCTTTACCGCCTGATCGGCAAGCCGGCCAAGGTTAGAACGTGCTTGGGAAATCGTGAGGGCGTTTCGCATATTCGGGAATCTAGGAGGGCGCGGCGCCGGGGCAAACTCAGAAGTCGGTGCACAACGCGAGTGCAGGCTCAAGAGGGCTCATCTCGTCCAGATCGTGCAGACGTTGGTCGTCATGCTGCCGCCCATGTTGAAGCACAGGAAGCGCGACACATCCTGAAGCTGGCGCTCGCCAGCGGTGCCGGTGAGCTGGCGGCATGCCTCCCATACCTGGCGCACGCCCGTCGCGCCGACCGGGTGGCCGTCGGCTATGAGGCCGCCGCTCACGTTCACCGGGATCGGCCCATCGAAGCGCGTGGCGCCATCAGCGAGAAGCTTCCAGCCGTGCCCTTCCTCGGCGAAGCCGAGCAACTCGTATTGGATGATCTCACTGATCGAGAAACAGTCGTGCACTTCGGCGGCATGGATGTCGCCGGGCGTGAGACCAGCGCGATCGTAGGCTTGCTTGATGGCCTTTCGCGCAACGGTGAAATGCGGGCTGTCTTTCTTTGAGAGCTCGAGGTGATCGGTCGCGTGGCCGAAGCCCGCGAGCCGGATCGCGTCGGTGCGGCCGGTCCGCTCAACGTAGCGGCGCGACGCGAGCACGATGCCCGCGCCGCCGTCGGTCACTTGCGAGCAGTCGGAGATCTTCAGCGGCGGCGCGAACTCCGGATTTTTCTCCGTAACACTGCACGCCTGCTCGCGCGTCATCGGCGCGCCGAATTTCTGTGCGAACGGATTGCGCTGCGCGTTTTCGTAGTTTTTGGCGACGAGGTCGGCGAGCGTGTCGGGTGGGAGCTTGTTCGACGCGAGATAGTGCGAGGCGATCTGCGCGAACAGTTTCGGAAACATATGCTCGCCGAAGAGCGGCTTCTCGCGGTCCCAGTCGCCCGCGGCCGCAAGCACGTCGGCTCCCTCGGCGGGCGACATTGTCTTCTGCTGCTCGGCGCCCACGACGAGCACGACATCGGCGAGGCCCGAGAGGATCTGGTGAATGCCGGCGACGACCGCCACGCTGCCCGAGGCGCACGCGGCCTCGGTGTGGAAAGTTGGGATGCCCTTGAGCGCGGGGTCGGCGTCGATGAGGAGCGAGCCGAGGTGGAGCTGGCGCGTGTAGAGGCCGCTGGCGAAATTGCCGATGACCCCGGCGCTCACATCCGAGGCGGGCACGCGCGCATCGTCGAGCGTTGCGCGCGTCGTCTCGGCGATGATGTCGCGCAGGACTTTCCCTTCTTTGCGGAAGTTGCGCTTGAAGTCGGTGCGTCCGGCACCGAGGAGAAATACGGTTGGGTCCATCGATGTGGGAACGATCATCGGCGCCATCGGGGCGAGGTGCAGAGGCGCCGGATCGGTGGAATTAGAACGTCACGGCATGGTCGAAGTCACGACCAAAGCCGGTCGGAGGGCCCCGGGTGCGCGCCATGGATTGCTGTTGCCGGATTGCCGAACGCGGAGTGGCGGACCGATTCAGATGTAGGAGCCCGCTTGCGGGCGATTCGTAGCCGCCGACGTAAGGAGTCGGTCCGTCGGCCTGGTTACCTCGGTCGCTACGGGATTCCGAATCGGAATCGCCCGCAAGCGGGCTCCTACAACAGAAAGGCACCGCATCAGCCCGCGCTGCCGTCTTTTCTGGAATGTAAACAGATCCGGTTGCCGTCGGGGTCGGCTATCCACGCCATCCAGCACACGCGCGTCTCGGTCGGTCCGATGAGCACCTTCACGCCGCGCTTGCGGCACTTCGCGATCGCGTCGGGCACGCTGTCGACTGCGAGCGCGATGCACGCGGGTCCGCTCCAGTCCCACTCGCGGCTGCCGGAGTTGCCGTCCCCATTGAGGCAAAGCGGCACTGGACCTGTGTCGAACTCCGACCACCAGTCGTTCCACTCGTGGCCGCGCTTGAAGCCGAAAAGCTTCTGGTAGAACGCGCGCGTCGCGCGGAGGTCCTTCGTGTTATACATCACGAAGTCCACGGCGCGCACCGGGATCGCGGCCTTCGTGGACGAAATGGATTTCTTCTTCGGGCGTGCCATTTGCGTAAATCAGGTTTGTTGACTCTACAGCTCCCGCAGCGCGCCCGCGATCGGCAGCCGCGCGGCGCGGATCGCAGGGAGCAGCCCGCCGAAAAAGCCGATGAATGCCGCGAGAACGACTCCCATCACGAGGAGCTGCCACGTTACGGCAAACGCAAACGTCACCTGGCTGAAACTCTGCCAGTTCATCGTCGCCGCGCGCATGTTGTTGAACGCAATGTAGGCCACACCTGCACCGATCGCGCCGCCGGCGAGCGCGAGGAGGAGCGCCTCGATCATGAACGCAAGCACCACCGCGCCACTGCCGAAGCCCAGCGCTCGCAGCGTGCCGATCTCGCGCGTGCGCGCGGCCACGGCGCTATACATCGTGTTGAGCGCGCCGAACACCGCGCCGATGGCCATCAGAAAGGCGACCAGGAATCCGAGCGTCGTGATGAGCTGGGTCATGGCCGTGGACTGCTCTGCATAGTGCTCGGACTGCCGGAGCACCTTCACGCCGACGCGCGGGTCCGACGTGAGCGAATCCTTGAACGTGGAAAACGCCTCCGCGGAGTTCAACTTCACGTAGACGGATTGGAACGAGTCGCCGCGCTGGTAGGCCGCCTGCAGCACCTTCGCGTCGGACCAGATCTCGGATTCGGCCACTCCGCCGCCGGCCTCGAAAATGCCGACAACCGACCACGTCTCGCGGCCGACCTTCACACTGCCGCCCACCTCGAGCCCGTCGAACTCGCGGGCCGCGCCCAGTCCGACGATCGTCTCATTACGGCCCCATTCGAACATGCGGCCCTCTATGATCCGCATGCCACCGCGCACGTGCATTGCGGCGCCCTCGACGCCGCGCAGCGGCACGTTTGCATCAGTGCCTGTGGAGCGCTTCGGCAGGCTCACGATCACGAACAACTCCGCCGAGGCAAGTGGGCCGCCGTCGTAGCGCGCGATCCCGGGCGCATCGGCGATGACGCGCGTTTCCTCGCGGCCAAATCCGCTGACCATTTCGCTGTCGGATCCGGTTCGCAGGACGATCGCAGCGTCATCAGAGCCCGAGTTGGCCATAGCCCTGCGAAACCCGGTGGCGATCGAGAGCACGCCGACGAGCACCATGACGACACCCGCGGTGCCAAACACAGTGGCGGCCACGGATCCGCGACGTTGCGGGATGCTCATCAACCCGAACCGCGCGATTGAGAAGATCTGGGAGAACCAGTTGATCATAGGAAGAGACAGGCGAGACCACGAGACCACGGACCACGGGACCACGGACCAAAGGACCCCAGAACCACGGATGAAGACAGAAGGACGGACCGCGAAAGAGTCCTACATCTGAGGTCCGTGGTCAGTGGTCTTGTGGTCATGTGGTCTCTCATCCTACATCCGCCGGAGCGCATCCGCGACGCGCAGGCGTGTGGCCTGCAAGGCGGGTAGGATCCCGGTGACGACTCCGAGTCCGATCGCGAGTGCGATGCCGACGAGAAGGTCAGACGTGGGGAGGTGGAAGAGCGGCAGCATTCCGTTCGTCGGATCGCCGCGCGAGATTGCTGCCGCGGCAAGTGCGAGTCCGATGCCGCCGCCGAGGAATGTGAGCAGGCACGATTCCGCGAGCACCAGCCCGAGCACCTGCCCGTTGGTGAAGCCGATCGCCTTCAGCACGCCGAGTTCACCGATGCGCTCGCGAACGGCCTGCGACATCGTGCTGCCGGTCACGAGCAGGATCGTGAAGAACACCGCGCCAAGGATGCCGGAGACGATGAGCGCAATGTTGCCAATCTGGTTGGCGAAGCCCTGCACAAACGCGCCTTCAGGCTCGGTCTTGGTTTCCGCCTGTGAGTTTTCGAATTCCTGATCCACGAGCAACGCGACCTCGCCCGCCTTCTCGGGGTCATCGACGCGGATCGTATACCAGCCGACCTGCCCTGTGCCCCAATTCTGGGTCCGCCGCACTTCATCGAAATAGTCGTAGCGGAAGAACAGGCTGGTCGTGTCAGTCCCCTTTTCACGTCCCTCGAAGATTCCCACGATGTCGAACTCCCACGTCCTGCGCATCCAGATGGGCGACATGATCGGGATCTTGTCGCCGACTTTCCAGCCGAAGCGATCCGCGGTCTTGCGGCCCACGATCGCACCGGTGCGCATCGAGAGCCAAGCCTTCATCTGCTCCGGCGGCAGGAGGAACTCGGGAAACATCGCCATGAAATCCTCGGGCTCGACCGGGCACTGCATGAAGAAGTTCTTCGGGTCCTGGTAAATGCCGCCGAACCATGTCTGGTGCGCGACAGCGGCGACACCGGGCAGGCGCAACATGCGCGCCTTGTAGGTTTCGGGCAGAAGCTGGATGAGCGAAACCTTGTGCCGCACGATCAACCGGTCCGCGCCGGCGAGTTCGACGCCCCCGATGAGCGCCTGCTTTACTGCAGACAGAAATCCGAACAGCACAAACGCCACGAGGATCGAGAGCAGCGTGAGAATCGTGCGCAGTTTCTTGCGCTTCAGGTTTCCCCAGATGAGGTGGAAGAATCGCATGGGCGGAGGTGGGAGTGAGAGTGGGGTCCGGGGTCTTGGGTCTGGGACGATTGCGGATTGCGGAGTGCGGAATGCGGATTGGCCGGAGACGAGCTATCGAAGCCAACTGTTGTTT